>CAZMSZ010000012.1:27507-42814 GCA_964569055.1 uncultured Planctomycetota bacterium | reverse complement strand
TCCGACTCCGATTCCGATTCCGATTCCGATTCCGACTCCGACTCCGATTCCGATTCCGATTCCGATTCCGACTCCGCCTCCGACTCCGATTCCGATTCCGACTCCGATTCCGACTCCGATTCCGACTCCGATTCCGAAGCCGAATCCGATTCCGACTCCGATTCCGACTCCGACTCCGACTTCGTCCGACCTGGCTCTTGCGAGGCGAGCGCCCTCGGGACCGCTTCCACTCGCTTGCGGGGCGCCGCCGCGATCAGCGCGACGAGGTCCACGCGCTCGCCCAGCCCCGCCATGGCTCGCTCCAGCCCGGCCGCGAGCGTGGCCCCGTCGGCGAGGCGGCGCTCCTGGCGGGTGAAGCAGCGCTCGAACAGGCGGTCGATCGCCTCGGGCACGCCGGGCACGAACTGGCTGGGGAGGTCGCCGGGCTGCGGGAGCGTGCCGGTCAGCGCCTCGAACAGGAGCACGCCGAACGTGTACACGTCGCTGCGCGGGTCGCCCGCCGCGCCGGTGCGCTGCTCGGGGGCCATGTAGGCCAGCGTGCCCGCCGGCCCTTCGCTCGCGAAGCTGAGCGAGAGGCGGAGCTGCTCGGGGTCGAGCGCGCCGAGCTCGAAGTCGGTCAGCTTGACCCGGCCCGCGTCGTCGAGGAGCACGTTCTCGGGCTTGAGGTCGAGGTGGGCCACGCCGGCGGCGTGGGCGTCGCGGAGCGCGAGCGCGACCTCGTGCAGGAGCGGGAGCGCGGCCGCGGGAGCGAGCGGCCCCGCGGCGAGGAGGTCGCGCAGGGTGCAGCCGTCGACCAGCTCCATGACCACGTGGGGCGGGTCGGCCTCGAGCCGCACCTCGAGCGGCCTTACCACGCGGTCGCTGGCGACGCGCTCCTGCAGGGTGGCGAACCGGCGCAGCCGCGCGATCGCCTCGGGGGCGCGGGCCAGCTTGATCGCCACGGGGCGCAGCGCGCGGAACACCTCGCCGAAGCCGCCCTCGCCCAGCTTCTCGGCCAGCACGTAGTCGCCGATCCGGTGGCCGGTGTCGAGGCGGGCTAGGTCGGCGGCCACCGCCTCCGGCTCGAGCGGCTCGCGCGCGGCCGCCTCGATCGCGGCCGCCGGCTCGCTCGCCGGGGGAGCCACGGAGCGGGCGCTCGGCGCCGCCTCGTCGAGGGGCCACAGCTGCTTCCGGATCGCGATCAGCGCCGGGAGGAGCGCCCGGCGATCCGGAGCTCGTCCCGCCCGCAGCACCGCCAGTCGCTCGCGCATGATCCGGCTCACGAGGAGGCCGGCCGCTGGGTCGGCGCAGTGGCGGTCGTACACGGCGCGCGCCTGCTCGCCGCGTCCGAGCGCCTCCTCGGCGAGCCCGAGGTACAGCAGGGCCACCTCGTGCCCGCGCCGCCACTCCGCTTGGTCGGCCGGCGCGGGGCCGTCGAGCGGTGCGACCGCGCGTCCGAGCCTCGTCAACTCGGCGAGGACCTCCCGCGCCGACTCGGCCCGCCCGGCCTCGAGCAGCCGGCGCGCGTCGTGGAGCCCGAGCCGGGCCAGCCCGAGCTGCCGGCGGGCGCGGGCCGCCTGCTCGAGCTCGCGCGCCTCGGGTCCGAGCAGGATCCGCCCGAGCTGCCGGCTGACGGCGGCGAGGCGCGACGAGTCGAGGGAAGGCCCGAACTCGGCCACGAGCCGCGCATACAGCTGCCGCGCCTGCTCGGGCCGGTGCTGCAGCTCGTGGCAGCGCGCCGCCCAGTAGAGGGCCTCCGCCCGCTCGGGCGATTGCCGGTGCAGGAGCGGCGCGAGCGCGCGCAGCGCCGCATCGGCGTCGCCCGCCTCGAGGTGGCCGCGCGCCTCGCCGAGCCGCTCGTCGCCATCGCTCCCCTGGAGGTGGATCACGGCGCCTGCCGTCAGGGCCGTGGCCACGATCAGGAACAGCAGCACCCAGAACACGCAGCCTCGCCCCGGCGCGCCGCGCAGCGGCTGGCGCCTGGGCCGGCGAGATTGTATCCCTGCACCGCGAAGCGCATGGTCGCCGCCAGGCCCTTCCCCCCAGGAGCACGCCGATCCGTATGACCCCGTTCGCGCGGCTCGAGCACGCCCTGGTGTGGGGCGACGTGGGGCTGGACGACTACGCGGACGAGCGCTCCCCCCGCCCCGGGGGCTGCGCCCTGAACGTGGCGATCAGCATGACCCAGGGCGGCCTCCCCCGCGTGGCCTGCGCGGCCCCGCTCGGCGCGGACGGCGCGCCGCTGCGCGAGGTGCTCGCCTCCCACGGGGTCGACGTGACCCACCTCGAGCTGCGCCCCGGCGCCACGCCCCGCCAGCCCGTGCGCCTCGCGCCGAGCGGCGAGCGCACCCTCTCGGGCTATCAGCGCGGGGTGCTCGCGGGCTACGCCCCCAGCCCGGCGGTCCGGGCGGCCGTGCGCGCGGCGGGCCTGGTCTACGTCCCCGTGTTCGACGCCACGCTGCAGCTCGCCGAGATCGCCTGGGCCGAACGGGAGCGATCGGCGGCCCCGGTCGCGGTCGACCTCATGGACCTCGGCGACGTCGACGAGCCGTTCGCGCGCCAGGCAGTCCGCCGCTCCGCGGTGGTGTTCGCCGGCCTCGACCTCGATCGGCACGGCGAGGCGATCGCGCGCCTCGCCACCCTGGCCCGCGAGCCGGGCGCCGCGCTGGTGATCGTGACCCTCGGCCCCGCCGGCGCCCGCGCCTTCGCGGGGAGCGAGGTCGTGAGCGTGCCGGCCGCGCCCGTCCCGGGCGGCCGCGTGGTCGACACCACCGGCTGCGGCGACGCCTTCGCCGGCGCGGCCCTGGCCGCCTTCGCGCGCGGCGCCGCGCTCCCCGAGGCGCTCGCCGCCGGCACCGCCCGCGGCGCCGAGGTGGCCGCCCACCGCGGCGCGGTGCAGGGTTTTGCGTGAGCGGCCCGCGTCCCCTCAGCGGTGGGCCGCTCGCTCCCGCTCCGCGAGCGCGGCCAGCTCGCTGGCGACGCTCGCCCGCTCGGCGAGCGCCGCGCTCAGCGCGATGCGCAGCGGAGCGCAGGGGTCTTCCGGGTCCGGGCGCGCTCCGCTCGACGTGGCGCGCCTCACGAGCTCGGCCTGCTGCTCGAGCCCGAGGTCCGCGGCTCGCGCCAGCAGGTCCTTGAGGTCCGACACGCGGCGCTCGAGATCGCACAACCTCTCCGCCAAGGAGGGGGGACCGAAGGGGTTTTGGGCGCGCTGCACTAGCTCCTCCGGCTCGACCAGCTCGAGCTCGACGCCCAGGGCGCTCAGGACCTCGAACAGGGTGCTCGACGCGAGGTGCTTCTGGCCGGCGAGGACGCGGCTCAGGTGGCCCGGGTCGAGCCCGGTCGCCTTGCAAAACGCGGCGCGCGAGCCGAAGCGCTCGTCGATCAGGTCCGCGAGGCGGTCGCGGTAGTCGGGCGGCGCGAGCTTCCCCTCCGCGATCCCCAGGCGCGCGGCGAGGTCCTGGCAGATTCGATACGGAGCGGAGCCGACCGCCACCTTTCGTCCCCACAGGCGCTCGCGCCCAAGGGCGACCCAGCGCCGGCGGAACTCGTCCCAGGCGGGGCGCTGCCTGTAGAGCGCGAACACCTCCTCGAGGAACGCGCGCTCCGCCGCGGTCAGAGCCCCGAGCTCGTAGCGTCGACCCGACAGAGCGCGATAGTGGTGGCCCACGCGTCCTCACTCCTCCGTTAGGAAGCCAGCCTCGGGTGTCGCCTCGACGAACTCGACGACACCGCGGACCGCGAGGTAGATGCACTCCTGATCGAACGTGTTCGCCACCCTGCGCAGCAGCGCCCGTAGCTCCTCCAGGCGGCTCTCCGGGATGGCGACGAGGTATCGATAGCTCTGATCGCGGATCCGCTCGCCTGCCCGGCCGCGGTACTGGCCAGGCACGGGGCGAACGGCGGCGAACACCTGCTCGGGGCCCGTCGCGCCGTGGAAGATGACGAACAGCGCGTCGTCGAGGGCGTCCCAGACCAGCGGTCGGTGAGGCTTCTTGTCTCCGTTGCGCACCAACGGAACGAAGAAGGCGCACTCGACGATCGGATTCTCGGGTGGCACTTCACGCCCACTCATCGTGTCCCCGCGTTGTCCCTGGGTCAATGGCGAGTTGACTGCTGGGCAACACGTCATGCCGCGCAAGCGGGGGGCCGGCGCGAACCGAGCGGGTTGAGCCTGGCCCACGGCGCTGCGTCTCACCCGTGGCGCGTAGGCGAGTCGAACGGGCAAGGTTTGCCCGCTCACGACACGAACCGAAGCGAGCCCGCCTGCTGCGCGTCAGCGCGACAGGCGACCGGTCAGGGCCGGCCGCGTCCTCCGGCCGGGGCCCCGTTGCCGAACCGCGGGCGCCTCGTGAAGATAGGCGCCATGGCTGATGCAGTCTGCGGGTTGATCCTGTTCTACTCCCTGATCTTCGGCGCCCGGCGCGGCTTCTACAAAGAGGTCGTGCAGACGCTCGCGGTGGTGCTCGCGGTCCTGCTCGCGCGCGTGCTGCGCCAGCCGGTCGGGGCCTGGATCACGGCCAAGACCAGCATTCCGACCGGGATCTCGGAGGTCGTGGCGGTGGTCGCGGTGTGGGTGGTCGGGTTCCTGGCGGTCGCGGTGGCCGGGCGCCTGATCCTCAAGAAGCTGCGCGGCGAGGGGATCGACGACAACCTCGACGAAGGCGCCGAGGCGCTCGCGGACGCCCTGGCGGGCGACACCGCCAAGGGGCCGGTCACGCTCCTCACCGACCCGATCGCGACCAAGACGGGGATCTTCTACTGGTCCGACAAGGTGCTGGGGGCCGGGCTCGGGCTGGGCAAGGGCGTGGTCACCGTGATCGTGGTGTTCGCGCTGGTGCTGTACGCCGACCGGGCGCGCGGGTGGGAGTCGAGCTTCGCGCAGTCGATCGAGGCCTCGTACGCGGCCAAGGGCTTCCGCGCCTACCTCGAGCCGTACCTGCAGACGTTCCCCGAGTACCGGATCACCACCAGCCTGCGCTCCATGCGCGGGATCGCGGCGGCGGTCAAGGAGGATCCGCGGCGCTTCGTGGCGTTCGCCGGCCACCCCGAGCTCAAGGGGCTGCGCAGCCACGTCAAGATCGTCGAGCTGGCTCGCGACCCCGAGGTCGCCGCGGCCTGGGCCGAGCGGGACCTCCAGGAGCTCCTGCGGCACGAGAAGGTCCGCGCGCTGCTCGGCGACCGCGAGCTGCGCGAGCGGATCGCCGAGGTCGACTGGGACGTGGTCCTCGCCGACGTGAAGGGCCACCAGGCCGACGCCGCGCGGGACGCCGAGGCGCTGCGCGAGCTGGTGGAGGAGGCCGCGGAGGGGACGCCGCCCGGCGACCCGCAAGACGGCGCGGCGCCCGAGGCCCCCGACGGGCTCCCCGAGGTCGGCGGCGACTTCTGAGCCGCGCAGGCCGCCCCAGCCCGCCGCGGCCGGGCGCTCGGGACTCACGCGCGTGATGTAGACTCCGCGGCCTCCGCAGGAGGTCCGCCATGCGTCTGCGCGCCGCCTTGGTCCTGGCCGGCGTCCTCGTCGCCGCCCCGCTCGCGTCCGCCCAGGACGCCCCGCAGCCGCGCCGCGCGGCGCCCAAGCTGCCACCGCTCGGCGCGCCGGCCGGGGCGTTCGGCGAGCCGCTCGAGCTCGAGCGCGCCACCCCGCTCGCGACCGTGGCCGAGGACCCCGCGAGCTTCCACGGCCAGCCGCTCCGGTTCGAGGGCGAGATCGTGGAGGTGTGCCAGAAGAAGGGCTGCTGGCTGCTCCTGCGCGACGGCGAGCACGAGGCTCGCGTCCGCTTCGCCGGCTACCGGTTCTTGGTCCCGCGCGACGCGGCGGGGCGGCGCGCGATCCTGGAGGGGATCGTCAGCGAGAAGACGATCTCCGCCGAGGCCGCCCGCCACTACGCCGAGGAGGCCGGCGACGCCGAGGCCGCCGCCGCGATCGAGGGGCCGCAGAAGGTGCTCATGATCACCGCGACCGGGGTCGAGGTCCTCGCGCGCGAGGCGACGCCCCCGCTGGCGGAGGGCACGCCCGAGGCCGTGCGGGCGCTGCTGGCGCGGATCGCGGCCGGCGAGGTGCGCGGGCGCCTGGCGGCGCCGCCGGCTGGGCTCGCGGCCGCGCACGCCGGCCTGCAGCAGGTGCCGGGCGCGCGCACCCGCGAGCTGTCGTTCGGCGCCGTGGTCGAGGGGTGGTTCGCGTTCTCGGCCGCCGACGCGGCGCGGCCCTTCGCGGCCGGCTACGCCGTCGAGGCAGCCACCGGCAAGGTCGTGGCGTTCGGCGGCGCGGCCGCGCGGCCGGCCGAGGAGGGCAAGTGAGCGGCTCCGCGGACGCGGGCGAGAACGGCGGCCCCGTGCGCCACGACGGCCCCGAGGACGACGAGACGCCCACCGAGACGCTCCGCCTCGACCTGCCCGCCACGTTCGGCGACGACTCGGACGAGCTCGGCCCCGCGCCCGCCGAGGCGCAGGGCGAGGACGAGCTCGCGGGTGAGCTGCCCGAGGACGAGGACGACGGCGAAGGCGGCCACGTGCGGCTGGGCGGGTTCGCGGACGACGCGGACGCGGCTGCGCAGCCCGAGCCGCCCGGCCGGTTCGGCGGCCCCGACGACGACAGCGCCGAGCACCCCATGCTGATCGCCGACGAGAGCGACGAGGCCCGACCGCTCGCCGCCTCGCCCGCGGAGCCGGCCGCCGCGCCGAGCGAGCTGCGCGGCGCCTACGAGTGCCTCGAGCTGCGCACGCCGCTCGCGGAGCTGGAGGCGTTCGCGCGCGCGCGGGTCGACGCGCTGGTACGCGTGGGCGACGCGGAGCGGGCCGAGCGGACGCAGGGCGCGCTGCGCCTGGGCCTGCGCGCGCTGCGCGAGGTCATGGGCGGGAAGGAGGTCGGGCGGTGATCGTGCGCGGGCTGCGGGCCGAGGGCTTCATGCGCTACCGCCTCCTCGAGCTCGAGGAGCTGCCGCGCGGCGTGATCGCGGTGGTGGGCGAGAACGAGGCGGGCAAGTCGTCCCTGGGCGAGGCCGTGGCGTTCAGCCTGTTCGGGCGCACCGTGCGCACCGAGGAGACCGACCCCACCTTGGCGATCCACTGGGACCACGAGGCCTGCACGACCGCGATCGAGGTCGAGGTCGCGGGGCGCGGCGTGCACCGCGTGGAGCGGCGCGTGTCGCGCGCGGGCGACCTCGAGGCGCGCCTCACGGGCCCGGGCGGCGAGCTCCTGGCCGAGGGGCCGCGCGAGGTGGGCGAGGCGCTGCGGCGCCTGCTCGGGCTCGACTTCCCCACCTTCCGCTACTCCTTCTACGTGGCGCAGGGCGAGCTCGACCTCGTGCAGCGCGACGGGCAGGACAACGCGCGGCGGGTGGTGTCCGACATGCTGGGCGTGACCACCGTCGAGCGGGCGCGCGCCCGCCTGGAGGACGGGCTGGTCGAGCTGCGCCAGCGGGTCGACATGCTCGAGCGCGACCTGATCGTGGCCCGCGCGCTCCACACCGAGGCGCTCCCCGCCGGGGCCGAGGCGAGCACGATCGAGGAGGAGGTCGCCGCGGCGCGCGCGGCGCTGGCTCACGCCGAGCGCGAGGAGGCCCAGGCCCTGGGCGAGGCGCGCGCGGCCGAGGAGCTGGCCGCGGCGGCGCGCCGGCGCACGACCGCGCTCGGCGAGCTCGAGGCGGCGCTGCTGGTGGACGCCCAGCGCCGCCGGCTGCTCCAGGCGGCGGCCGGGCTGCGGGTCCTCGACGCGGCCGCCGACGCCGAGCAGGAGCGGCTCGAGGGCGCGCTGACCGCGGCGGAGCAGCCGCTGGTCCAGGCGCGCGCGCGGCTCGCGGCCTGCGAGGCGGTCGACGCTCAGGCGCGGCGGCTCGCGACCCTGGTCTCGCACCGCGGCCACCAGCTGGCCGACGAGGTGGCCGAGGACGACCAGGACGCGCTGCCGGCCCGCGTGGCGGCGGCCGGCGACCTCGCCGCGCGCGAGGGGCGCGCCGCGACTGTGGCGACGGTGCTCGGGAGCCTGCTGCTCCTGCTCGCGCTCGCCGGCGGCGGCGCGGCCGCGGGGCTGCTCCTCCCGGCGGAGCAGCCCAAGCTGACCTTGCCGATCTCGCGGCTCCACTCGCCGCGGCTCGGGCTCGAGCTCCAGCCGCTCACGCCCAAGCGGGTCGCGACCGCGGCGGGCGGGCTGGGCGGCGCGCTCCTGCTGGCGGCGATCGCGTTCCTGGTGCGCGGCGGGCGGGCGCGCGGGCGGCGCGACGCGGCCCGGCTCGAGGCGGCCCGGCTCGACGGGCGGCTCGCCGCCGGCCGCGCCGAGCGGGACGCGTGCGCGACGTTCCAGGTCCCCGCGCTCTGCGCGCTGAAGGACGCCGCCGCGCCGATCCACGACCCCGACGTGGAGGCCGCGCTGAGCGACCTCGAGCAGGCGGCCGGCGAGCTCATGAGCGCCGACGAGCCGCCCGCCGCGCTCCTCGCCGCGGCGCGCGCGCAGGTGAGCGAGCTCGAGGAGCGCGCTCGCGAGGCGGCGCCGCGCCTGGCCGAGGCGCGGCGGCTCACCGCCTCGGTGCGCGCGGCCCTCGCCGCGGCCGAGACCACCCTCCAGGCGGCCTACCCGGGCGGCCTCCCCGAGGCGCCGGCCGCGCCGGCCGCGCCGCCGGCGGACGCGCTGCCGGCCGCGATCGACGAGGCGGTCGCGGCGGCGGCGCGGGCGCGGGTCGAGCTCGAGGCGCTCGAGGCGGGGGCGCGGGCCGCGACGCCGGCCGAGGCGGCGCGCGCGCTGCGCGAGGCGATCCAGGCCGGGCTCGGCGCGGCCGCCGGCAAGGCCGACGCGCTGCGCGCCCGCTACGAGGACCAGACCGGCCTCCCCGAGCTGCTGCGCGCCCGCGACGTCGCCCCCTCGGCCGACGCGCTGCGGGCGGTGCTCGAGCGCGAGCGCGAGCTGCTCGCCGAGCTGCTCGGCGCGCCCGACGACCTGGCCGCGGCGCGCGAGGCGGCCCAGGAGCTGGCGCGCGCCGCGCGCGTCCGCCGCGCGGAGGCCCAGGCCGACCGCGACGAGGCCGAGGCGCGCCAGGCGCGCGCCGCGCAGGGGCGCCGCCGCCTGGACGAGCTCGCCGGCCGGATCGCCGAGCTCGAGCAGGCGCTCGAGCCGACGCGGGCCTCGCTGGCGGAGCACGAGCAGGCGATCGAGCTGCTGGGCGAGCTCGCGACCTCACTGCGCAAGCGGTTCGGCCCCGGGATCGCGCGCTACGTGGAGCTGGTCCTGCCGCGCCTGACCAACGGGCGCTACCGCCGGACTCGAGTCGGCGACGACCTCGACGTGCGGGTGTTCTCGCCGGAGCGGGGCGACTTCGTGCGGCTGGTCGAGCTCTCGGCGGGGACCGCCGATCAGGTGCTGATCGCGCTCCGCCTCGGCCTGGCGCGCGCGCTGATCGCCTCGCGCGGCCTCCAGGGCGGGCACTTCCTGTTCCTGGACGAGCCGCTGGTCTCGGCCGACGCCGAGCGGGAGCAGGCGTTCTTCGCGCTGCTGCGCACCTTCGACGACGAGTTCGCGCAGATCTTCGTCACCAGCCCGCGCCCGCTGCCCGAGGACGGCCCGTTCGCGCGCCAGCTCGTGCTGACCCGCGACGCGGCCGAGGTGCGCCTCGGGGTGGAGACGCCGGCGTGAGCCGACGGCGCGGTCGCCGCGCTCGAGCGGACGCGGCGCCGGGCGAGCCGTGGTACGGCGCGGGGCTGCGCTTCGGCTGCACGAGCTGCGGCGACTGCTGCCGGGGGCCCGAGGTGGGCTACGTGTTCGTGGAGGCGGAGGACGTGGAGGCCATGGCGGCCCACCTCGAGCTCGACGTGCAGGAGTTCGGCCGGCGCTACCTGCGCCGCGTGCAGGGGAACAAGCTCTCGCTCACCGAGAAGCGCAACCTCGACTGCGTGTTCTGGGAGGACGAGGTCGGCTGCAAGGTCTACCAGGCGCGCCCGCTCCAGTGCCGGCAGTACCCGTTCTGGCCCGAGGTGATCGAGTCGCCCGACACCTGGGACGCCGAGCGCCCCGACTGCCCGGGGATCGGCGAGGGCCGGATCTACACGGCCGCGGAGGTCGAGCGGATCGCGGCCGGGCGCCGGGGCACGCGCCCGGGCAGGCGCCGGCTGCGGATGGTCGGCGATTAGGGGTCGGCGGTCGCACCGTCCGCAATCTGCTGGGAGCCGCGTGCCCGTGCCCCTGCCCGTGCCCGTCAACGCGGCCCGTGGCCCGTGCACGTGCACGGGGACGGGAACGTGCACGGGCCGAGGGCACGGGCACGGGCCGAGGGCACGGGCACGGGCACGGGCACGGGCACGAGACTGCAGCACAGATGCGTCCGCACCCACCGCCAACTAACTGCTCTCTGGCCGAAGCCGAGCCGATCCGGTCCAATGGGCACCACGATGACCGACCACCCTCGCACGTTCACGGCCGACGACCTGCGCGCGGTCGAAGAGGCCGGCCAGAAGTTCGCCGAGCTGCGCGCGCAGCTCGCCCGCCGGATCGTCGGCATGGACGAGCCGATCCAGGACCTGCTCTGCGCGATCCTCGTGCAGGGGCACTCGCTGCTGGTGGGCGTGCCGGGCCTGGCGAAGACGCTCCTGATCCGCTCGATCGCCGAGTCGCTCTCGCTCGACTTCCGGCGGATCCAGTTCACGCCCGACCTCATGCCCTCGGACGTGACGGGCACCACGGTGATCGGCACCGACCTGATCACCGAGGAGCGGCGGTTCATCTTCAGCAAGGGGCCGATCTTCGCGAACATCGTCCTGGCCGACGAGATCAACCGCACCCCGCCCAAGACGCAGGCCGCGCTGATGGAGGCGCTCGAGGAGCGGCAGGTGACGTGCGCCGGCGAGAAGCACCGGCTGCCCGACCCGTTCTTCGTGCTCGCGACCCAGAACCCGATCGAGCAGGAGGGGACCTACCAGCTCCCCGTGGCCCAGCTCGACCGGTTCATGTTCATGATCCTGGTGGACTACCCCTCCTTCGAGGAGGAGTACCAGGTCATGCGGCTGACGACCTCGGCCTACGAGGCCGAGATGAAGCCGCTGTTCTCCCTCAAGGAGATCCTCCGCCTGCAGGCGCTCGCGCGGCAGGTCTCGATCGGGGACTCCCTGATCCGCTACGCGACGGAGCTGACCCGTCGGACCCGGTCGCAGAGCGGCGTGGCGCCGGCCTTCGTGCGGGAGTGGCTGAGCTGGGGCGGCGGGCCGCGCGCGACGCAATACCTGATCCTCGGCTCCAAGGCCCGCGCGCTGCTGCACGGACGCGCCGAGGTCCGGCCCGAGGACGTGCGCGCGGTCGCCCCGCCCGTGCTGCGCCACCGGATCATGCTCAGCTACCACGCCGAGGCCGAGGAGATCGACGCCGACGAGGTGATCACCGAGCTGCTCGCCGTGACGTGAGCCGCGCCTGACGAGCCGCCCCGAAACGGTGGCCCTGCCCGCGCGGGGCGGGTATCGTGGGCGCTTCGGCATGAGCGTGCTCCTGATCGACGACGACCCCGGGATCCGCAAGCTGCTGAGCCGAGAGCTCGCGCGGCGGGGGCTGGAGGTCGAGACGGCGGCCACCGGACGCGACGGGCTCGAGCGGCTCGATCGGCGCGCGTTCCAGGTGGTGGTGTGCGACGTGCGCATGCCCGACCTCGACGGGCTCGAGGTGCTGCGCAAGATCAAGGAGCGCGACCCCGACACGACCGAAGTGATCATGCTCACCGGCCACGGCACGATCGAGACCGCGATCGAGGCCATCAAGGCCGGCGCGTATCACTACCTGACCAAGCCGGTGAAGGTGGCCGAGCTGGCCGCGTTGATCAAGAACGCCGCCGAGCGCGCCACGCTGCGCCGCGACAACGTGCTGCTGCGCCGCGAGGTCGCCGCCTCGCGGCGGGTCGCCACCGCCACGCCCGAGCAGTCGCTGGTGCTGGGCGAGTCGGCCGCCTGGAAGACGGCCTGGAAGCTGGTGGGCAAGGCGGGCCCCACCGAGAGCACGGTGCTGATCCTCGGCAAGAGCGGCACCGGCAAGGAGATGGTCGCCCGCGAGATCCACCGGCTCTCGCCGCGGGCGAACCGCCCGTTCGTGGCGGTCAACTGCGCGAGCGTCTCGGCCTCGCTGCTCGAGAGCGAGCTGTTCGGCCACGAGGCGGGCGCGTTCACCAGCGCGCAGAAGCGCCGGCGCGGGCTGTTCGAGCTGGCCCACGGCGGCACGCTGTTCCTCGACGAGATCGGCGAGACCAGCGTCGAGTTCCAGGCGAACCTGCTGCGCGTGATCGAGACCGGCGAGTACCGCCGCGTGGGCGGCGACGTCAGCCTGACCGCCGACGTGCGCCTGATCGCGGCCACCAACCGCAACCTCAAGCAGGAGATGGAGCAGGGCAACTTCCGCGAGGACCTGTTCTATCGCCTGAACGTGCTCGCGATCGAGCTGCCCGAGCTGCGCGAGCGCTACGGCGACGCGGAGATCCTGGCCAAGCACTTCCTCAAGGAGCTCAACCCCAACCTGCGCTTCTCGCCCGACGCGCTCAAGCTGCTGGCCCGCTACCCGTGGCCGGGGAACGTGCGCGAGCTGCGCAACACCGTCGAGCGCATGTCGATCCTGGCGGAGGGCCCCACGCTCGCGCCTGACGACATCCCGGCCGACGTGCGCGAGGGGGGCGAGCTCAACCTGACGCCGGCCGGCGGGATCACCGCCCTCCAGATCGGCCTGGGCGAGGTGCCGCAGAGCCTGGCCGAGGTCGAGCGGCGGCACATCGAGGAGGTCCTGCGCTTCACCGGCGGGAACAAGGCGCGCGCCGCGCGGATCCTTGGCATCACGGCCGCGACCCTCTACAACAAGTTGAAGGTCTACAAGGCGCAGGACGAGAACGCCAAGGCCCAGAAGCAGCCGGCCTCATGATCGGGAGCGCGAGGGTGACGCGGAGCCTCGGATGGATCGTCGCCGCCGCTGCCCTCCTCCTGGGGGCGGGGTGCTCCGCGAGCGGACCGTCCCTGGTCGACACCGACCCGGCGGTCGGCGGCGGCGCCACGCTGACGGTGGTCGTGTGGTCCGCGCAGCTCCAGGACTGTGTGCGCGCGGTCGGCACCGTGACCGCCTTCTCGGACGGCACCGAGCGCGTCCTCGACACCAGCGCCGACCCCGCGAACGGCCAGACGTTCACCGAGCTGCCGCCCGGCCGCTACGAGGTGCGGATCAAGTTTCGCAAGCAGGGCACCTCGATCGAGCACGTGGACGGGGTGGGCGCGATCTACCTCGAGCCGGGCGCCACCGAGCGCCTGACGGTGGTCGTCTCCGACCGCCGCGCCCCCGAGGACAAGCTCGGCCGCGCCCCGCCCGGGCGCGCCGACGGGCTGGCCGCCGTCCGCGGGGAGTAGCGGCGAGACGAGCGTCCCCCGCGCTGCCATAGTGAGGTCACGTCGCGCGAGACGGCGGGGAGGCGCGTGTGTCCGACGCGAAGAAGAAGGGACCTGGGGCCGCGGAGCCTGCCCCCGAGCCGGCGCGCCGCGCCGACGTCCACCTCGAGGTCAATCGCTGCCCGTTCTGCCACGAGGAGATCGCCGTCGCCGCCCAGGACCTGGAGTGGGTGGCGTGCTCCAAGTGCCTGGGGCGACATCACCGCGCGTGCTGGGACGAGGGGAACGGCTGCTCCTCCTGCGGCGGCAAGGCCCCGCTCGCCCACGCGCCGGCGCCGGCGGGTGACCGCCCCAAGGCCGGGCTGATCGCCGCGGTCTTCGCGGCGGCGGCGGCCGTGGTGGTGGGCTTGGTCCTGTTCGTGCGCGTGGCGCCCCGCGGCGTGCCCGTGGAGGTCCCCGTCGCGAGCGCCCCGACAGGAGTCGAGCTGGCCGAGGCCTCGCCGGCCGAGCTGGAGGTCGCGTGCGCGTACTGCGGCGAGCGCGTGCAGGTCCCCGACGCGCTCGGCCTCGGCCCGGTCCCGCCGCGGTGGCAGGCGGACGCGAAGGTCTGCAGCCCCGCCCACCGCGAGCACTTCTTGGTCGAGGAGGCGCGCCGCCACGGCCGCCCCGACCGCCAAATCCGCTACGAGCGGGTCGAGCTCGAGCTGGACGGGACCCGGCGCTACTCGTTCTCGTTCGAGCAGCAGCCGGCGCGCGCCGTCGTGGAGCACATGCGCGAGCGGTCGCGCTGGCCGATCGAGCTCGAGCCGGCCCTCGCGGAGCGGCGCTGCTCGCTCGAGGCGCACGACCTCACCTGTCGACAGGTGGTGGGGACGCTGGCGGACGCGCTGGACGCGGTGTTCGAGGTCGGGCCCGACCGCGTGCTGCGGATCGGGCGCGCCCCGTGGGTCGAGGCCCAGGACACCTCGGGCGCTCCCGCGCCCCTGTTCGTCCTGAGCTGGGCGGTCGAGGGGGTGACCACGCTCGTGCTCGAGCGCCTGGCGGCGGAGCTCCAACTGCGGGTCGCGATCGACCCGGCCCTCGGCGGTTACACCGAGCACATGTCCTTCGCCACGGAGACGATCCGCGAGGCGTTCGATCAGGTCGCGGCGGCCGCGGGCGCGAGCGTGACCACGAACCCCGAGGGCACGCTCGAGGTGAGGCCGCTGGGCGAAGCGGCCGGTGAGGACCGGGCCCACGCCGCGCCGGCGTCGGGCGGCTGAGCGTCGTGGAGCAGGACCGAGTCGCCGCGGTCCCGCCGGGGGGATCGCGCGGGGCGCACCTCGCGGTCGCCGCGGCGTTGTTCGTGCTCGTCGGGCTGTTCCTGTTCGCCGTCGCGCGCTCCTACCGCGCGGGGGCGCGGCGCCCTTCGGCGCAGCTCCGCTGCACGAGCCTGCTGCGCGCGCTCGCCCTGGCTCGCCTGCAATTCGTGGCCGACCGCCGCGTCCCCCTGCAGGAGCACGAAGGGCTGGCCGGTGACGTGCACACCGCGGACGGTCCTCGCGCGCTGCGCAAGCTGTTCGCCGCGGGCTACCTCGACGAGCCGGCGGACGTCCTCTGCCCGGCGGTCGAGCTGCCCGGCTCGCCCGACCACGAGCGCGCCGCCGTGTCCGAGTGGCTCCTCGGGAAGCGCGAGGACCTGCCTGCCGGGCAGGACACGCTCGCCACCATGGTCGCCGTGTCGTACGGCTGGACCCGCCGGCCGCTCGGCCCCAGCGCGGGGGCGGCCCCGCTCGCCGCCGACAAGGGCGCCCTCCCGCGCGACGGGGAGCGCGGCGCCCTCCCCGGCAACCACGTCGGCTGGTGGAACGTCGTCGACACCGACGCCGTGGTGCAGCGAGCCCGCGTCGAGGACGAGCCGTTCCCGGGCGAACGACTCCCCGCCACCGAGGACCCCAGCCGCGACGGGTTCCTCGGGATCTTCGTGCAGGACCGCGCCAGCTTGCGCGGCGAGTGATCGGCCCGCTCG
>CAZMSZ010000012.1:0-27407 GCA_964569055.1 uncultured Planctomycetota bacterium | reverse complement strand
CGCGCTCAGCCGGCGCGCTTGCGCAGCCGGACCGCGATCAGGGTCCCGCTGGCGCGGCGCTCCCAGCCGCTGCCGGGGCCGAGCCACAGGTAGCCGCCGCGGCCGAGCGCCAGGGGCGCGTCGGACGACCCGGGTGAGGTGACCGCAATCCACGGCCCCTCGGGGCCGTCGCGCACCTCGAGCACGAGCTGGCCGGCCCAGTCGGGGCCGGTCAGGGTCAAGCGGGGCGCCGGGCCGAGCTCGACCGGTTCGCCCTCGACCGCGAGCGCCCACGAGGCGAGGTCGTCCTCGGCGCGCGCGGGGTGGCTGAAGCAGGCGATCGGGGCGCGGGCTTCGGGCTGCGCGACGGCCAGCTCGCGGCGTTGCCCGCGCTGCAGCGGCTCGGGCAGGGCGATCCACACGCCGGGGGGCGCCTCGGGGTCGGCCGAGTGCACGACCTCGCCGGTCGCGACCGCCACGCTCAGCGCGAGCTGCTCGGCGCGGAGGTGGCGGGCGAAGGTCTGCGCGGGGTCGACCAGCGTGTGGGTGATGCGCCGAGCGGGCGGGGCGCTGGTGCAGCCCGCGAGGGCGAGCAGGGCGAGCAGGAGGCGCGTCACTGCACCGCGACTCGACGGTAGACCCGCTCCCAGTCGCGCACGGTCTCGAGCTCGCCGTCGGCCTGCAGGATCAGGTCGACCCCGCCCTGGTTGCCCTGCCTGGGAGGGAAGGCGGCCCAGCGCTTGCCCGGGAGGGCCTCGAGGTCGGTGTCCTCGGTCCACACGAACCCGGGCGGGACGCGCTGCAGCGCCAGCTCGTCGTCGACCGCGTGGAGCACGAGCGCGTGCTCGCCGCCGCCGCCGCGCCAGGCGATCTGCCAGGCGGGCGGGTCGTGGGACAGCGCGCTGACCGTGACGCGCGTCACGCCCCGGTCGGGCACGAGCACCAGGTCCTCGCGGCGGCCGCGGTCCCAGCCGATCGCGACCACCGCCCCGCCCGCGGGGAGGACGCGGGTCTCGACCGTGGGGCGCGGCGGCGCTCCGGCGCAGCCCGCGAGGAGCGCGAGGGTCGTGACCAGCGGGAGCGCGGCGCGCGGGCGGCTCACCCGAGGAAGCTCCGCAGGCGGTCCTGCACCAGCTCGAAGGCCGCCATGGGGAAGCGGATCCCCCAGCGGTCGAGCACGCCCGGGTGCAGCTCGCCGATCAGCCCGGCGCGGGTGACCTCCTCGCCCTCGGCGACCAGGTCGATCCAGGCCGCGCGCCCCGGAATGAAGCTGGGGTGCTCGGCCGGAGCCAGGCGGTAGCAGCGGCGGGTCGTCGGGTGCGGCTCGCCGTAGGCCACGCCGAGCGGCTCGAGCAGGGCATGGAGGTAGGCCTGCGCGTCGCTGAACGTCGCCTCGCGGTGAGCCGCGATCGCGGCGGCCAGGCGGCGCTCGGTGCGCGTGCGGTGGTTGGCCTCGGCGTCCCACAGGCACACCTCGCCCGCCTCGAAGAACCGGTGCGGATAGAGCGCGGCGGTGGAGTGGGCCTCGACCTCGAGCAGCGTGGGCAGGAGCCAGTCGCGCAGGACGCCGTAGTTGCGGTTCATGACGTTCTCGATCCGGACCAGCGGTCCGCCGGAGAGCGGCTGCCACGAGCGCTCGTCGTCGAGCTGCATGCGGGCGCGCAGCAGCTCCTCGGCGGTGAGCAGGTTGCCGATCGTCTCCTCGAGGCCGCAGCCGATCGCCCGGTCGCGCAGCAGGTCCTCGAACTGGGTCGCCTCGCTGAGCGCGCCCACGGTGAACTCGTCGGGGAGCAGCGGCTCGAAGGCGTCGTAGCCGCGCGAGATCGCGAAGTCCTCGACCGCGTCCACCGGGTGGAGGTAGTCGTTGCGGTAGGCCGGCGCCGTCACGCGGAGCGCCCCCCCGTCCGCCTCGGCCACGCTCAGCCCGAACCGCGCCAGGCAAGCGCGCACCTCCTCGGGCGCGAGCGCGGGCTCGCCCAGGGTGCGTCCCAGCTCGACCAGCGAGAGCTCGACCGAGCGCCGCTCGGGGAGCGGGTGCGGCGCAGGCACCTCGCGGCCGCGCGGGGTGTCGTAGGGGTAGCGCGTCACCACGCGCTCGATCGTGGCGCCGCGGTCGGCGAGGTTGGCGGCCAGGATGTTCGCGGCGAGCAGGACCTGGTCCTGCACCGTGCCCGTCACCTCCACGAACAGCGCGCTCATGCCCTCGGTCACGCGCCCCAGGCCGGCGCTGTTGATGATCGGCGGGAACGAGAGCACCTCGCCCGCCGCGTCGAGGAGGAGCGGGGCGCGGGCGGGGTCGGCCAGCGCGGCGGCGTACTCGCGCCCGGTGGGGTGGTCGCGCAGGATCTCGGCCGGGGTCCAGGGCCGTCCCCAGCGCTCCTCGGGGATCGGCGCCCCGGCGTGATCGCGCGGCGCCTCCTCGCCGCCCGGCCGGAGCGGCACGAACGCGCGCGCGCGGTCGTTGGCGGCCACCGCCTCGTAGCGCACCGGGAACGCCAGGCGCGAGGCGTCGTAGATCCCGATCGCCACGCTCTTGCGCATGCGGCCGAAGTTGCGGCACAGGACCTCCTGCGCCGCTATGAACGCCAGGAGCCCCGGCTCGTCGACGGCGTAGCCGCGCGCCACGAAGCCGGCCACGAAAGGGCGCACGTCCTCGACGCTGGGGTCGACCTCGATCGCGCCGACCGGCTCGCCCGCCTCGAAGAACGGGTAGGGGCGCGGCGCGGCGCCGGCGTGCACGCGGAGCTGGCGGGCGATCCCCTCCACGCACCAGGTGTCGGGGCGGTTGGTGTCCTGGAGCTCGACCCGCAGCTCCGCCTCGCTCGACTGGCGCTTGACGAGCTCGCCCTTGACCAGGCGGACCGCGACGTCCGCCTCGTCGAGCGTCAGCCCCGGGAGCTCGGCCAGGGCGCGCAGGTCGGCCATGGGGAAGCTGATCTTCGGCATGACGCGCTACCTGGCGATCCGCTGGCGGAGGCCGGCCAGGCCGTCCGGAATGTTGTTGGTGAACAGGTGGCGGATGTCGTCGATCCCGAGCGCGACCATGGCCATCCGGTCGAGCCCCAGGCCCCAGGCGATCACCGGCGCCTCGACCCCGTGCGGGCGGGTCACCTCCGGCCGGAAGATCCCCGCCCCGCCCAGCTCGACCCAGCCCAGGGTCGGGTGCTTCATGTGGACCTCGACCGAGGGCTCGGTGAACGGGAAGTAGCCCGGCACGAACACGACCTCGCGCGCTCGGGCGACCTCGTAGGCGAACACCTTGAGCAGCCCGAGCAGGTGGCGGAACGAGGTCCGCTCGCTGACCACGATCCCCTCCACCTGGAAGAAGTCGGGGGCGTGGGTGGCGTCGACCGTGTCGTAGCGGAAGCAGCGCGCCATGCCGAAGTACTTGCCCGGCCGCTTGGCCGCGCGCAGCCAGCGGGCCGAGAGCGCGGTCCCCTGGCTGCGCAGCACCAGCCGCTTGGTCCGCTCGCGGTCGAAGGTGTAGCCCCAGCCGCGCGAGCCCGAGCGGCCCGCGCCCTCGTGCTCGCGCGCCACGCCCTCCGCGCCGCCCTCGGCCTCGATCCGCTGGGCGTAGGCGTGCTGCCCGCCGCCCGCGGCCGCGTCCTCGACGAAGTACACGTCGTGGACCTCGCGCGCGGGGTGGAACTGGGGGAGGAACAGGGCGTCCATGTTCCAGAACTCGGCCTCGACCAAGGACCCGGTCATCTCCTCGAAGCCCAGGCCGAGCAGCTTCAGCTTGACGAGGTCCAAGAACGCGCGGTACGGGTCGCGCCGCCCGATCGGCAGCGCGGGCGGCGCGGCGATGTTGAAGCGGCGGAACTCGACCTCGCGCCAGCTCCCGTCCTTGAGCATGTCGGGCGTGAGCTGCGCCACCTCGCGCCGCGCCTCGCCCAGCGCGCGCCGCGCGTCTTTCCCGGCGGCCGTCAGCCGGTAGGTCCGCGTGCGCGTCTCCTCGCGCGCGAACAGCGCGTCCGCCTGCTTGCCGCGCTTCCCGGGCAGCCGCGCCTCGACGTCGGCCAGGAGCCCCTCGGGAAACGCCTTCCACTCCGCGCTGGCCGCCACGAGCGCCGCGTGCTGCTCGGCGCGTCCGACCTGCCCCTCGAGGTCGACCCACGGCAGCCCGTCGCCGCGGGCGGCGAGCGCCGCGAGCAGCGCGGCGCGCGCCTCGTGGATCGCCCACCCCGGCCCGTCGGCCAGGCTGACGTTCCCGCCCGCGACCTGCACGAGCTTCGCCTTCTTGAGCCCGCCGAACGCCGACCCGACCGCCGCCTTCGGCACCCCCGGCAGGTCCTGCGCCTCGGGGATCGAGCGCGGCCCCTCGCGCAGCCGCTCGCGAATGAGCAGCTCGGGGACGCCCCCCTGCGCCTGCGCCCGCCCCGCCTCGGCGAGCACCAGCCGCACCGAGACGGCCTCCTCCCGATCGAGCAGCCCGCGCGCCCGCAGCGCCTCCGCCGCAGGCTCGGCCTGCGCCTCGCGCAGCCCGCTCGCCGCGAGCACGTCCGCCACCGTGAACACCGCGTCGGGCGCGACGCGGAGCAAGGCGGCTTCGTTGGGGCTGAGCGGATTCTCGGCCACGGCGCTCCCCGATCCGAGGTTGGGTGGGAAGCGTCGAAGTCTAACGGAGCCGTCGGCTCACGAGAAGCGGCCCCGCCCGGAGCCCTCCGGCGTGGGCAGCTCGATTCGGAGCGCGCACGTCCGCTGGTAGCTCGGTCCGCGGTCGAGGCGAGGCGCCTCGCCTGACGCCGAACCCGCCCCGCTGAGATTCGCCTCAGGCGAATCTCACTTGAACCGCAGCACGGCCGCCATGCCGCCCAGCTCCTCGAGCTGGTCCTTGGCGTAGGCGACGTGCTCGACGCGGGCGCCCGAGAGGATCGCGAGCTCGACCGCCTCGTCGACCACGTCGGGGACTCGCCGGGTGGCGCGCCGGCACTGGGGGCACTCGATCAGGGTGGGCGTGGTCTCGGCCGCGTCCTCGGGGCGCTCGAACAGGAAGTGGCACTCGGGGCACTCGCGCCCGGGGATCGCCGCGCCGTCGTCGAGGACCACCAGGGTGTGCACCTTCCCGTAGACCAGCGAGCGGAGCGTCTCGTCGCGCCCGGTGCAGCCCAGGCCGCTGCTGCCGGCGCGGTTCTTGATCTCCTCGAGCAGCTCGCGCTCGCGCCGCGCCTCGACCCGCTCCTCGATCGCGGCGACCTTCTTGCGCGCCTCGTCGGGCGAGAGGTCGAGGGCCATGGGCTCGCGCGCCTCGACCCGCTGGGCGAGGTAGCTGTGGAGCTGCTCCTCGAGCAGCGGCAGCACCTCCTTGGCGCCGCCGAGGATCAGCCGGTCGTAGGGGCGCAGCTTGAACCGCCGGAACGCCCGGTCCGCGACCGACTGCAGGTGCTGGTGCAGCACGTACTCGGCGTGGTTTCGTCGGCGCAGGTCCTCGAGCCCGTGGTAGCCCGAGGCGGCCGCCGGGTTGGCGCCGGTCCCCCGGCCCGCCGGGCCGCCGCCGCCGGCCCGCGCCGGCCCGCCGGCCGGGGCGGAGCGCATGTTCTCCGAGTCGGAGACGAGCTCCTCCCAGTCCTCGAGCCGCCCGAGGTAGCTGTCGAACAGCTTGGCGCGCCGGTGGTCGATCAGGATCACGCCGTAGCGCTCGTACTGATCGACCAGGCTGCTGAGCGGCGAGGCGTAGGGGCTGCGGTCGACCACGATTCGGTCGCGCACGTCGATCGGGAGCTGGATCGTGCCCGTCCCGTCGGCCGGGACGAAGATCGCTAGCCCGCCGCGCCCCTGCGTCGGCAAGCCCTCGAGCTGCCGCTCGGCCTCGGCCCGCGCCTGGTCGAGCAGCTTGCGCGCCGCCTTCTTGCGCTCGTCGTCCCAGCCGGTGTCGGCCTCGATCGACTCCTCGCCCTCGCGCACGAGGTTCTTGAGCGTGGCCTTCCGCTCGGCCGCCGGACCCCACCCCCGCAGGTAGAGCGAGACGACCGGCTCCTCCGTGCGTGGCCGAGTGATCAAGCGCGTGATCAGGTCCTGGTCAACGACCGGTCGCTCCGCCATGCAGCCCTCCTGCGCAGCGGATTCTAGTACGCGCGTACGGACCTGACCACCAGCCTCGAGAGGGCGCTCAGCGCGCGTCGGCCGGGAGGGTGAACGGATAGTCGACGTACCGCGTGGACCAGCGCGCGGGCACCCGCAGCGCCGCCGCGTAGGCCCGCGCCGGGTCGAACAACAGGTCCCCCACGTCGCCGAAGAAGCTGAAGCAGAGCGCGAACGGCGAGATCCCGCGGTCGGGTCCGAACGGCCCGCTGAAGCGGTCCGCCTCGTAGAAGCGCGGCACCAGCACACGCCCCGCGGGCCCCTCGAGCGCGACGGCGCCGTCGAGCAGCCCGCCCTCCCCGACCAGCGACCCGTCGACGAGCCGCGGCCAGAGCTTGGCCGTGATCGACTCGAGCGCATACGGCACCGGCGCGCGCGCGTCGAGGGCAGGCTCGCGCACCTCCTCCCCCTCGGCGGCCGGCCGGAGCACCAGCCCCGCCTCGGGGAACCGCGCCGTCCCGTCCGCCGCGACCTCGAGCTCCAGGCACGGATCGAGCGCGCCCAGCACCCCGTGGCCGTACGCCTCCACGAACACGCCCGCGTGCTTCCCGCTCGGATTGGGTCGCCCGCGCTCGTCGAGCCGCAGGACCGGCGCGCGCACCTCCTCGTCGCCCGCCTCGAACCCCGAGCCCCGATCGGCGTACGCCGTCCCGAAGTAGTGCGCCTGCGTGAGCAGCAGCACCACCTGCTCGCTCGCCTTGTCGACCACCACCTGCAGGCTCTCGCCGTCGTTCTCGTGCGTCTCGTGCAGCCCGATCCGCGCGTAGCTCCAGTCCCGCGGGTGGAACAGGTGATAGCTCAAGAACCAGTGCGTCTCGCTCTCCACCACCGCGTAGTAGGCCGTCGGCGGCAGCTCGAACCGGGGCATGTGCTCCCAGTTGTCGTCCCCCCGCAGGTTCCCGTCGAAGTCCACCCGCGTCGGCAGGTCCTGCCGCCCGAGCTCGGGGTGCACCGCGTGATAGATCCAGGGCGCATACCGCCGCGCCAGCGCCAGGTCCTCGTCCACCACGAGCGGCGCCTCCACCCGCCCGAGCGGCTCCACCCGCAGCGGCTCCCCCGCGCACCCCGACCCGATCGCCCCGCCGACGAGCGCCGCCAGCGCGGCCCCAACCCCTCGCCCCATTGGACACCCTCCGCGCGTTCGCTCGCGCCCGACTATAGCCGCGCCCAACTGAGCGGACCGGCGTCCCCTGGGGCTGCGGATAGGATCGATCGCATGAAGCAGCGCCGCAGAGCGTGCCCCGCCCCCGACCCCGACGAGGAGCAGCCCTCGCTCGCGCCCGAAGCCCCGCCGACCGAGCGAGACGACGTCCACCTCGCCGCCAACCGCTGCCCGTTCTGCCACGACGACGCGAGGCACTCCCCGAGCGCGGCATGCGAGCGCTGCCTCGCACGCCACCACCCCGCCTGCTGGGACGAGGCAGGGCGCTGCTCGTCGTGCGGCCACACGATCGCCCTCGAGCGCCGCGAGCCCCACGCGCGCCCGACCCAACACGCCGCGCGGGTCGCGATCTTCCTGATCACCCTGGCCGTCGCCGCGCTCGCCTTGGTCCAGCTCGCGTACTTCTCCATCGGAATGGGCTCGGACACCAGAGAGGTCCTGCCCTTCCTGGGCCTGCCCCCCCTGGTGGCGCTCGCCTGCGCCCACCTCACACGCCGCCGCCGCTGGGCCCTGGCAGGCGGCCTGGGGACGCTCCTCGCCGTCCACCTCCTCACCTCCACCTTCCTGGGCGACCTCCCCGACGCCGTCGGCCCGACCCTGCTCCTCACCACCCTGCTAGGCCTCCTCCAGAGCGCCCCCGGCGTGGCGCTAGCGTGGACCCGCCGTCCCCCCCAAGAGCAGCTCGCACCGACCGCGCCCGCGGCCGCCGACGCGCCACGCTGACCCACGCCAACGCTCGCCAGCGACAGCACACGCTTCCTGGCCAAGGAGCGGCGCTTACCAGCGACAGCATCCAACCTCGACCTACGCCGAGGAGCGGCGCTCCCCAGCGACAGCACACACTTCCTGGCCAAGGAGCGGCGCTTCCCAGCGACAGCACACGCCCTCCTGCCAAGGAGCGGCCCTCACCAGCGACAGCAACTACCTCCTTGACTCACGCCAAGGAGCGGCCCTCACCAGCGACAGCAACTACCTCCTTGACCCACGCCAAGGAGCCGCGCTCCCAGCGACAGCCTCCACCTCCTCGACCCACGCCAAGGAGTGGCGCCCACCAGCGGCAGCTATGTACATGACGCGAGGGCGGTCCCCCAAACCGGAGCCCCGCCCCCAGGTCTGATTTGGCGGCGCCCCACCCAAGAGCGGGGCACTCACACCAAACCAGCCGCCAAATCAGACGTCGCCGAACATGTCGTCGAGGACGTTGTCCAGGTCGCCCAGCCCGTCCTGGAACAGGTTCGTCCCCGCGGGCTCCTTGCGGCCGTGGATCTCCTCGAACACGCCCTGCAGCTTCTCCACCAGCTCCTTGGTATAGAACATGACCATGCCGATCGTCGTCTCCTCGGAGTCGAAGATCGTGGCCAGGATCGTGCGGTTCCCCACCAGGCTGAGCTGAATGCTCTCGTGCTTGCCCTGGTGGGTCAGGCTGGTGAACTCGCTCTCGCCGAGGATCTTGGCCACCTCCTTGGTGGCCGCGAACGAGCCGGCGACGAGCGCGGCGATCGTCTCGAGGTTGATGCCCTCCGTCGAGCCGACCGAGGTCACCGGGTGGCCCTCGACGTCGATCAGCATGTTGCAGCGCGACTTGGACAGGTTCTGGTAGTTGTCGAGCGCCTTGTTGATGCGCTCGATGTCGTCCTCGTAGAAGATGAGGCGCTGCTTGCGGAGCTTCTGGTCGGTCTCACTCGGCCTCATGCCGCCTCCTCGAGCCGGCGCCCACGGCGCTGCCCGTGTGCCTCAGTTCCCCGCGCCACCAGCCGCCGCCCCGTCGCTCGCCGCTGCCCCGTCGCTCGCCGCCGGCGCCTCGGCGCCGCCCGCGCCGCTGTCGCCGGTCCCGGCGGGCGCCTTGGGCCCGATCACCGGCTTGAGGTTCTGGTCGTAGAACGACTGGAGCGGGCCGAGCTTGCCCGCGAAGCCGGCCCCGATGAAGCCGCCCACCACGAGCAGCAGCACGACCAGGAGGATCCCCACCGTCTTGCCCGCGCCGCCGCCGCCGCCGCCGCCGCCGCCGCCGGCCACGACCACGCCGCGCCCCTCGCGCGCCGCCGCGCCGCCGCTGGGCTTGGGCTCCGGCCTCGGCTCGGGCCTGCTCGCCTTGGGCTCGGGCTTCGGCTCCGGCTTGGGCTCGGGCTTCGGCTCGGGCTTCGGCTCGGCCGCCTTCGGCGCCGGCTTGGGCTCGGGCTTCGGCTCGGGCTTGGGCTCCGGCTTCGGCTCGGGCTTGGCCGCCGCCTTGGGCGCGGGGCTGCCGCCGCCCTTGTTGGCGTCGAGCCCGTACTCCTTGTTGAGCTTCTCGAGGACCATCTGGGCGAGCTTCTTCAGCGTGGGGAAGACGCCCTCACCCGTCACGGCCACCGCCTCGAAGGTCGGGCAGCCGTACTTGTTCATGGCCTTGTCGAGCTCCTCGGGCGAGAGGGCGCTCGGGAGGTCCCGCTTGTTCCACTGCAGGACCATCGGGATCGTCTTGGGGTCGAGCCCCTGCTCGCGCAGGTTCTCCTCGAGGTTCGCGAACGACTCGAGGTTCTCCTCCATCTTGGAGGGCTGCGAGTCGGCGACGAACACCACCCCGTCCGCGCCCTGGAGCACGAGCTTGCGGGTGGCGTTGTAGTACACCTGCCCCGGCACCGTGTAGAGCTGGAACTTGGTGTTCATGCCGCCGACCTTGCCCAGCTCGAGCGGCATGTAGTCGAAGAACAGCGTACGGTCGCCTTCGGTGGCGATCGACGTCAGCTCTCCCTTCTTGCTCGCTGGCGCCTTCTTGTGCACCACCTCGAGGTTGGTGGTCTTCCCCGACAGGCCCGGGCCGTAGTAGACCAGCTTGCAGTTGATCTCGCGCTTCGCGAAGTTGATCTGGACCATGCTTCGTACTCCCGTTCCGTCGGGGCCCCCGCCCCCCGGTCCGGCTTGGCTGCGGGCCGTGAGCAACTAGATCCGCTTGCTCTGTCCCTTGATCTTACGCGCTGCCGACTCGACCTCGATGAGGACCTGCTCGAGCCTCATCTCCATCTTCGTGATCACCACGAGGTAACCCACGTCCAAGTTTACGAACACCATCCGCCCGTGGGCGGAGGTCAGCGTGAACTGCTCGAAGCTGCCGCGGCCGAGCTGCTCGAGCCCCCTGCTGCCGACCTGGATCATGTGCGACGAGATCGCCGCGACGCTCGTCTTGTCCATGTCCGGATCGAGGGCCTCGGCGACGACCACACCGTCCTTGGTCACCACCATGCTGCCCTTGACGCCGGCGACTTGGTTCAGCTGTGACAGGATGCGTTCCACCAGCCGCCCCGCTCAGATGTAGAGCTCGTGCTCTACGAACTTGTGGACCTCTTGCAGGAGGCGGTCCTTCTTGACCTTGTTGGAGCAGAGCACGGCGATCTGCAGCCGGTCGACCACGAGCAGGTAGCTGTAGCCGTCCTGCGACTCGAACAGCCCCTTCTCGAAGGTCGAGATGTCCATCCGCAGCGAGCACTCGATCGCGGCCTCGAACACCTTGCGCAGGATCTCGCCGGCCTTGCGGCTCTCCTCCGGCCCGCCGGGGTAGCCCGCGAGCAGCTCGCCGTGGGGACCGAGGACGATCACCTTGTGCAGCCCCTGCAGGGCGCCCTCGAGCGTCGGCAGCTTGCGGGCGAGGTGGTCGGGGTTGCGCGTGTAGCGGATCTGGAGCGGGCCCGGCTGGATCACGGCGCCCGCGGCCGCGCGGCGCTCGAAGTCGGCCAGCACGTCCTTGAGCTCGTCGCTCTTGTTCGGCTTGAGCGCCTGGATCTTCTCCATGAGGCCGAGCGCCTTGCGGTCGTCGGGCGCGAAGTCCAGGATCATCTGGACCTTCTCGAGCGCCTGCTGGCGGGCGCCGATCGCGAGGTAGATCTCGGCGAGCTGGAACAGCAGCCGGTAGTTCTCGCGGTTGAGGTCGACGGCCTTCTCGAACAGCTTGATCGCCTGGAGGCCGTCGCTCCCGCGCAGGTCGCGCTGGAAGCGCTCGTAGCGGATGTCCGCGAGGACGATGTAGTTGCCCTCGTAGTTGGGGTAGGTCTCGATCCCCTGCCGCGCGAACTCGACGGCTTGGTCGAGGTCGCGCATCTCCTTGTAGAGGCAGGCGAGCTTGTAGAACGACTTGGGCCCCGGCGTCTTGCGGTGCTCGTCGCGGAACTGCTTGAGGTCGTCGGCGCACTTGGCCCGGATCAGGCGCTTGAAGGCCTCGCTCAGGCACTCCGACTCGGGGAACTCGGCGTGGGCGCGCTTCGCCTCCTCGAGGGCGATGTCGTGGCGACCGACCTCGAGGCACTTGTCGATGAACTGGCTGATGGCGTACGGCGACCGAGCCTGCTGGACCTGCCGGCGGGCGTCGTTCAACTCACGGTTCGCCTTGAAGTCTGACCACCACCCCATGGGACGGGGACCACCAACCTCTGGCCCTCGCGGCGACCCTCGCACCCACTCCGGCAACGGATCCGGCAACGGGTCCTGCACATGCGGCGACGACAGCGGCTCGGACGACGTCTGAGACGAGCCCGTCAACGAATGCGCGGATCGAAACGTAGAGCCTTGTAATTCAGGAACTTCCGCCAGCGATCGGACTGTATAGCACCCTTCGCGGCGCCATGTCAAGCGGCTCACGATCGTGATCCTTGCCACAAGACGGGACGCCGGCGGGAGTTTACGCGGTCCGAAAGCGCCGCGCCAGGGGGTCGGGTAGGTATGTTGACGCGCCCCTGCATGCCGAGCGACGCCCCCCCGCCCCCGACCGACCGCCCGCGCTTCGAGCGACTCCTGCCGCTCGGGGTGGCGCTGCTCCTCGTCGCCTGGTGCCTGCGCGAGGACGTCCAGCCCGACCTCTACTTCCACCTCGCGGCGGGGCGCTGGATCCTGGCCCACGGGTTGCCGGACACCAACGTGTTCCTGGCCCCCTACCCCGAGCACCCCTTCGTCGATCACGAGTGGCTGTTCCAGGCGGCGGCCTGGCCCCTGTTCGCGCTGGGCGGCGCCCCGGCCCTGACCGCGGTCAAGACGCTGGCAGTGGGGGCGGCGATGGCGGCGCTCGTGCTCGCCTGCCGACGCGCCAGCCCGCAGGCGCGCTGGTGGACGGTGATCGCCGCGCTCACCGTGGCGGGGGGACGGTTCATCCTCCGGCCCGAGGTGGCCTCGTTCCTCGGGGTCGCGCTCACGCTCGCGCTGCTGGCCCGCGACGGACGCCGCCCCAGCCGGCTGACCCTGATCGCGCTGCCCGCCCTCCAGGCCGTGTGGGGCAACGTCCACGGCTTCGCGCTCCTCGGCCCCGCCCTGGTCGGTGTGACGGCGGCCGCCGCGCTGGCTCACGCCGGCCTCGCCCGCCTCCCCGGCCGCGCCGGCCGCCTCGCGGCGCGCCTGCCCGGAGGCGTCCCCTCCCGCGGCGACCTGGCGCGCTGGGCGCTGCTGCTCGCGCTGGTGGTGGTCGCCTCGTGCCTCAACCCCTACGGCCTGGAGGCCGCGCTGTACCCGTTCTGGGTGCTGTTCCGCGCCAGCGAGGACGCCGCGAGCGCCGGCCTGTCCTACCGGGTGGTCGAGCTCGCCAGCCCCTTCGCGCCCGGGGTCCGCGCGGCGCCCGAGGTCCGCCTCTACCTGCTCTGGCTGGCGCTCGGCCTGCCGCTGTGGGCCGTGGCGCTGGCGCGCGGGCGGGCGCGGCTGCGCGAGGGCGCCTGGGGCCTGCTGCTCGTCGCCTCCTCGGTCCTCTACCTGCGCAACCTCCCCTTCGCGGCCCTCGGCCTCGCGCCGCTCACCGCGGCCGGCCTGACGGCCCTGGGGGAGCTGGCCGCGGGCCGCCTCGGCGCGCGGCGCGCCGAGCGCGGACGGCGGGCGCTGGCGGCGCTCGGCTGCGCCGTCGCGCTCCTCGGCGCGCGCGCCGTGCTGGCGGACCGCTGGCACCGCAACGCCAGCTACGACGCCCGCCCCGGCCTCGGCCTGGGCGCGTTCCCGCGCCACGACGAGGCGGTGGCGTTCCTCGAGGCCCACCCGCCCGCCGGGGCGCTGTTCAACAACTTCGGCGCCGGCCACTTCCTCACCTGGGCCCGCGGGGTGCGCGAGCCCAAGCCGTTCATCTCGGGCAACACCGACCTCTATCCGCGCGCGCACCTGCGCCGCTACCACGAGCTGATGCGCGGCGAGCTGCCGCTGGCGCCCGAGCTCGAGCGGCTCGGCGTGAGCGACGTGCTGCTCGACCACCGCGTCGAGGTGGAGGACCGGGTGCTGCGCGAGCTGCTCGCCCACCCGCGCTGGGCGCTGGTCCACGCCGACCGGCGCGCGCTCGTGCTGCGGCGGCGCGACGCGCTCGGCGACGCGCGCCCGCTCGACACCGCCGCGCTGGCCGCCGCCGCGCGGGCCTGGGAGTTCGCCGACGAGGCGCCCGACCGCTTCGCGCCCACCCGCGCCCTGCGCGCGCTCGGCCTGCTGCCGGCGCGCGACGTCCACCCGATCGAGCGGCTCAACACCGCGCGCCTGCTCGACCTGGTGGGGCGCCCGCGCGCGGCGCTCGACCTGGCGCGCCGCGCCCTCGAGCTCGCGCCCCGCTCGCCGCTCGCGCTGCAGGTCCTGGGCGACCTCGAGCAGTACCACGGGAGCAAGGCGGCCGCGGCCGAGCGCTACGCGCAGCTCGCGGCGCTCGCGCCGGGCGACCCGCTCCCGCGGGTCAAGCTCGGGCTGCTGGCCCTCGCGCGCGGGGCGCCCGCCGAGGCCGTGCGCCACCTGCGCGCGGCGCTCGCGCTCGACCCCGACGCGCGCCTGGCGCGCGAGAACCTGCTCGCCGCGCTCGAGGCCGCCGCCGACCCGATCGAGCTGCGGCGCGCGCTCGCCGCCCAGCCCGAGCTGGCGCCCGCCCGCCGCGCCTACTACCGCGGGGTGGCCGCGCTGCTCGAGAGCGAGCTCGAGCGCGCCACGCGGTTCCTGGCCGAGGCCGTGGCCGCCGACCCGAGCCTGGCCCCCGCCCTGGCGCGCCTGGCCGAGGTGGAGGGGCGCCTCGGCCGCCTCGAGGCCGCGGAGCGCTCGTGGGAGCGCCTGTGCGCGCTCACCCCCAGCGACGCGTCCGCCCACCGCGCCCTGGGCCGCCTCCGCCTGATCCGGGGCGACTCGAGCGGCGCGCTGGCGGCCTGGAGCGCCGCCGCGGCGGCCGACCCCGCCGAGGTCGACGCGCTGCTGCTCGCGGCGCAGCTCCACCTGCACCAGGGCCGGGCGAGCGAGGCCCGCGCCCTGGCGGAGCGCGCCCTCGAGCGCCAGCCCGGCCACCCCGGCGCGCTGCGGATCCGCCAGGAGGCCCGGGGCCCCTGACGCAGCGCGCCAGCGACGGGCGGGCGAGATCCCAATTGACGGAGCCACCAGGCGCCCGTACACTTCGAGCGCTTGCGACCGTTCTCGCCGCACGGGCGAGAGGCCGGGGCGGAGGCGAGGCAGCCTCCTGCAGCCCTCTCGACCGCGCACCCCGCCTCGGGGCCCGCGGCGCGCCACCGCAAGCGCCGAAGCCCTGCACGGCCATCATTGAGGGCGCATTGGACACGGCCATCATCGAGATCGGTTTCACTCACCTTCATCGGTACTTCAGCACCGACGCACAGCCGTCGCGCGGCGCCCCGGCGAGCATCGCCGGGCAGCCCCGAGGGCCGTGGCTCCCCCTGGACTCCTGTTTCGAGGCGAGCGCGCAGGCGCGCGTCCGCCCGGGACCCGACCCTCGCCGTCAGCGCCCGCATCGGGCGTCCGTGGCGGGGTTCGGGCTGGAGGTCGGGCGGTGGTGCCGCTCCGGAGCCCAACCATGTACGAGTCCCACTGGAACCTGGACCGCAAGCCGTTCGAGAACGACCAGAACGTGGCGTTCTTCTTCGAGGACAGCAAGCATCATCGCGAGGCGCAGGTCCGCCTCCTCTACGCCGCGGAGCAGAAGAAGCCCCTCGCCCTGCTGATCGGCGAGAGCGGCGTCGGCAAGAGCTTCGTGTGCCGCGCGGCGGCCGCGCAGCTCGAGAAGCGCGGCTACCCGACCGCGCGCCTGTCGGCCGCCGGGCTGCCCGGCGAGGAGCTGCTGCGCTCGATCGCGATCGCGTTCGGCGTGCGCAACGTCGCCGCGCAGCGCGCCGAGGCGCTCGGGCAGCTGCTCGAGCTGCTCGCCAAGCGCACCGAGAAGGACAAGCACCCGGTGCTGTTCATCGACAACGCCGAGTGCCTCGGCGACGGGCGCTGCCTCGACGAGCTGCGCACGCTGCTCGACCTCGTCGGCGAGGAGGGGCAGCCGCTGCTCACCGTCGTGCTCTCGGGCCACCCGCGCGTGCGCGGCAGCCTCAAGCGCCGCCCGAGCCTGGTGCAGCGCCTCGAGGTCGGCTACGAGCTGCTCCCGCTCGAGGGCGAGGAGGCCAAGGCCTACGTGCTGTTCCGCCTGCGCGCGGCCGGCGCGCCCGACCACCTGTTCGACGACGCGGCGATCGCGAAGGCCGCCGCGGCCTCGGCCGGCTACCCCCGGCTGCTCAACCGGATCTGCGACCTCGCCCTGCTGATGGGCATGATCGAGAAGCGCGACCACATCACGGCCGAGCTGATCGACGACGCCTGCCGCGAGATGGAGGACCTGCGCCGGATCGGCTCGGGCCCGAGCGAGCGCGGCGAGCGCGACCGCGAGCGCGGCCGTGGGCGGGACCGCGACCGGGAGCGCGGACGTGACCGCGACCGCGATCGCGACCGCGACCGCGACCGTGACCGCGACCGCGAGGAGGACGACGAGGACGAGGAGGGCGGGCGCCGCAAGCGTCGTCGCCGCCGGCGCGGCCGCGGCCGCGATCGCGGGCGCGAGGACGACGAGGAGCCCGAGGCCGGGGAGCCGGAGGCCGCCGAGGACGACGAGGAGGGCTACGGCTTCAACGCGGACGAGTACCGCGACATCGAGAGCATGACGGAGATCATCCAGGGCTCGCTCAAGGTCGTCCCGACCAGCGGCCGGCGCCGCCGTGGCAAGAGCGGCCGCGCCGAGCGGGGCGACCCGCTCCACTACTTCGACTCCAACCTCGACGACGAGGAGGCGGAGGAGGAGCGGCCCGCGGCCCGCGCCGAGGAGGAGGGCGAGGACGGCGAGCCCAAGAAGGGTCGCCGTCGCCGCCGCCGCCGCCGCGGCGGTCGCGGGCGCCGTGACGACGCCTCGGGCGAGCACGAGGAGCCGCTGAGCGACGAGGGCGACGAGGCCGAGGCCGACGCCGAGGCCGAGGCCGACGAGGAGGAGGCCGAGGTCGAGGAGCGCCCGAGCCGTCCCGAGCGGGCGCCGCGCGCCGAGCGGACCGAGCGGGCTGCCCGCCCCGAGCGGAGCGAGCGCGCGCCGCGGCCCGAGCCGGTGGACGAGAGCTTCGCCGAGGGGCTCCTCGGCGGCGGCGGCGCGGCCGCCGCGCCCGCGGCGACGCCCGAGCGGCGGCCCGAGGCCGTGCGTTCGGCGGGTGCGGAGGACGACTTCGCGGCCGGGCTGTAGCCCGACCACGCCCGCGCGGGCCCATCGCTGCGGCGATGGGCCCGTCGCACGGCGCCCCGCGAGTTCAGCCTTGACGGCCGCCGAGGTCGTCCTTACATTCTTGCGCTTTCCCGGGCCTGCCCCGCGCTGGGCACGAGCCCTCACGTCACGAGCGAAGCGATGAAGACCTATCTGGCGAAGGCCTCCGACCGCGCGACCTGCAAGTGGTACGTCGTCGACGCCACCGATCAGACCCTCGGCCGGATGGCGGCGAAGCTGTCCAAGGTGCTCCAGGGCAAGCACAAGCCCGAGTACACGCCGCACATCGACATGGGTGACTTCGTCGTCGTGATCAACGCCGACAAGGTCAAGCTCACCGGTCGCAAGCGCGACGCGAAGAGCTATCCGTACTACACCGGCTGGCGCGGGGGCTACAAGAAGGTCCCCTTCGTGGCCATGCAGGAGCGGCACCCCGGCCGCACCCTCAGCCTGGCCGTCCAGCGCATGCTGCCCAAGACCAAGCTCGGGCGGAAGATGCTCAGCAAGCTCAAGGCCTACGGGGGCAGCGAGCACCCGCACGCCGCGCAGCAGCCGGCCCCCCTAGATCTGAGCAAGATCTGACCGCCCTCGAAGGAACCACCGTGAGCGACACCGCCGCCCCGCCCTCCGTCATCCTCACCGTCGGCCGCCGCAAGACGGCCGTGGCCCGCGTCCGGCTCAAGCCCAACGGCAGCGGCCAGATCCTGGTCAACAAGCGCCCGTTCGAGGAGTACTTCCAGCGCGAGCAGGACCAGATCCACGTGCTCTCGCCGCTCCACCTCACCGGCGCCCTCAAGAAGTACGACGTGGTGCTGACCCTCCGCGGCGGCGGGGTGGCCGGCCAGGCGGGCGCCGCGCGCCACGGGATCTCGCGCGCCCTCGCCAAGGCCGAGGAGTCGTTCTTCCCGATGCTCAAGGAGGGCGGCTACCTCACCCGCGACTCCCGTCAGGTCGAGCGCAAGAAGCCCGGCCAGAAGGGCGCCCGCGCGTCCTTCCAGTTCTCGAAGCGCTAAGCGTCCGCGCTCCTGGGCCGCAGACGACGGGGCGGAGGCGACCCTCCCCGTCGTCGCCACGTACGGCGCACGACGCGGATCGGCGCGAGCGGCGCACGACGCCGTGCGTCATCTCCTCTCCCCCCCGACCGGGGGGACCGACTCGCACCGGTCCCGCGGCTGGGCTATGATGCCGTCCTCCCCGACGGCGCGCGCGAAAGGGGCATTCCGTGGAGAAGATCCTCCTCACCGGCTTTGGGCCGTTCGGCTCCCATGCGGAGAACGTGACCGACGCGGCGGTACGTCGCCTCGAGGGGCAGCTCGTCGGACCGTTCGCGGTCGCGAGCCGGGTGCTGCCCGTGCAGTTCGAGCGCGCGGTGGCGGCGCTCGAGGACGCGTTCGAGGCCGAGCGGCCCGCCGCGGTGATCGCGTGCGGGATCCACGACGGCGAGGGCTACCGCGTCGAGGTCGCCGCCAAGAACGAGCGCGACTACGCGATCCCCGACGCCGACGGGGTGACGGTCCGGGGCGAGCCGGTCGAGCCGGCCGCGCCGCCCATGGCGTTCGCCACCCTGCCGGTGGCGGCGATCAAGGGCAGCCTCGAGGCCGAGGGCTTCGACGCCCAGCTGTGCGAGGACGCCGGGCGCTACCTGTGCAACGCCGTCTTCTACTGGGTGACCCGCCGCGGCGTGCCCGCCGGCTTCCTCCACGTCCCGGCCGCCGCGCCGCTCGACGAGGTGGCGCGGGCCCTGGCCGTGGCCGCGCGAGTGACCGCAGACCGCCTGGCGGCCCAGCGCGTCGAAGCGACGGCCTGAGCCGGCCCGCGCTCGTTGGCTGCCCCCCATAGGTCGCGCGCCCGCCGGCGGCGCATCCTCGAGCGGGAGCTGACGCGGCTGCGCCGCGCCGGCGCCGAGCTGGCCGGGCCCTGGCTCGAGCTGAGCGACCTGTTGCTCGAGGACGGCGAGGAGGCGGAGGCCTGGCGCCAGCTCGAGGAGCTGCTCGCGACGCTGGCCGAGCTCCCGGGGGAGCCCGCGCGGCTGGCGCGCGTGCGGACGCGGCTGTGGCGGATCCGGTTCCACCAGCAGGACGGCGAGGCGTACGAGGCGGCCTTCGCCGAGCTCGACCCAGCGCTCGACGAGCTGCGCAAGGGTCCCGCGCCCAGCGGCGAGCTGGCCGAGCTCGAGGTCGAGCTGTGGATCCACCTCGGCCGGCTGCTGCTCCTCTCGGGCCAGCCCAGCGCCGGCGAGGCGCTGCGGCGCGCCCGCGAGCTGGCCAGCGCCCTCGAGGAGCCGCGCGGCTGGCTGCTCGAGCTGCGCGCCCATCGCGAGCAGGCGATCGCCGCCGCCCACGACTCGATCGAGCAGGGGCTCGAGGAGCTCGCCCGCGCGGAGCGCCGCGTGACCGAGCGCCCCGTCCCGCTCGCCGAGCGCGAGCTGCTCGTCGCCACGCGGGCGGAGCTGCTCGCCAACGCAGGGCGGTTCGCCGAGGCGCTGCGGCTCCTGAGCGAGGCCGCCCCCGAGGGGCCGCCCTGGGCGATCGCGCAGCGGGCCACGACCTATGACCTGGCCGGCGAGCCCGACGCCGCTCGCCGAGCGGGCGTGGCCCTGATCGAGCTCCTGAGCGGCGCCGACCCGCGCGACCTCGCGGCCCGCCTGCGCCTGGCCGAGGCCCTCCTGCTGCAGGCCCGCCGGGTCGATCAGGCCGAGGAGCGAGCCGGCCTCGCCGCCCGGGCGGCGCGCATGCTCGAGGACGAGGAGCAGGCCCTCCCGCGGCGCGGCCTGCGCATGCTCGCCCGGGCGCAGGAGCTGCTCGCCTCCACCCTGCGCGACCCCGAGGAGGCCCATGACCTCCTCATGCAGCGGCTGCACCTGCTCGAGGCGATCGCGCGCGACTCGCCCGCCAGCCGCGACAAGGTCGAGCTGGTGCGCTCCTACCTGCAGCTCGGCGACGGCCTGCTGGCGCTGGGCCGCCCGCGCGAGGCGCGCCGCCTGCAGCGCTGGGCGCTCGCCGAGCTGCGCCGCTGGCCCGAGGACCACGGCTTCGTCCAGGACGTGCTCCCCCTGGCGCTCAACGCGTACGCCCACGCCCTCGCCGCCGAGGAGCTGTGGCTGCCCGCCCGGCAGCACATCGACGAGGCGCGCCGGATGGTGGGCCGGCGCACCGCGCCCGAGGCGCTGCGCAGCCTGGCCGAGGTGCTCTCGTTCCGCGCGGTCGCCTGCGTCAACCTCGGCGACTCCGAGGCGGCCGCCGCGGGGCTCAAGCGCGACATCGCCGTGCTGCTCGGCGTCGCGCTCCGCCAGCGCGACGAGCAGGCGGGCGACCTGCTCGACGCGGTGATCGAGCTCTACCTGCTCCGCGCCGAGATCCTCGTGGACCACCTCGACGAGATCGACGAGGCGCTCCGCTGCTACGACCAGGCGATCCAGCTGCGCGGCATGACCGAGGAGCCGCCCCCCTCCGCGATCGGCACCTTGCTCGGCGCCAAGGGCGTGGTCCTCAACGAGGTCGGCCGCTACAGCGAGGCGCTCCCGGTGCTGCAGCGCTCGCTCGAGGCGTTCGAGCGGAGCGAGCCGCTCGACCCGTTCGACGTCGCCCTGGCGCGGGTCAACCTCGCCTCCACCCTCTCGGGCCTGGGGAAGCCGCGCGAGGCCCTCGACGAGATCGGGCGCGCGGGCGCGCTGCTCGACGAGCTCGAGGCGGGCGAGGAGGAGGAGGCGGACGAGCTCGACGACGAGGAGGAGCCCGACGAGCCGCGCGCCCCCTCGATCCGCAGCTCGCTCCACATGGAGCGGGGCGAGGCGCTGCGCCACGTGGGCCACCCCCTCCTCGCCGTGGACGAGTTCTCGCGGACCGTCGAGCTGTGCCGCCGCATGCTCGACGAGCAGGGCGACGGCGCCTACGAGGCGATCCTGCGTCTGCCCGAGGCGCTGTTGCGCCGCGCCCGCTGCCTGATCGACGCCGGCGGCGACCACGCCCGCGAGGCCGACGCCGACCTGCGCGAGGCGCACCGCCGCTTCACCGAGCTGGTGAGCGAGGAGGGCCGCCCCGTCCACCGCCGCCGCCTCGACGAGGTGCGGGAGCTCCAGGGCCGCCTCGCGGTCGCGTAGCGCCGGGGGGGCGGGCTGCGCACGCCGGGTCCCCCCGTGCCCGCGCCCGCGAGCCGTGCGCGCGACCCGTTGGGCGTGCCGGTTTGCCCGAAGGAGCTACCCAGAGCGCTCTCGCTTGCAGCGCTCCTCCGCCGCACCGAAGTGGAAATGGGCCACGCGCACGAGCACGAGCATGGCCCGGCTGAACCTGCGCGACGCCGCCCCACCGGTTAGGCTCAGGCCCCTGCCTGGAAGGAGGTGCCCGTGTCGGACGACGACGTCCCAGCCGGCAAGAAGCCGGCGTGGCTCCCGGCGCTCGTGGCCGTGGTGATCCTCGCGATCCCGGCCTACGCGATCTTCAACTGGTTCTTCTGTCGGTTCGAGGTGCCGCCCGAGCACATCGCGGTCTTGATCGCCAAGACGGGCGAGGACCTCCCCTCGGGCGAGGTGATCGCGACCAAGCCGGGGCAGAAGGGCATTCAGCTCGACGTGCTGCTCCCCGGGCGTCACTTCCGCAACCCGCTGTTCTGGGACTGGGAGATCAAGCCCTACATCGACATCCCCACCGGAACGGTCGGGGCGCTGACCCGGCTGTACGGCGCCAACCCGCCGGACGTCGAGGAGAGCCTGCTCGTGCCGATGGAGCCAGGCGCGACCCCCATGAAGGGCCTGGTCGACGACGTCCTCAAGCCGGGCCAGTACCCGATCAACCCGTACGCCTACCGGGTCGACGAGTACCCGGCCGTGCACATCGACGTCGGCCACGTGGGTGTGGTGTGCAACATGATCGGCGCCAAGCCCAAGGTGCCGAACACCTACCTGGTCGAGCCCGGCGAGCGCGGGGTCCAGCGCAAGGTGCTCGGCCAGGGCGACCACTACCTCAACCCGTACGCGGCGCGCGTCTACAGGATCGATGTCCGCAACCAGCGCTACGAGTTCGCCGACAGGCCCGACGCCAAGAAGAACGCCAAGCAGGGCGAGGACCTCAACGCCGTGCACTTCCCCTCCAGCGACGGCTTCGAGATCGCGGTCCACCTCACGGTGGAGTGGTCGATCATCGAGTCCGAGGCGGCGGCCGTGCTGGTGCGGATCGGGGGCGGCGAGCCCGAGACCATGCTCGAGGACGTGCTGAACATCACCCTGATCCCCGCGGTGCGCGGCATCGCGCGCATCGAGGGCTCGAAGTACCCCGCGACCAACTACATCTCGGGCGAGTCCCGCACGAAGTTCCAGACGGCGATCTACGACGAGCTCAAGGTGGTGTGCGAGAAGCAGGGGATCAAGATCCACAGCGTGCTCGTCAACGACATCACCCCGCCCGAGGAGATCGCCGCGCCGATCCGCCAGCGCGAGGTGGCCAAGGAAGAGCTGACCCGCAACGACGTGCAGCTCGAGCAGGCCAAGGCCGAGCAGAGCCTCGCCCGCCAGACCGTGCTGGTCGAGCAGGAGAAGGCGCGCGTGCTCGCCGAGACCGAGACGCGCAAGCGCAAGATCGCGGCCGAGAACCAGCAGCAGGTGGCCCTGATCGAGCAGGAGCAGCTGCTCGCGGTCGCCAAGGCGGACCTCGCCGCGGCCAAGCTCCAGGCCGAGGCGATCCTGGCCCGCGGCCGGGCCGAGGCGGCGGTGATCGTGGCCAACAACCAGGCCGAGGCCGAGGCGCTCCGCGCCAGCGTGGCCGCGTTCAAGACCCCGGCCGGCTTCGCCGCCTTCACGTTCGCCCAGCGCATGGCGCCGGCGGTCGGCACCGTGTTCGCCGACCCGGACGGCCCGTTCGGGGAGCTGTTCCAGGGTGTCCTCCAGCCCCAAGGGAAGAGGTAGCGCCGTGAGCGACGACATGATGACCCGCGTCAAGCGCGTGGCCGCTGGGGCCGGCGTGCTGGCGCTGTTCGCCCTGGTCCTCCTGGTGAGCGCCTGGAAGTCGGTGTTCTACTACGTGGAGCCCGACGAGCTCCTGGTGGTGATCTCCAAGTCCGGCGACGAGCCCCCGCCCGGGCAGCTGCTGGCCGACCCCGGCCAGCAGGGCCCGCTCAAGGAGGTGCTCGGCGAGGGGCGCCACTTCATCTGGCCGGTGCTGTACGAGGTCGAGAAGCACGACCTCGCCGAGCTGAACATGATCATCCCGCCGTTCAAGATCGGGGTGGTGCGCGCCAAGGTCGGCAAGCCGCTCCCCGCCGGGCGCATCCTGGCCGAGGAGGGCGAGAAGGGCATCCGCCGCGCGATCCTCCCGCCGGGGCGCCACCGCCTCAACCCGCGCGGCTACGAGGTGAAGCTGCACGACGCCATCCTGATCCAGCCGGGCTACGTGGGGCTCGTGACGCGTCTGGTGGGCGACGCTCCCCAGGCCAAGTACGCGCAGGAGGGCGAGAAGGGGATCCTGTCGGAGGTGCTGCAGCCGGGGCTGTACTACCTCAACCCCTTCGAGTACCGGGTGCGCGAGGTGGAGGTCGGCCTCAACCAGATCTCGTTCCTCGGCGGCGACGAGATCAGCTTCCCCTCCAAGGACGCGTTCGCGATCAGCCTCGAGGCCACCGTCGAGTGGGAGCTCGACCCCTCCAAGGTCGCCGAGCTGATCGACGAGTTCGGCGAGCGCGAGGAGATCGAGCAGAAGATCATCATCGCGCAGTCGCGCTCGATCGGGCGGCTGGAGGGCTCGAAGTACGGCGCCAAGGACTTCCTGCTCGGCGAGGGGCGCGAGAAGATCCAGCACGCGTTCACCAACGAGCTCGAGGAGAAGTGCCGCGAGAAGTACGTCGAGGTGCACTCGGCCTACATCCGGCACATCACGATCCCGCAGAACCTGCTGGAGCCGATCCGCGAGTCGTTCGTCGCCAAGGAGGTCGAGCAGACCGCCAAGGTGCAGGAGCTGACCCGCAAGAGCGCCGCGCTGCTCGAGCGCGAGCAGCAGCTGATCGAGCAGCGCCGGCAGGAGGTGCACTTCGAGACGAAGGCCCTGGTCGCCCAGATCGAGGCCGAGGCCACCCGCACCGTGAGCGAGATCGAGGCGCTGACGCGCAAGCTGGTGGCCGACAAGCAGCAGGAGATCGCCAAGCTCGAGGCGCAGCGGACCGAGCTGCTCGGCAAGGCCCAGGCCGAGGTCAAGCGCCTCCTCGGCGAGGCGCACGCCTCGCGCTTCGCGCTCAAGGTGCAGGCGTTCGGCGGCGACTCGGACGCCTTCGCCCGCTACGCCTTCGCCGAGGCGCTCCCGCCCGAGCTCAAGATCCACCTCGTCCAGACCGGCGAGGGGACCTTCTGGACGGACCTCTCGGGGGGCGGCGCGGTGTGGGGCAAGCTGCTCGACCAGTCGCGCAAGGCGCAGGGCGGGAAGTAGCAGCCGCGTAGGCCGCGAGCCGCGCCGGCCAAGCCGGCGCGGCCGGCCTCACTCCGGATCCAGCGCCACCCGGAAGCCGACGTGCATGTGCGCGCGGTCGTGGCGCTTCGGCTCGCGGTAGCCGGTCTCGAACGAGAGGACGTACTCGGCGCGCCAGTCGCCGCCGCGGACCACGCGCGTCCGGTCGCTGTCGCGCGGGGTGCTCGTGGAGTCGGGCGGGAGCGCTTCGGGGAGCTCGGCCCAGGCGTCCGCCGTCCACTCCGCCACGTTGCCGCCCATGTCGAGGCAGCCCACGGGCGAGACGTCGCGCGGGAAGCTGCCGACCGGGCTGGTGTACGCGAAGCCGTCGAGCTCGCCCGCGCGGTTGCACGTGCGCGAGTCGGGCGGCGTGGAGCCCCAGGCGTAGCGGCGGCCCTCGGCCCCGCGGGCCGCGTGGGCCCACTCCAGCTCGGTCGGCAGGCGCAAGCCGTGGTGCCGGCAGTAGGCGCGGGCGTCGTCCCAGGTGATGCGGGCCACCGGGTGATCGGGCGGCGGCGCGAAGCCCGGGTCGTCGTCGGGGCCGAGCTTGAGCGCGCGCCGCTTGGGGGGCTTCACGCCGGCCGCCTCGCAGTAGCGCAGGAACTGGCGCCAGGTGACCTCGTACTTGCCCAGGAACACGCCGCGCGTGCGCGTCGCCGCGAGGCGCCGCACCCCCAGGCCCGTCCCCGAGGGGAGCGTGAAGCGGCCGGGCGGGACCCACACCAGGATCGACCCATCGCGCGTCCAGACGTACTCGCCCTGCTCCTCGCGGATCGTGAGGCCCTCGCGGAGCGGGAGCGGCGGGCGCTGCGAGGGGGCGAGCGCCGCGAACCACGCCGGCGCGCGGTGCACGCGGACGCTCGTGGGGCGCGTGGCGCGGCCCGCGGCGTCGCGGCCCACCAGCTCGAACACGTTCTGGCCGGGCTGGAGCGCGAGCCGCAGCGCGAACGTCCCCGCCGGTCCGACCGCCGCCGGCGCATGCCCGAGCGCGGCCACCTCGATCAGCGTCACGTCGGGGACGCGCCCGGTCAGCTCGACCTCCTCGCTCCCGACCACCTCGGGCGTGGGGTCGAGCGTGAGCTCGAGCTCCAGCGGCGGGAGGGCGCTGGCCGGCGGTGTCGCGCCGCCGCCGAGGACGCCGCGCCCCAACCCCGCCGCGAGCGCCGCCGCGGCGCCGACGAGCGCCGCCGGCAAGACCACGCCGACGCCGACGCGGCGCCGCCGCCGGGGCGAGGGGAGCGCCGCGACCTGCTCGCCGCTCAGCGCGCGCTCGAGCTCCGCGGCCAGCGCGGCCCCGTCGGAGTAGCGCTCCTCGGGCTCCTTGCGCAGGCAGCGCAGGCACACCGCCTCGAGCGCGGCGGGGATCGTGGGGTCGAGCTCGCGCGGGGCGGGCGGCTCGAGCTCCTGGATCTCGTAGCGGAGCTGGTAGAGCGACTCGCCCGCGAACGGGCGACGCTGCGTGAGCGCCTCGTACAGGACCACCCCCAGCGCCCACACGTCGGTCCAGGGTCCGACCCGGTCGCGCTCGTCCTGCTCGGGCGCCATGTAGGCGGGGGTGCCCACGACGGCGCCGGTCTGGGTGAGGCGCGCGGCCTCGGGCGCGGTGACCAGGCCGAAGTCCGCCACGCGGAGCCGCCCGTGGGCGTCGACCAGCAGGTTGTCGGGCTTCACGTCGCGGTGGACGAGCCCGCGCGCGTGCGCGTACCCCAGCCCGGCCGCCGCGTCGCGCACCCAGCTCACCCGCGCCGCGCGGTCGACCACGCGGAACGCGTCGCGCAGGGTGCGCGCCCCCTCCACCAGCTCGTAGGCGAGGAACGGGATCCCCTCCACCTCCCCGGCGCTGTGGACCCGCACCACGTGCGGGTGGTCGAGGGCGGCGGTGGCCTGGCCCTCGCGCACGAACCGCTCGCGCAGGGGGCCCTCGAGCGGGTCCAGCACCACCTTGAGCGCCACGTGTCGCCCCGCCGCCGGATCCCAGGCCCGGAACACCGCGCCCATGCCGCCGCGCCCCAGCTCCGCGTCGATCCGATACGTGCCGAGGGTCATGCCCGGTCGCAGGCAGCTTGGCGCGAGCGAGGGCTGCGAGCCCGGCGGCGGGGCCGGCGAGGCGCCCGCCTCCTCCTGGTTCCACCACGTGCCCGGGCCGGCGGGCACCCCCCGCCCCGCGCCGGGTGCCGACCAGAACGTGGCCTCGGCGCTCGGAGGCTGGGGGCGATCCCAGGCCGTCGGGTCACCCTCCGCCGAGGTCCACGCGGTGCGGTCGCCTGGGCCGGCCGCCGTCGGAGCGGCTCCGGTGGGGGCGCTCCAGGCGGTGCGCTCGTCGTCGCCCGGCGAGGCGGACGCGGTGCGGTCGCCCGGGCCGGCCGCCGCCGGAGCGGCTCCGGTGGGGGCCTCCCAGGCGGTGCGCTCGTCGGCGCCCGCCGAGCCGGAGTCGCCCGGACCCCAGCGGGTCGGCTCGGCAGGACCGTCGCTGGACGTCGCTTCGGCGGGGCGGCGCTCGCTCACCCGGCCCACTCTAAACGGGTGTGCGGCGCCCCGGGGCTCGCTCACCGCTCCATCCCGCCGCGCAGGCTGGCCAGGGCCCCGAGGTCGTGTTAGGTTCTCGCCCCTTGCGGGTGCCCCGCGACCCCATCGCCCGGGACCCGAGGAGAGAGACACATGGGAGCCAACCGCGGCAAGCGCCACGACAAGCGTGGGAAGCTGGCCTGGAAGAGCCGTAAGGCGAACCGTGGCCGCAAGCCCACCCTGGGCAAGCGCAACCACTTCATGACCTACGCCGAGGTGCGCGCCAAGATGCTGCGCCACCCGACCAAGATCGTGACCCCCGCCGAGACCGAGGAGCAGGCGCCGGCCGAGTAGGCCCGCCAGCTGACCTCGACCCCTGTCGGCGCGCTGGCCCCTTTCGCCCGCGAGAGGGGCCGCTCGCGTGTACCGCACGGCCGACGTGCCGCTCTCGGCGAAATGGGCTTCGCCCTGTCTTGCCCCTCTCGCATGGAACTTCGGGAGCGTCCGCCCTCGACCGGCTCGAACGAGCGATTCTCAGCGCAGAGATCGCCGAGAACGCAGAGGTGCGCTGAAGTCGACTGGCGCAGGGCGAAGCGCTTCGATCCGCCGATTCCAATCGGCTCGTGCTCGTCTCCGATCTCTGCGGTCCTTGCGCTCTCTGCGCTCGATCCTGAGCTTCCGATGGCGCAGGACGCTCGCGCCTCGTGAAACATCGGGGTTAGCCCGGCGCGTCCTCGCGTAGGGTGCGGAACGCCCCCAGCGCGGGGTCGAAGGCCCGGACCTC
>CAZMSZ010000011.1:36715-42816 GCA_964569055.1 uncultured Planctomycetota bacterium | reverse complement strand
ATCGGCGCCAGCCAGTAGGTCCCGTTGCGCCCCTCCGAGCGGTCGATCTGGTCGGCGCGCCGCAGCGCCCCGTTGATCCGGCGCACGAGGTTGGGGACCGAGTTGGCCGGATACAGGCTCTGGTCGGGGTAGACCTCGCCCGCGAGGTTGGCGTCGGCCGCGACCTGCCAGCCGCTGCAGTAGATCGCCTGCAGCCCGGCGCGCACCTGCTGGATCGCCTGGTTGCCGGTCACCGCGCCGAGCGCGCGCACCGGCTCGTCGCGCTGCATGAGCGCCCACAGCCGCTCGGCGCCGAGGCGCGCCAGGGTGTGCTCCACGGGGAACGAGCCCCGCAGCCGCTCCACCTCGGCCCGGGTGTACGGGCGGACGATCCCCAAGAAACGGTCCTGCATGGCGGTCATGGGTTCCTCCTGGGCGGCGCTCAGCGGCCCTCGGCGACGAGCTGGTCGTAGGCGGGCAAGGTCAAGAAGTCGGCGCACTGCTCGGCAGTGGCCAGCCGGGTGAACAGGGCGACGGCATCGCGGAACCGGCCGCCGTCGTAGCGGGCGGCGCCGACCTCGTCGCGCACGCGCCGCAGCTCCTCGTCGGTCACCTGCTGCAGCAGGGCGCGGGTCACCGCGCGGCCGTCGGCGAGCGCCGCGCCGTGGCGCAGCCACTGCCACACCTGCGTGCGCGAGATCTCGGCGGTGGCCGCGTCCTCCATGAGGTCGTACAGCGGGACGCAGCCGTTGCCGCCCAGCCAGGCCTCGAGGTACTGGATCCCGACCCGCACGTTCAGGCGCAGCCCCTCCTCGGTGATCGTGCCGGTCGGCGCGCGCAGGAGGTCCTCGGCGGTGACCACCACGTCGTCGCGCGTGCGGGCGAGCTGGTTCTTGCCGGGCATGTGCGCGTCGAACACCTCCCGCGCCAGCGAGACCAGGCCCGGGTGAGCGACCCACGTGCCGTCGTGGCCGTCCTTCACCTCACGCAGCTTGTCGCCGCGCACCTTCTCCAGCGCCGCGGCGCTGCGCTCGGCGTCGCCCTTGATCGGGATCTGCGCGGCCATGCCGCCCATGGCGGGGGCGCCCCGGCGGTGGCAGGTCTTCACCACCAGCTGGGTGTAGGCGCGCATGCAGGGCTGGGTCATGGTCACCTGCCCGCGGTCGGGCAGGATCGAGCGCGGGTCGGCGCGGTGGACCTTGATGAAGCTGAAGATGTAGTCCCAGCGCCCGCAGTTGAGCCCGGCGGAGTGCTCGCGCAGCTCGTACAGGATCTCGTCCATCTCGAACGCCGCCGGGAGCGTCTCGATCAGGACCGTGGCCTTGATCGTGCCGACCGGGAGCCCGAGCCGCTCCTGCGCCAGCACGAACGCGTCGTTCCACAGGCGCGCCTCGAGGTGGCTCTCGAGCTTGGGCAGGTAGAAGTAGGGCCCGGTGCCCTGCTCGACCAGCGCGCGCCCGTTGTGGGCCATGAACAGCCCGAAGTCGACCAGCGCGCCCGGCGCCGGCTGCCCGTCGATCAGGAGGTGCGCCTCGGGGAGGTGCAGGCCGCGCGGGCGGACCATCAGGACCGCCGTCTTCTCGGCCAGCTCGTACACCTTCCCGCGGGCCGGGTCCTCGTGGCGGATCGTGCCGCGCACGGCGTCGCGCAGGTTGACCTGCCCCACGACCACGTTCTCCCAGGTGGGGCAGCTCGAGTCCTCGAAGTCCGCCATGAACACGTTGGCGCCCGAGTTGAGCGCGTTGATGATCATCTTCCGGTCGACCGGGCCGGTGATCTCGACCCGCCGGTCGAGGAGGTCGTGCGGGAGCGGCGCGATCCGCCAGTCGCCCTCGCGCACCGCGCGGGTCGCGGCCAGGAAGTCGAGCCGCTCGCCCGCGTCGCGGCGGGCCTGCGCCGCGCGCCGCTCCTCGAGCAGCTGCTCGAGCCGCGGACGCAGCCGCCGGGTCAGCTCGGCCACCAGCGCCAGGGGCTCGGGGCCGAGCACCTCGGTCATGGCCTCCTGGACCTCGGCGCTCTGGGGCGCGCGGAGCTCCACGCCTTGGGGAACGTCGATCCGAGCGGTCGCCACGGGGCAATCTCCTTGACGCTGCGCGTCGCTCTGTAAGGGTGACACCACCCAACGAGCGCCACAAGTAACTATCTGTGTCTCAGCCTGTTACGCGTGACAAGCGAGTGTGGGTGGAGCTTGTCATGCTGTGAAGCGTGTAAAGTCGCCGCGGAGGGCCCCCCAGTGAGCGAGCCACTTTCCCCGCGCCTGAGCGCCAAGGTCCGCGCCGTCCGTCGGCGGGCCGGGCTGACGCAGGCCAAGCTAGCGGCGGACCTCGGGATCTCGCCGAGCTACCTGGCGCAGATCGAGAGCGGCCGCCGCGCGTTGACGGCGCCCGTGCTGATCCGGCTCGCGCAGCGGCTCGGGCTCGACCTCGGCGCGTTCGCCGCCGAGGGCGAGGCGCGGCTCTCGGCCGACCTCATGGAGGTGTTCGGCGACCCGCTGTTCGACGAGGAGGGCCTCACCCAAAAGGAGGTGCAAGAGCTCGCCGCGACCACCCCCAACGTGGCCCGCGCGGTGGTGCTGCTGTTCCGCCGCTTCCAGGCGGCGCGCGAGCGCTCCGAGCTGCTCGCCAGTCAGCTCGCCGAGGAGGAGGGCGCCGACGCCGCGCTGCGGCCGCTCCTCCCCAGCGAGGAGGTGAGCGACGTGCTGCAGCGGCGCGACAACCACTTCCCCGCGCTCGAGGACGCCGCGCGCCGGCTGTTCGAGTCGCAGGGCCTGGTCGACTTCAACCGCTACGAGCGCCTGTGCCGCTACCTCGAGCAGGCGCACGGGATCCGGGTGCGCGTGGTCTCGGCCGCCGACTCCGGCCAGACCCTGCGGCGCTACGACCCCGAGCGGCGCGAGCTCACCCTGTCCGAGGTGCTCGCGCCGCGCAGCCGCCACTTCCACCTCGCGCACCACGTCGCGCTGCTCACGCTGCGCGAGGAGCTCGACGCCGTGGCCGACGAGGAGGGGCTCACCGGCGAGCCCTCGCGCACGCTGTGCCGGGTGGCGCTGGCCAACTACTTCGCGGCCGCGGTGCTCATGCCCTACGAGCCGTTCCTCGAGGCGGCCCGCGACGCGCGCTACGACATCGAGGTGCTCGGCAACCGCTTCCGCACCAGCTTCGAGCAGGTGTGCCACCGGCTGACCACCCTGCGCCGCCCGGGCGCGGAGGGGGTCCCGTTCCACCTGCTGCGGGTCGACATCGCCGGGAACATCTCCAAGCGGTTCTCGGGCTCGGGGATCCGCTTCGCCCGCTTCTCGGGCGTTTGCCCGCGCTGGAACGTGTTCCGGGCGTTCCTCACCCCCGGCACGATCAGCCGGCAGGTCTCCCGCATGCCCGACGGGACGACCTACTTCTGCGTGGCGCGCACGGTCCGCACCAGCAGCGGCGGGTTCCACAGCCCCTCCACCCTGTACGCCGTGGGTCTGGGCTGCGACGTCCGCTTCGCCTCGGGGCTGGTCTACGCCGACGGCATGGACGTGGAGAGCGAGACCGCGGCCGTCCCGATCGGCGTGACCTGCCGCCTGTGCGAGCGCACCGACTGCGCCCAGCGCGCGTTCCCCTCGGTGCAGCGCCCGCTGCAGGTCGAGGAGCACGCGCGGCGGCTGTCGTTCTATTGAGGCGGGGGCCGGCGATGGCCGAGATTTCTCGCACCCGTGACTGGGCCGTGACCGCCACCGACCATCATTGCTGACGTCGAGCCCGCCGCTCCGGCGGGCGCTGCAACTCAGGAAGGACGGAACGGCTCAACCATCGCGCGCGGCCGTGAAGACCCCTTGGCCCGGAGTCGCGTTGGCTCCGGCACGGCGCCCGTCCCGTCCTTCCTGCCCTCTTCCCTGCCTCTCCTCGCCGCCCGCGCCCCCTGGCGCGGGCGGCGGCCTGTACGGCCGCGGCCGCGCCGGCTCGGCTACGCGCGGGCCGCGCTCGCGGCGTCCTCGGCGCGCCGCGCCTCGTAGCCGGCCAGCGCCTTGAGCGCGGGGGCCACGAGGTCGTAGCGGTCGAAGCTCTGGTCGAACAGCGCCGCGCGCTCGCGCACGATGTCGACCCCGGTCGGGTCGTCGAGGTTGAGCAGGGTGAGCGCGACCGAGAACCGCAGGCGCGGGTTCGCCTTGTTGAGCCGCTCGCGCAGGAACGTCACGATCTCGGCCGTGTGCACGCCGCGGGCGGCGAGCTGCCCCAGGCCATGGATCACGCGGCGGAGCACCTCCTCCGAGTCCTCCTGGTCGTAGAGCAGGCGCAGCCGCTCGGCCGCCTCGGTGCCGCCCTGGTAGGCGAGCCCGGTGACGGCGCCGGCGCGGGTCTCGTCGTCGGTGTCGAGCAGGCTCGAGACCAGCAGGCTCATGAGCTCGGGGTCGCCCTCCTGGCGGCCGATCAGGGGGAGGACCTCGCTCTTGCTCGCGTGCCCCTGCTCGAGCGCGCGCAGCAAGAACCGCTTGACGCGCGGGCTGCGGAACGGGACCAGGAAGTGGAGGGCGAACGGGAGGTCGATCGGATCGAGCGCCTCGAGCTCGCGCAGCACGACCGCCTCGTGGGACGGGTCGCCCAGCTGCGCCAGGGCCGAGGCCGCCTGCAGCCGGACGACCGGGTCGGGGTCGTCCACCAGCGCCGCGATCGCGGGGGCGGCCTCGTCCTGACCGAGCTCCGCCAGGCAGTAGGCGGCCCAGCGCCGGGTCGCGGCGCCCTCCGCCGCGAGCAGCCCGCGCAGGGCGAGGGCCACCGCCTCGGGCGGCAGGCTCAGCGCGGCGCTGACCGGCCCGCCCGCGGGGACCTTGTCCCACAGGTCGTTCTCGTCCAGGCGCCGCATGTCGCGGATCAAGAGCTCCAGGCCGCGCGGGTCGTCGGAGGTGTAGAGCAGGTGCTTGAGCGGCGTGGTGTCGTTGCTGAAGAACCACGCGTCGTCCGCGCCGGCCTCGCGCTCGGCCTCCCAGCGGGCGAGGATCCGCGCCACCTCGTCGATCGCGCCGGGCGCGCGGCTGCGACGGAGCGCCTCGATCAGGGCCGCCTCGGTCGAGAGGATCCCGCGCTCGAGGGCGGCGATCACGGGCGTGGCCGCCCGCGGCTCCGCCAGGCCGCCGAGCGCCTGCGCCGCCAGGCGAATGTCCTCGGGGGCGGGGCTCTCGAGCGCCTCCACGAACAGGTCGAACAGCGCGGGCGAGGGGTCGAGCACCAGCTCGCGCAGCATCTCGGTCCGGTCCTGCGCCGAGGCCGTGGTCCAGGCCTCGCGGGTCGCCTCCACGCTGGCGCGGTCGCGGCGCGAGGCGAGCAGCCGGCAGGCCTCGCTGGCGGCGTCCGGGTCGTCGCCGCGCGCGAGCTCCACCAGCGCGGCGGGCGTGGCGTCGTGGTGGTCGACCCGCGTGAGCATGCGTCGCGCGAGGCGGCCGATGTCGCCGTCGCCCTCGACCTCGGCCTCCTCGGCGGCGCTGGCGGCGATCGCCTGCTCGAAGGCGCGGACCGCCTCGTCGCGCCGCCCCGAGCGCCGGTTGAGCTCCCCGCTCAGGTAGGCGTAGCGGGCGCGCAGCGGGGTCGGGAGCTCCTCGCCCTCCTCCTCGAGCACGGTGGCGAGCAGGGTCGCGGCCTCGTTGCGCAGGCCGGGCGCGAGGTCGCGCCGGCCGAGGTCCTGCGCCACGTAGTAGGCGAGCAGCGCCAGCTCGGCCTGGGCGCTGCGGTCGAGCTCGCGCGCCACGAAGCAGCGCGCCGCGAGGTGCAGCCGCTCGAAGTCGGGGATCGTGCGGTTGAGCGCCGGTCCCGGGTTGCTGGCGTCGACCTCGAGCGCCGCCGCGAGGCGCTCGCGCTGCTCGGGATCGAGCTCCTCGGGGGCGAGGAAGTCCCAGGAGTAGTCGCTGTAGCGGCACACCTGGCAGCTCGCCACGCTGAACCGCCGGACCTCCTCGATGCTCCCCGTCTCGCGCAGGTCCGTGTCGAGGCCCGAGATGTAGTAGCTGCTGCCCATGGTCCGGGCGCGGAAGGTGCTCCCGCAGAGCGGGCAAACCAGCATCACCCGGTCGGGCGTCGCCACGCGTCGAGACCTCCTCGCAGGGAAACGGGAGTTTAGCGGGGGGGAGGGGGGGCCACAACCGGAGGAGG
>CAZMSZ010000011.1:17957-36615 GCA_964569055.1 uncultured Planctomycetota bacterium | reverse complement strand
CTCGCAGGGAAACGGGAGTTTAGCGGGGGGGAGGGGGGGCCACAACCGGAGGAGGTGGAGGAGGAGGGACGAGAGCCCATTCCTCACTTCTCCCCTTCATTCCGTGTCGACATTCCCTGTTTCGGGGGTGGAGAGGCAACAGGGAACATCGACAGCGAATATCAATTGGAAATTGGAAATGGCTGTCGCTGCGCGGCCACTCCTCCCGAGGCTGTCGCTTTGCCGGCCGCCTCGGCAACGAACAGGATCTCTGCGTCCTCGGCGCTCTCTGCGCTCACCTTCCTAGCGGGACGTCGCACAGGAGCAGGTGCTCACTCCTTCGCCTCCGGGTCGTACGGCAGCAGCTTGGGCTCCTCGGGCAGCGGGCCGAAGGCGGTGGGGAGGATGTTGAACGGGAGCACGCGCACCAGGATCGGCAGGAGGAGGCCGCCGCCCGGGAGGAGGAAGATCGCCAGGGCGGGGATCGTCTTGCACACGTCGAGGAGCTGCGCCTTGACCTTGACCACCTCCTCGGGGGTCAGCGGGCGGAGCGACGCGGCGCCGAGGAGCTTGGCCAGCTCGCCGGTCTCCTTCACCTCCTGCACGATCGCGCGCACGTTGGCGCTGACGGCGGCCTGCGCGCGCGCGACCACGACCTGGTGCAGCCGGCCGAGGGCGCTGGCGACCGGGCCGAAGTCGCGGATCGCCTCGCGGTGGCGCGTGTAGAAGGCGTGGACCTCGAGCACCGCGCGGTCGAGCTCGCCGGGCGCGCAGCCGAGCGCGTCCGCGACCGCCGCCAGGGCGGTCAGCTCCGCGGCGGCCTGCTCGTCGTCCACCAGCGACAGCAGCACGACCTGCTCCAGCACGAACCGGCGGGTGTGCGCGTCCCAGGCGTGGTCGCGCAGGCCGGCCAGGAGGTCGCCCTTGGGCGGCTTGGCCAGGGCCTGGCGCACCGCGCGCGCGTCCGCGCGCCCGAGCCCCGCGAGCGCGAGCTGCTGCTCGATCAGGCGCCGCTCCTCGGGGGCGACCTGCCCGTCCGCCCAGGCGACCGCCACGAGCACGTCGAGCAGGCGGCGCTTGTCCGCCGCGCGCAGCGCGTGCAGCTCGGCGACGGTCTCCTCCTCGATCGCGGCCGCCGCGTGGTACGCCGAGCCGATCGCCGCCAGCGCGCGCGCCTCGAGCAGCGCCAGGCCCAGGGCGACCGAGGCGGCGGCCCAGCGGGCCGGGTGCTGCCCGCGCGGAGCGAGCTTGGCCTCGACCCGCGCCGCCCAGCGCGCCACGTCCGGCGCCCGGCCGCCCTGCAGCGCCGTGAGGTGGGCCTGGTGCAGGGCGCGCGCCAGGCGGTACTGCTTCAGCCCCAGCGCCATCACGACCAGGAGCTCGAGCTGCGCCTCGGCCGCGCCGCTGTGGTTGCCGTGGAGGCGCGCGATGTCGAGCAGCACGTCCCACTGCGTGGTGAGCAGCCCGATCACGCACCGCTCCTCGGGCGCGAGCCCGCTCAGGAGCTCGCCCAGCCGCTCGCGGGCGCGCGAGCCCAACAGGTCGGTGGGGGCCTCGTGCCGCGCCGCCTCGAACCGGCCGAGCGCCAGCAGCGCGGGGACCTCCGCGGGGTCGGCCGCCTGCGCCTGCGCGGCGGCGACGGCGCGCTCGCTGTCCTGCGGGTCGTGCCCCGCCGCCCAGCGGGCGAGCAGCCGCCCCAGCCAGCCGCGTCGCCCCAGCGCGAGCGGCGGGCCGCGCTCGCCTCCGCCCCCCGCCTCCTCGCGAGGAGGAGCACCGCTCCGCGCGCCCTCGGCGCTCATGCCAGGCGGGTCGCTCGGCGCGCGCGGTCGCGCTCGCTCAGAGCGACTCGGAGGAGACGGTCGACGACTCGAGGTTCGACTTCTCCGACTTGAGCGACTTGGTCAGCGTGATCATGTTGCCGACGTCGTTGTACTCGAGCCGGTCCGTGCACCGCATCATGAGCTTGATCCCGAGCCCGCCCACGCGCCCCTGCTCGTGGCGCTCGCGCGCGGCCGAGACCGCGGTCTTGGTCTCCGCGCGCAGGGTGTACGACTCGTGGTCGAACCCGGCGCCGTCGTCCTGGACGACCACGGTGATCTTCTCCTTGTCGAGGAGGTAGAGCACCTTGATCAGCTTGTCGGGGTCGTCCTTGTTGCCGTGGCTGCCGGCGTTGCCGACCGCCTCGCGGAAGGCGGCCGAGAGCGCGACCACGCCCTCGTCGTCGAGCCCCGACTCGCGGAACAGCTTCTCGCCCAGCTCGTTCGCGCGGGCGATGTTCGCCTCGCTGGTGCCGAACTGGAAGTTGACCTGCTGGTCGAAGATGATCTCCTCCTCGCTGGAGCGGGCGAGCTCGCTCTCGGCCAGCATGAGGAGGGTGTAGACCTCGAACGGCTCCACGAGGTGCTCGTCGCCGAGCACCATGAAGTCGTGGCACCGGTCGGGGTCCTTGTCGTCGGGGTAGAGCGCGATCAGTGGGACCATGGAGGTCGCCTTGTTCCCCTTGAGCGCGGCGATCAGCTCCTGGCTGCCGGGGAGCGCGTGATCGACGATCGTCAGGTAGGCCCCCGACTTGGCGAGCAGCTTCTCGGCGCTCTGCTGGTCGTTCACGATGTGGACCGACCAGCCCACCCGGCTGAAGTGGAACTCGATCACCCGCGCGAACGGGTCGTTGGCGGGGACCGCCAGGATGATGCTCGAGAGCTTGGCGCTCTCGATCGCGCGCTGGAACGAGTCGATCGGGACGAACGAGACCACGTTCTCGGCGGGCGAGATGTACTGGTGCCCGGTCTCGGGGTCCTTGACGATGTGGGCCTTCTTCTCGACGATCTTGATCGCCGCGAAGTCCTTGAGGACGACCTGCTTGCCGTGCAGCAGCTCGTCCTTGATCGTCTCGACCAGCGCGTCGACCAGCCGACCGCCCTGCCCGACGGGGACGCCGAGCTTGGCGTTGAGCTGCTCGACGAGGTCCTTCTTCGCGACTGCTTCCATGGTCTCCCCGACTAGAGCTTGTTCGCGCGCGCGAGCAGGTCTTCGGCCGAGAGGTCGCCCTGCTCGATCCGGACGGCCAGGTAGGCCCGAATCAGCTTGTCGACCGGGGTCTCGCGCAGCGCGCGCACGACCTCGGGCGGCAGCGTCGTGCGCTGCTTCGCCTTCTTGGCCTCCCGGCGCCGCTGGAGCAGCTCGGGCAGCTGGTTGAGCGCCTTGCGGATCGCGGCCTTGGTGGTGACGGCCGGCTCGACCGACTTGTTGACCAGGAACTGGATCTCCTCGATCGCCCGCAGGTCGTTGGGGTCGGACATGGCGAGCACGAGGATGTGCGGGTCCTCCGAGCGGAGCGGGAGCACGAGGTGCTTCTCCAGCACGTCGCGCGAGATCGTCTTGAGGGCGGCGAAGTCGATCACCTCCTCGCTGATCTCGGCCGCGCCGACGTTCTCCTCCTGCGCCACGAGCCCGGCCAGGACGCTGTCCTTCACGTAGCCGAGCTTGACCACGATGTTGCGGAGGTCCCCGCCGAGCGACCGCTGGAAGTCCAGCGCGGTCGCGAGCTGGGCCTCGCTCATGAGGTTCTGGCGGACCAGGAGCTGGCCCAGTTCGGTGTCGGTCGTCACGAGAGGTTCCCCTGGCGTCCGGGCGCGGGGCGGGATCCTACCAGGGCTCGCGGGAGCCCGTCAAACCCACACCGCGGCCAATTGCAGCGCGCGCTTCACCTTATGGACGCACGCCGGCCGGGGTGACTTGCACCGGCGCGGGAGGGGCGCGGGCGGCGCCAGCCCCGTCAGGCGCGGCGCTCGGACCGGGTCAGCGCCGCCCGCCCGCCGCCGTAGATCGGTCCGCTTCGAACGGGACCCGCACGTGCGCTGCCCGATCCGCGCGCCGATCCGATGCACGAGCGGGCCGGCGTCGCGCGGCGAGCCGCCGCAAACCTCGCCGCGGCGACCCGGGGCGAGGCGCGCACGGCTCGGGCCCGTGCGGTCAGGGTGACGGGGCGCGTCCTTTGCACCGGTGCCCGGTCCCTTGGCAGGAGGAGGTGTGCATGAACCTGCGCTGGACCGTACTGGGACTGGGTCTGTTGGCGGCGGGCTGCGTCGGCCCCGACGTGCGTGGGAAGGTGGTGGACGGCAACGGCGAGCCGATCGCGGGGGCCGTGGTGCAGTCGGAGGGTGACCGCGCCATGACCGACGGTGACGGCTTCTTCGCGCTCCAGAACATCGGCTGGGGCGAGTACCACAACGTCACGGTCACCGCGCCGGGCTTCCAGACCCGGCACCAGACCGTGATGGCGCCCAAGAACTTCAAGTCGGAGGTGATCATCCAGGACTTCGTGCTCGAGCCCGACCCGCGCTCGGCGCAGGGGCTGCGCGGCGGCGCGACCACCCAGCCGGCCGGCATGCCGCGCCGGAGCCCCGAGCTGCAGCAGCAGCAGTCGCAGCAGCAGCAGCCGCCGCCCGAGGCCGGCTCGGGCGACGACGTGATCATCGAGCAGCCCTGGCCCGAGGGTCAGCAGCGGCAGCCGGAGCCGCAGCAGCCCCCGCAGACCCGGCCGACGCCGCGGTGAGGCGCCGGCTCGCAGCAGGACGCCCCGCACGCCGCGCGGCGTGCGGGCGCCTGCTGGGGCAGCCCGTAGCGAGAGGGATCCCATGAGGAGGGAGGTGACGAGATGAAGTTGTCATGGATCGCGGCGGCGTTCGGGGTGGTGGCCCTGCTGGGGGGCTGCGTCGGACCCGAGGTGCAGGGCAAGGTGGTGAACGCGGAGGGTCAGCCGATCCAGGGCGCCATGGTCCAGAGCGACGGCGACACCGCGCAGACCGACGACAGCGGCTTCTACGCGCTCGAGGACGTCGGGTTCGGCGAGTACCACACGATCTCGGTGACCGCGCCCGGCTACGAGAACCAGCGGCTCACCGTGTACGCGCCGAAGGGCTACCGCTCCGGCATGCTGCAGCAGGACTTCGTGCTGCAGCAGAAGCAGGAGCTCGGCGCGACCACCCAGCCCGCGGGCATGCCTCGTCAGCAGCAGCAGCAGCAGCAGCCGCAGCAGCAGCAGCAGGGCGATGTCGAGGTGGAGGGGCAGCAGCTCCAGAGCTCCCCGCCCCCGCAGGGCCAGAGCTCGCCCCCGCCGCGCTGAGCGCGGACCCGAACGCGAGCGAGCGCCTCACCGTCCGTCGAGCGGCGACGAGGGTGTGGCCATGATGCGAGCGCGGAGCTCGGGGGCGACTCGGTTCCCGAGCTCCTCGCTCTCGCGCAGCGCGGCGCGGGCGACCTCGCCGCGCCCTGCGCGGTGCGCGCTCCAGGCGACCGCCCAGGCGGCCTGGACCTGGTCGTCCCGCCGAGCGAGCGGGTTGTCGACGGCCACGGGCCCGCGCGCGAGCGCCTCGCGCGCCGCGAGGAACGCCTCGAGCGCCGCCGCGGCGTCGCCCGCGTGCAACAGGGTCGAGCCGCGCCGGAAGGCCCGCAGCGCCGCCGGCGCCTCCGCCGCCTCGATGCGGGCCAGCACGACCTCGCGCGGGAGCGGCCCCTCGCACAGCAGCACCTGGTACGGCCCGCGGAACCAGCCCAGCTCGCGGACCACGTCGAAGTGGAGCCGCAGCTCCGCCTCCAGGTAGAGCGAGTGGTCGCCGTCGTGTTCGAGCAGCGCGACCAGCCGGCGCGGGAGGCGCGCGTAGTCGACCTTGGCCGCCGCGAACGGCCCGGGGGCGTCTAGGGGCAGCGGGCGCAGCCGCGGGAGGCGCACCCCCGCGAGCGGCAGGTTCGCGTCGAACGAGGCCCGCACGTAGGGAGGGTGGACGACGAGCCCGTCTCCGGGCTCGGCGACCGAGGCCAGCGCGCGGAGCGCCCCCGGCGTGTCCTCGGCGATCCAGGCGCCTCGCGAGAAGTCCACCACGCCTACGACCGCCAGGATCGCGGCGAGCGCGCGGCCGCGACGGACGCGGTCGCCGCGCGACGCGAGCGCCGCGGCGGCCACCCCCGCCGGGACGACCGGGAGCAGCACGCGTCCGATCAGCATGGGCTGGTAGAAGGAGCCCACGAACACCAGCGCCGCGGGCGCGACCAACAGGATCGCGAGCGCGCGGGCGCGCCGCGAGCGCCAAACGGCGCGAAGCCCCGCCGCGATCATGAGCCCGAACGCCAGGGCGCCGACCGCCGCGCCGAGCGGGCCCGCGTCGGGCGCGAAGCCGAGCGAGCCCAGCGCCTCTCCGAGCGCGCCGAGCGTGGGACCCGGGTAGTACTGGGGCAAGGCGGTGTACTCCTGGCGGAGCGCCGCGATCCGGCGGGCCTGGACGGCGACGGCGAGCAGCTCCACGGCGGCGACCGCGAGCCAGCCAGCCACGCACCGCGACCGGTACGCCGGGCGGGAGCGCCACGCCAGGAAGCCGAGCGCGAGCAGCTGCGGCCCGATCACCGACAGCGCGGCCGTCGGGTGCACGAGGAACGCGAGCACGCCCGAGCCGGCGGCCAGGACGAACGCAGCCGACGACGGGCCGCGCCGGGCGACCCACAGCACGGCCCCGACCGACGCCGCGGCCGCAGCGAGCAGGAGCCCGTAGTGGCGGAGGAGCACGCCGTAGATCAGCAGCGACGGGCAGCCCGCCAGCAGGAGCGCCGCCGCGACCGGGTCACCGCCTGCGCGGCGCGCCGCCATGAGCGACGCGGCGGCCGCGGTGAGCGCGAACGCTCCGGCGAGCATCCGCGCGCTGCGGTGATTGGGGCCGAACGTCAGGATCCAGGCGGCCTGGAGCCGCGGGTACAGGAACGTCTCCTGGTACACGGCCGAGTCGCGCCCGAGCAGGGTCGCCGACTCGTCGTAGCTGAGCGGCGCGTCCTGGAACGCCCACAGCCCGACCACGATCGCGAGGAGGGCCCCGACGAGGGAGAAGGCCGACGCCCGACGCCGCCGCGCACGGCGTAGCGCGGCTCGGGTGCGGACAGGGGGTCGCATGGCGCGCCATGATAAGCGCCGCCCTCGCGGCCGCGCCGAACCGACCTCAGCGCCGCGTCCAGGTCGACTCGCCCTTGCGGGCCTGGACCTCGAGCCCGCGCTGCTGCAGCTCGGCGCGGAGAGCGTCCGCGGCGGGCCAGTCCTTGGCCGCGCGGGCGGCGACCCAGCGGTCGAACAGCCCCTGCTCGTCGGGCGCGAGCCGGTCGGGCTCGGGGGCGAGGACGCCGAGCACCCGGTCGACGTCGTCGAGCAGCGCCTCGACCGCGCCGCCGAACGCGTCGTCGAACGGGGGCAGCTTGTTGACCTCCTTGACCAGCTCGAACAGGCGGCCGAGCGCCTGCGGGACGTTGAGGTCGTCGGCGATCGCCGCCGCGAGGTCGGCGCGGGCCCGCTCGAGCAGGGCCTCGCCGCCGGGAGGCGCGCCCGCGCCGCCGCGGCCGCGCAGGGAGCGGCGGAACTCGTCGAGCCGCTCGAGCGCGCTGCGCGCGGCCTCGAGCGAGTCGAACCGCACCGGGCGGCGCGCCTCGCCCTCGCCCTCGTAGGTCACCTGCAGGTTGAGCGTCTTGCGGTAGTGCCCCGAGAGCAGCGCGTAGCGCACCTCTCGCCCGGTGGCGCCGGCGAGGTCGCGGAGCTGCGCGAAGGTGAAGAAGTTGTTGAGCGACTTCGACATCTTCTGGCCGCCCACCAGCAGGTGGGCGTTGTGGACCCAAAAGCGCGAGAACGGCTTGCCGGTGGTCGCCTCGCTCTGGGCGATCTCGTTCTCGTGGTGCGGGAACACGAGGTCGACCCCGCCCGCGTGGATGTCGATCGACTCGCCGAGGTGCTCGATCGCCAGCGCCGAGCACTCGAGGTGCCAGCCCGGGCGCCCCTTGCCGAGCGAGGTCTCCCAGAACACGTCGCCGTCCTCGGGGCTCCAGGCCTTCCACAGGGCGAAGTCGCGCACGTCCTCCTTGTCGTACTCGTCGGCCTCCACCCGCCCGCCGGCGCCCGCCTGCAGGCTGCGCGCGTCGAGCTGCGACAGGCGGCCGTAGCCGGGGAAGGCGGCGATCTTGAAGTAGACCGAGCCGTCGTCGCTGCGGTAGGCGACCCCCTTGGCGAGCAGCGCCTCGACCATGCGCACCATGGCGTCGATCGCGTCGGTCGCGCGGGGCAGCACGTCGGGGCGGCGGATCCGCAGCGCGTCGAGGTCGGCCAAGAACAGGTCGGTGTAGCGCTGCGTGAACTCGCGCAGGCCGATGCCCTCGGCGCGGGCCCCGCGGATCGTCTTGTCGTCCACGTCGGTCAGGTTCATGACGTGGCGCACGTCGTAGCCGAGCCACTCCAGCGCCCGGCGCAGCAGGTCGTAGACCGTGAACGCGCGCCAGTTCCCGACGTGGACCAGGTTGTAGACGGTGGGGCCGCAGGTGTAGAGCTTGATCTGGCCCGCGTCGGCCGGCTCGGGGAGCGCCTCCTTCTGGCGCGTGAGCGTGTTGAACAGGGTCAGCGGCGGCATGCGACGAGCTCCGGCTCTGACGGACGAAGAAGCGGTCAGCGGTTAGCGGTTAGCCATTGGCGGTTGACGGGCGCGGGCACGGGCACGCCGCAGAGGCTGGAGAAGGCTCGTGATGCACCACGCGACAACCGCTAATCGCTAATCGCTCGAATCGATCGGCTGCGGATGACGTGAGCACAGCGAGGAAATACGAAATATCAACACGGAATGAGGAATCAGGAATGCCAGAACGGCTGTCGCCGGAGCGGCCACGCCAAGCGAGAGCAATTCCTCACTTCTCATTTCCCGTTCCCTGTTGATATTCCATGTTTCCTCTCGCGGCCGACCTGAGAATCCGTGCGCTGGACCCACCTCAACTGCACCCGACTCTATCCCGCGGCGACCGGGGCGAGGGTCGCGATCACCTGCGCGCTGATCGCCTCGCCGCGGCCGACCGCGTCGAGGCCCTCGCCTGTCTTCGCCTTCAGGTTGACCCGGCTGGGCGGGAGGCCGAGCGCGAGCGCCAGGCTGCGCCGGATCTCCGCCTTGTGCGGCTTCAGCTTGGGGCGCTCGGCGTGGACCACCGCGTCGACGTGCACCACCGTGAGGCCCTCGGCGCGGACCCCGGCCAGGGCGCGCGCGAGGAGCGCGAGCGAGTCGGCCCCGGCGTGGGCGGGGTCGTCGTCGGGGAACCACTCGCCGATGTCGCCGAGGCCGGCCGCGCCGAGGAGCGCGTCGATCAGGGCGTGGGTCAGGGCGTCGGCGTCGGAGTGGCCGGCGAGCCCCTTGGAGTAGGGGATCGCCACCCCGCCCAGGATCAGCGGGCGTCCGTCGACCAGGCGGTGGACGTCGGTCCCGAGTCCGACGCGGTGCGCCCCTGCCGGCGCCGCGGGGGGCGGCGTCGCGGGCGTGGCGGCGGGGTCGAGCACGGCGCTCAGGAGCGCGCCGAGGTCGGCGTCGGCGAGGGCCTGCTGCAGGCGGCCCGCGGCCGGGGCGCCCTCCTCGCCGCCGCGCGGCGCGAGCGCGGCGAGGGCCGCCCGGATCGAGGCGCCGGCGCCGGCCAGCTCGCGCCGGAGCGCCGTCAGCGGCGCCGGTTCCTCGGCCGGCTCGGTGGCCGCGACGCTCGGCGGCGCGGCCGCGGGGTCGCGCGCCCGCAGCAGCTGCTCGGCCCGGGCCAGGTCGGGGGCGGTGGTGACCTTGAAGTTGTCCTCGCTCCCCTCGACCACCCCCACCGGCTGGCCGAGGCGCTCGAGCGCGCTCGCCTCGTCGGTCACCTCGACCTCCGCCCGCGCGGCGTCCTCGAGCGCCGACAGCAAGGCGTCCCGACCGGCGACCTGCGGGGTCTGCGCCCGCCACACGACCTGCCGCGGGACCGTCTCGACCACCCGCCCCTCGTCGTCGACCCGCTTGAGGGTGTCGCGCGAAGGGACGGCCAGGAGGGCGGCGCCCAGCGCCCGGGCGCGGGCCAGGGCGCGCCCGGCGTCGCTCGGGTCGAGCAGCGGGCGCGCGGCGTCATGGACGAGCACCGCCCGCCCGGGGCCCGGCCGCGCGGCGCGCACGCCGTGCAGCACCGAGTCCTGCCGGCGGGCGCCGCCCGCGACGAACGCGGTCGCGCCCGCGGCCCGCAGGGCGGCGCCGAGCGGGCCGGCCTCGACCGCCGCGAGGTCGTCCGCGTGGAGCACCACCACCACCTCGTCCACGCCGGGGGTGCGGGCGAGCGCCCAGCACGACCACACCAGCATGGGGTGCCCGGCGAGGGTGATCAGCGCCTTGCGCGGGCCCGCGCCCAGCTCGGCCGCCAGCCGCGTCCCGAGGCCGGCCGCCACCAGCACACCGCTCGCGCCCGCGTCGACCTCGCTCACCCGCGCTTCGCCTCCTGCGCCGTCAGCTCGGCCGCGGGCTCGCTCGTCGCCTCAGCCGGCTCGGTCCGGCGCGCGAACACCATCTGCCCGGCCGCGTTCTGGATCGACGAGGTCACCCGCGCGCTCACGACCTCGCCCTTGCAGTCGCGCGCGCCCTCGACCACCACCATGGTGCCGTCCTCGAGGTAGCCCACCCCCTGGGCGGGCCCCTCCCCGCGGCGCACGATCTTGATCGAGAGGGCGTCGCCCGGGATGAACTGCGGGCGCATGGCCTTGGCGATCTGGTTGAGGTTGACCGTGAGCACGCCCTCGAGCTCGCACACCTTCTGCAGGTTGAGGTCGACGGTGACGAGCCTCCCGCCCCGCGCCTTGGCCACCTCGATCAGCCGCCGGTCGACCTCGCCGGAGGCGGCCGGCTCGCTCCGGTCGAGGAGCTGGACCTCGACCCCGGGGAGCGCGCGCAGCGCCTTGAGTCGGTCGAGGCCGCGCCGGCCGCGCTCGCGCCGGTTCTTGTCGCCCGAGTCGGCGATGTGCTGCAGCTCCTCGACCACGTAGCGGGGCACGAGCAGCGGCGCGTCGAACAGCCGGGCGGCCGCCAGCTCCACGATCCGGCCGTCGATGATCGCGCTGGTGTCGAGCACCAGCGGGTGGGGGCGGGCGCCCTGCGCCTGGAACTCCACGTAGGGGACGATGAACCGGAAGTCGTCCTTGGTGCGCAGCAGGTAGGCCGGCCCGAGGTAGCAGAAGATCACGGTGAGGGCGAGGCGGATCGCGGCGAGCTGCGCCTTGCCGTCGTCGCCCGAGAAGTCGGCCATCAGCGAGACGACGCCCACGAACAGCTGCGCGGCGATGAAGCCGATCAGCAGGCCGAACGCGATCGCCGAGACGGTCGCGACCGAGCTGCGCGCGATGGCGAGCGCGTCGACCCCGATCACGATCAGGGCCAGGACCAGGGCGATCAGCATCGCCGCGAACTCGAGCTGCGGGTCGTCGCCGAGCCGGGCGAGGTACGCGCCCAGGCCCACCGACGAGAGCACGAACATGGTGCGCAGCGTCAGCAGCGGGATGTCGAACCGGGCGGTCGGGATGGGCTCGCTCACATGGGCTCGAACTTGGCGAACAGTTGCTGGTGCTCGCGCGCGGCGTAGCGGTCGGTCATGCCCGAGACGTAGTCGCACACCCCGCGGTGCAGCCCGGCGCGCTCGACCCACTCGCGGTACTCGTCGGGGAGGAGCTGCGGGTGGGCCACGTACTCCTCGAACAGCGCGGAGAGCAGGCGCTTGCCCTTCTCCACCTGCCGCTGGATCCGGTAGTCGCGGTAGACGCGCTCGCGCAGGAACTCCTGCAGCGTGCGCTTGCGCTCCAGGGCGGCCGGCGAGAGCGTCACCAGCGGGCGCGCCTCGTCGGTGTGCGCGCGCACGTCGGCCCGGGTCGCGATCCCCTCCTCGATCAGGCGCGCGCGGGTGGTCGCGATCAGGTCGCGGATCTGCCGGCCGAGCATGGCCCGGATCGCCTCCTGGCGGCGCACCCGCTCGGCGCGGTCGGCCCGCTCTCCGGCCGCCTCCATGGCGCGCTCCACGTCCTCCTGCGCCTCGTCCCACGCTGGGAGCCCGCGCAGCTCGCCCGTCCGCACCAGGCCCGCCTTGAGCGCGTCGTCGAGGTCGTGGTGGTCGTAGGCGATCCCGTCGGCCCAGTCGGAGACCGAGAACTCGAGCAGCGGCCCCACCCCCCGGTCGAACGCGCGGTCGTAGCCCAGCGCGCGCGCCGTCTCGGAGTCGCGCCGCTTCCAGATCCCCTCGCGCACCTCCTGGGTGAGGTTGAGCCCGCGGAAGCCCGCGTAGCGCCGCTCGAGCAGGTCGACCAGGCGCAGCGCCTGCGCGTTGTGCTCGAAGCCGCCGCGGTCGCGCATGAGGTCGCGCAGCGCGCGCTCGCCGGCGTGCCCGAACGGCGGGTGGCCGATGTCGTGCGCGAGCGTGACCGCCTCGGCGAGGTCCTCGTTGAGGCGCAGCGCGCGCGCCGCCGCGCGCGCGATCTGGGCCGCCTCGATCGTGTGCGTCAGCCGCGTGCGGTAGTAGTCGCCCTCGTGGTTGACGAACACCTGCGTCTTGTACTGCAGGCGGCGGAAGGCCCGCGACCGGATGATGCGGTCGCGGTCGCGCTGGAAGGCCGTCGCCAGCTCCGGCTCGGGCTCGTCGTGCTCGCGCCCGACCGAGGCCCCGCTCGGCATGGCGTAGGGCGCCAGCCACTCCGCCTCCCGGGCCTCGAGCTCGCCGCGCCGGACGACGCCTTCGAACATCCTCCCGCCTCGCCCGGAGCGCGCCCTCCTAGGCGGAGAACGGCTCCTCGTTGAACTTGTCGCGCTTCTCCTCGACCTTGGCCCACTCGTCGGCCTCGGGGAGCGCGTCCTTCTTCTCCGAGATGTTCGGCCACTCCTCCTGCAGCCGCTCGGCGATCTCGAGGTAGCCCTTCCACTTCTCGGGCAGGTCGTCCTCCGAGAAGATCGCCGTCGTCGGGCACACCGGCACGCAGGCGCCGCAGTCGATGCACTCCTCGGTGTGGATGATGAGGAAGTTCTTCCCCTCGTAGAAGCAGTCGACCGGGCAGACCGCGACGCACTCGGTGTACTTGCAGTTGATGCACGGCTCGGCGACGACGTGGGTCATCTGGCTCTCCTTGGCCTGGGCCGCCGCGCTGCTGGGCGGGGCCCGCTCCGTGAGCGGCTCATGATACCGGGCGAGCAGGACGTCGCCAGGCTCGACTGCGTCAGCGGACCTTGAGCGCGACGAGCGTGATGTCGTCGTGGGGGTCGGCCTCGCCGCGGAACTCGATGATCGCGTCGAGGACCCGCTGGCAGAGGCTCTTGGGGTCCTCGCCCCCGTGCTGCTTGACGAGGTCGACCACCGTGTCGAGGCCGAACTCCTGGTGGAGGAGGTCCATGGCCTCGGTCACGCCGTCGGTGTAGAGGAGCACCTGGTCGCCGGGGGCGAGCTCGAGGGTCTCCTCCTTGTACATGGCGCTGGCCTGCTTCAGCACCCCGCCGGCGACCCCGCCGGCCTTGATCTTCTCGACCGCGCCGGTGGCGGCCCGCCAGATCACGAGGTGCTCGTGGCCGGCCGCCGCGTACTTCAGCCGCCGCGTGGCGGCATCCCACAGGAGGATGTTGAGCGTCATGAACATGCCGCGCGGGATGTCGCGGCACAGCATGACGTTCAGCGAGCGGAGGATCGGGAGCGGCGAGGTCGGCACGCCCTCGTGCTGCACCAGCGAGCGGAGCGCGCTGCGCGCCATGGCCATCACGAGGCCCGCGCCGACGCCCTTACCGCTCACGTCGCCGATCGCGACCGTGACCGTGTCCTCGCTCCCCTCGTGCGGGATGAAGTCGTAGTAGTCGCCGCCGACCTCGAGCGCAGGGATGAGCAGCCCGTGCATGTCGAGGCCCGTGACGTTGGGGATCTCCTTGGGGAGGAGGTCCATTTGGATCCGCGACGCGATGTTCAGCTCGTGCGAGAGCCGCTCGCGCTCGCCCGCCTCGCGGTAGAGCTTGGCGTTGACGATCGCCACCGAGGCCTGGCCGCACAGGCTCTCCACGATCTCGAGGTCCGACTCGTCGAACTCCTTGTTCGACTGCTGCGAGTCGACGTACACGATCCCGATCACGTCCTCCTTCTCGGTGAGGGGGACGCACATGATCGACTGCAGCTCCATCTGGACCATGGAGACGGACAGGTCGGCCCCGATCGCCTCCTTCATGATCTGCGACTTCTTCTGGTCGATCGCCCGCTTGGCGAGCGTCATGGAGACCTTGAAGTGCTCCTCGTTGAGGCTGCGCTTGCGCGCGTCGCGCCCCACCTTGAAGCTGAGCCGCTTCGCCTCGCCCTCGCCGCCGCCCTCGAGCAGCATGATGAACCCGCGCTGGGCGCGCGAGATCTCGACCACGTGGTCGACGATCAGCAGGAGCAGGTCCTCGAGGATCAGCGTCGAGGCGAGGGACTGCCCCACGTTGTAGAGCTTGGTGATGTTGTCCTTGAGCCGCAGGATCTGCCCGCGGTCCTGGTCGCCCTTCTGGAAGATCTGCGCGTTCTCGAGCGCGATCGCGGCCTGGCCCGCCAGCTGGTCGAGGAGCTGCAGCTGCGCGTCGGCGATCGCGGCGCCCGGGCTGGCGTCGACGTAGACCGCCCCGCCGACCCGCTCGTTCCCGTCGAGCCGCTTGCCGAACTTGAGCGGCGCGCAGAGCACGTGGCGCCCCGCGGCCTCCTGCGGGGAGAGGCGCCGGGCCTGGCCGGCCTGCAGCACCTGCATGATGAGCTGGCGCACCGGGCCGAACTGCGGGCTCGCGATCGTGCCCTGGTCGATCCCGACCCCGCCCTTGAAGCGGAGCTTGCTGCCCTCGGCCATCATGAGGAAGCCGCGCTCGGCCCCCGTCACCGCCAGGGCCGAGTTGACCATGGCGCCGAACAGCTCCTGCGGCTGCAGGATCGAGGCCAGGTGCAAGAAGTGCTGCACGACCAGCCCGTCGGCCGGCGCCGACGCGGGCGACGCGCCCGCCGCTGGCCCGCCGAGCCGGTGGCCGTTCGAGGTGATCGCCTCGATCAGCCGGTCGACCTGGCTCGAGACGTGACGTAGCGCGTCGAGGGACTGCACCCCAGGACCTCTCTCGGCCGGGCAGTCTAGCAGAGCGGGCGGGCCGACATCCGCACTGGGAGGCCGCCGCTCGTGCCCGCGCCCGCCGGTGCCCATGCGCCCCGTGCGGGCGCGGGTGTGCGGCCCGCCGCAGCTCAGCGGGCTGGAGCCGGCGTTCGAGGCGCGGAGCGGGCGCAGCGGAACCCGAGGTTCGAGGCGCCGGTGTCCGGCGCGCCGCCGACCCTCGCGCTCGGCCGATAGCGCGTGCAGTACAGGTCGGAGCAGAGGAACGAGCCTCCTCGCTGCACGCGCGTGCGCGTGGGCTCGAGGCCACGCGCCGGGCCGGTCGGGCTCTTGGTCGTCATCCCCGCACGTCGACGGTACGACCACGGGTCGTACCCGTCGGCGCACCACTCCCAGACGTTGCCGGCCATGTCATGAAGGCCGTAGCCGTTGGGCGGGAAGGAGCCCACCGGAGCAGTGCCCGGGAAGCCGTCCGTGGCCGTGTTCAGGGCCGGGAACGACCCTTGCCACAGGTTCGCGGGGGCGGGGCTCGCGGGCGCCGCGTCGCCCCACACGTAGCGGCGGCCGTCGAGGCCGCCCCGCGCCGCGCGCTCCCACTCGGCCTCCGTGGGGAGCCGCTTGCCGGCCCAGCGGGCGTAGGCCGCGGCATCGTCCCACGAGACGTGGACGACCGGGTGCTGCTCCCGCCCCTGAAGGTCGCTGCCGGGCCCCTCGGGGTGGCGCCAGCTCGCGCCAGGCGCCCAGCGCCACCACGCGCGCGGATCGTGGAGCGACACGGGCCCTGGTGGCGGCGAGAACACGAGCGAGCCCGGCACGAGCAGCTCCGGCGAGACCGGGGGTGCGCCGGGCCCGAGCTGCCGCCGAAGCTCCGCCGCGTCGGGGACACGCTCCGCGGTGGTGACGTAGCCCGTGGCCTCGACGAACTCCCGGAACTGCGCGTTCGTCACCTCGTGCCGGTCGATCCAGAACGCCTCGACTCGGACCCGATGCGCGGGACGCTCCGTGAGCCAGGCGTCCGCGTCGTCGGTCCCCATCGTGAACTCTCCGCCGGGCACCAGGACCATGCCGACCAACTCGGGGCCGGGCAGGGGGTCGTGTCCCTCCCCCGAGGCGACGTCGCAGCCCGCGAGCGCGGCGACCACGACGAGCGGGAGCGCGCGGCGGCCCACGCTTCACTTCCCCGCGGCCGGGAGCTCCGCTCGCACCTGCAGCGGGAACTTCCGCAGGACGGCCTGATAGCGCTCGAGCTCGGCGCTCACCACGGCCCAGACCGGGAGGTGTCGCACCCCGACCGAGACGTCCTCACGGGGATCGCTGTAGAGGTTCACCATCGTGGTGCCGCCGAGGTCGCTCTCGATGGTCCCGCTGAAGCCGCCCGTGTGGCCGCGCTGGAAGATCGCACCCTGCAGCTCGATCGCGGTCAGGTACTTGAACTCGTCTATCCTCACCCCCGCCAGGTGCCGATTCAGCGTGTAGATGCGGCTCCGACGATTGGACTGGCCCTCGTCGGCGATCAGGTACGAGACCTGGTCGATCCCGTCCACGTAGTGGTCGTCGGGGACGAGCGGGGCGAGCTCCGCGCCGGACTTGCCCGCGAGCGCCACGCAGGTGTTGAACAGGTCGGCGTAGTCGAACAGCCCGTCCGAGCGGCGCGGCACGATCATGCCGTCCCAGTAGGCGAAGGTCGGCACACGGACGCCTCCCTCCCAGGCCGAGCCCTTGTCGCCGCGGAACGGGGTGCGGCCGTGAGGCGGGATCTCGGCCTCCGGGCCGTTGTCCGAGGCGAACACCACGAGCGTGGACTCGGACTGCCCGGTCTCCTCGAGGGCGCGCATCAGCCGCCCGAAGATCGCGTCGATCTCCACGATCGCGTCGCTGTAGGGGGTGCGCGCCGGCGAGCTCCCGGCGAACTCCTCGTTGGGGTAGTTGTCGAAGTGCGCGGCGCGCGTGCAGTGGTAGAGGAACCACGGCGCATCGGCCTGCTGCTGCGCGCGGATGAACGCCTCGCTCTCGTTCGCCCAGTCTTGATCGAGGTCGCGGATCCGCGCGAGGTCGATCTCGTAGACCTGCTCGAGGCCCTGCGCCGGGGTGCAGCGCACGTTGTGCCGGCTGAACGGCATGTTCCTCACCATCTCGAACCGACCCGGGCTGAGCGCGACCTCCGGATTGAAATACACGTCGCGCCACTCGGTGTACATGTCCGACACGCCGAGGAACCCGTAGAAGGCGTCGAAGCCGACGTTGTGCGGCTGCGACGCCTCGTTCTCGCCGAGGTGCCACTTCCCGACGGCTTGCGTGGTGTAGCCCTGCGCCTTGAGGAGCTCGGGTAAGGTCGTGAGCCCCTCCAGCCCGCCAGGCTGGCCGTACATCGGCGGGACCAGCAGGCCGTGATGGAGTGGGTTCTGACCCGTCATGATCGTCGCGCGCGTAGGCGTGCAGCTCGGCGTGGAGTACGCGGAGGTGAGCACCAGGCCTCGGCTGGCGTACCGATCGAGGTTGGGCGTGGGGTTGCCCACCGCCTCGCCCCCGCCGTTGAAGCCTGGATCCCACCAGCCCACGTCGTCGACGAGGAAGATCAGGATGTTCGGGCGCCTTCCGGTGCGCTCCTGGAGCGCGGCGAGCTTCGCGCGCGCGCGCGCGTCCTGGGCCGCATGCCGGACGACCGGCTCCATGTTGTCCGCGATCGACTCGGCCTGGAGGTGCAGGAACTGGTTGGGATGATCGCGCCCGGGGGCGTCCGTGGATCCGGTGGTCGACCCGCGGGGGATCTCGGGGGGGGCCGCCTCCGAGGTCTTGGGTGGCTCCTGCGCGGCCGCCGGCAACACCGCGAGCAGCCCCAGGCTCGCGGCCCCCGCGAGCGTCCCCCACGCCGCGCGCTCGATTCCCGTCGTCATGCTCGTCCTCCTCGGCCGCTCGCGACCGTCTGGGATCCCGCGATCGGGGAAGCGAGTCGCAGGCCCGCTCATGCGGTCTCTCGGGCAGCCCGGCCCGGGTCGCGCGGGCGACAGCGGGAGCCCTGGCGCGCCGAGCGTGGCCAGCGGACGGGCCACTCGTGCCGAGAGCGGGCTCGGCTGCGCCGCGTGGCCGTGACCGCGTGAGGTGGTGGGCTCGGGCGGGTGGTCGGCGACGCCGTCGGCCTGATCGTGTGGCCCGCTGGCCCTCGCCGAACGCGCCGGTCTGGCCCCGCTGGCCCCGCCCGCGTGCGACCATGCCCGCGAGGTGCCCATGCCCGCCCACGACTTCACGCTCGCCGACGACGCCGGCGGCTCGTTCGTGTTCGACGCGGCCCTGCGCGCGCGCCGGCGCACGCTGCTGTTCTTCTACCGCGGCTACTGGTGACCGTTCTGCCGCCGTCAGGTCGACGGCTACGTGCGGCTGCGGGGTGAGCTCGAGGCGCTCGGGATCCTGCCGGTGTTCATCTCGGCCGACCCGCCGCCCGCCAAAGCCAAGCTGCGGGCCCGGCTGAGCGTGCCCCCCGAGTGGCCCATGCTGAGCGACGAGCGCCACGAGGTGGCCGACGCCTACGGGGTCGCGATCTCGCGCGGGCACCCCAAGGCGCTCAGCTCGCCGACGGGTTCATCCAGCCGGCGGTGTTCGTGTTCCGGGGCGAGGAGGAGCTGTTCACCTTCGTGCAGAGCCCGAGCATGCTCAACCTGTGGGGCGCCGCGCGCCGCCCCGAACCCGAGCAGGTCCTCGAGGCCGTGCGGCCGGCCCTGGCGCCCGCCTCGTGACCCTTGCATTGCCGGGCCCGTCGCCGCTGGCGTA
>CAZMSZ010000011.1:0-17857 GCA_964569055.1 uncultured Planctomycetota bacterium | reverse complement strand
GCCCTGGCGCCCGCCTCGTGACCCTTGCATTGCCGGGCCCGTCGCCGCTGGCGTAACCTCGGGGCGTGAGGCCATCCCCGCAGCCATCCCAGGGCGCCGAGGCCGAGGACGAGCCCAGCGACGAGCCGCTCCTCTCCAGCGGCGAGGTCATGCGCCGCAGCGGCGTGAGCCGGCAGGTCCTCTACCAGTACACCGCGATCGGCCTGATCGAGGAGACCTCGACCACCCCCGGCGGGCATCGCCGCTACCCCGAGCGGGTGGTGCGCCACCTCGCCCTGATCCGCGCGCTCAAGGAGACGGGCTACACCCTGCGCGACATCCGCGAGGTGTTCTTCTCGCGCCGCCGCGCGCCGGCGGAGCGCCGCTCGGGGTAGCGCGCGGCGGCTTGCTCCCGCCCTCGTCGCGACGACAATGGCGGGCGCATGCCCTATCTCGAGGTCCAGCTCACCCGCAAGCTGCACCGGATCTTCGAGATCCAGGCCGACGCGCTGATCGGGCGCGCGCCCCAGTGCCACATCCAGCTGCTGTCGCGCGCCGTCTCGCGACGCCACGCCCGGATCGAGTTCGACGGGGACACCGCGATCGTGTCCGACCTCGGCACCAAGAACGGGATCAAGCTCAACGGCCAGCGGGTGGAGGGCGCGGCGGCGATCCGCCACGGCGACAAGCTGGTGGTCGGCGACATCACCATGCGCTTCCGCGACGGCGACCGCTCCATGGTGCTCGAGGACGTGCTCGACCTGACCGGGCGCGTCCCCGGCCCCGCCGAGGTGGCCGCCGCCTGCGCCCCGCGCGCCACGTTCCTGCTCCAGGCGCACCCCGTCGCGATCCAGCAGTTCGGGTCGGTGGTCGGGCGCGGCCGGATCGCGCGCCTCGACCTCCCCGAGGACCAGAAGCTGCGCCTGCAGATCGCCCTCAAGGAGGCCCTCGACAACGCGCTCCAGCACGGCGCCAAGAACGACCCCGACGGCCAGCTCTGGGTCACGTTCAGCGAGGACGACGACGAGTTCGTGATCTCGGTCCGCGACGAGGGCGAGGGCTACGACTACGAGCGCACCCTGCAGGACCACGCGGAGATCGACGCCCTCGAGGCGGTGCGCCGCCGGGCCGAGCTCGGCCGCCCCCTCGGCCTGCGGATCATCCTCAACTGCGTCGACCGGCTGCAGTTCTCGGGCAGCGGCAGCACGATCCACATGGGCCGGTTCAAGTCGGGCGGACAGCTGTTCGTGATCTCCGACGATGGATTGGAGTGAGGTGGCCGTCTCCGCTACCTCCCAGACCGAAAGCGAAGGTGAGGTGACCGTCTCCGCTACCTCCCTGGCCGGGAGCGAAGAAGACAACACGGAATATCAACAACAATAACAATCCGAATATCAATGCGAGGAGCTGTCGCTCATGCGGCAACCTCCGTGACATTTGGCCTGGATCTTTCACGGGGGACGGCCCTCGCCCCCGGGCAAACGAGCGATCTCAGCGCAGAGATCGCCGAGAACGCAGAGGTGCGCTGAAGTCGGCCAGCGCAGGGCGAAGCGCTTCGATCCGCCGATTCCAATCGGCTCGTGCTCGCCTCCGATCTCTGCGGTCTTTGCGCTCTCTGCGCTCGATCCTGAGCTTCCGATGGCGCAGGACGCTCGCGTCTCGCGAAACATCCGGGTCAGATCAATGCGAGGAGCTGTCGCTCATGCGGCAACCTCCGTGAGATTGGTATCGAATTTCCTGTTGTTGTTGACATTTTCTGTCGTCTTTCTGACGAGCGAGCGTCGCCGGCTCACGGCCTGCACACCGCGTCCAGCGCGCGCCGGGTCAACCGCTGCCGCACCTCGAAGTAGCCCGCCCACGGGTCGGGCGCGGCCGCCACCTGCGCGGCGTCGCGGACGGTCGCGGCGGGCGGGCCCGCCGCCTCGAGGGCGCTCCACTCGAGCGGCAGGGCGATCGGACCGCCCGGGCGCGCCCGGGCCGAGTAGGGCGCGATCGCGGTCGCCTCGCGCGCGTTGCGCAGGTAGTCCACGAACACCTTCCCGCCGCGCTTGCGCTTGGCGAGCTGCGCGGTGAGCTCGCCCGGCCGCTCGCGCGCCAGGCGCCGCGCCACCCCGCCGGCGAACGCCTTCACCTCCTCCCACTCCAGGCGGCGCTCGATCGGGAGCACCACGTGCAGCCCCTTGCCGCCCGTCCCGAGCAGAAAGCTCTCGAGCTCGAGGCCCGCGAGCAGCCCGCGCACGCGCCGCGCGGCCTCGGTGAGCTGCTCCCAGCCCACCCCCGGACCCGGGTCGAGGTCGAACACCAGCCGGTCGGGGCGGTCGAGCCGATCGGCGCGCGAGCCCCACAGGTGGAGCTCGATCACCCCGTGCTGGATCAGGGCCAGGAGCGACTCGCGCCCCGAGAGCGCCAGGTAGAGCTGGTCGCCCTCCGGCTTGTCGATCGCGACCCGCGGCACGCTGGCCGGCACGCCGGGGCGGGCGCGCTTCTGATAGAAGCACTGCCGCCCGCGCCCCGACGGGCAGCGCACCAGGGTGAGCGGGCGGTCGCGAGCGTGGCGGAGCAGCGGCTCGGCCACCGCGTCGTAGTAGCGCACCAGGTCGAGCTTGGTGATCCCCGCCTCGGGGAACACGACGCGGTCGGGGTGCGTCACGCGCACCTTGCCCACCCGCGGGTCGGCGCGCCGGCGGCGCGGCCCGGCGGGGGCAGGCGCCGGCCGCTCGCGCCGGACGGCCTCGGCGGGGACGTCCTCGCGCACGCCCTGGAACGAGGCCTGGCGCACGCTCCCCTCGTCGGTCCAGCCGGCGAACGCGACCTCCACCACCAGCCGGGGCTCGACCCAGTGGATCCCGCGCCGCGCGGCCCCGCGCGGCGGGTCGACCACGGGCGGGGTGGCGCGCTCGAGCGGGGCGAGCCGCCGGCGCAGCGCGCGGAGCTGCGCCCCGTCGAACCCGGTCCCGACGCGGCCCGCGTGCCGCCACTCCCCGGCCTCGTCGCGCACACCGAGCACCAGCGCGCCGAAGCCGGGGCGGCTCCCCTGCGGGTCGGTGAAGCCGACCACCGCCAGCTCCTGGCGCGCGAGGCACTTCACCTTGAGCCAGGTGCGGGTGCGCCGCCCCGCCGCGTAGGGCGCGTCGGCCCGCTTGGAGACGATCCCCTCCAGGCCGAGCCGGCAGGCCTCGCTCAGCACGCGCGCCCCGTCGCCGGTGAGGTGGTCGCCCAGCCGCAGCGGGGCCTCGGCGGGCAACCCCGCGAGGAGGTGGCGCAGGGCCTCCTTGCGGGCGCGCAGCGGCGCGCCGGTGAGGTCCCAGCCGTCGAGGTGGACGAGGTCGAACGCCACCAGGCGGACCTCGTCGCCGCCGCGGTGCATGGCGTTCTGGAGCCGCTGGAAGCGCGACACGCCGCGCTCGTCGAGCACCACCGCCTCGCCGTCGAGGAGCGCGCTGCGGCAGGGGAGCTCGCGCGCGGCCGCCGCGACGGCCGGCATGCGGCCGGTCCAGTCGAGCCCGGTGCGCGTGACCAGCCGGGCGCGCCCGTGCTCGATCCGGCACAGGATCCGGTAGCCGTCGAGCTTGACCTCGTGCAGCCACGCCTCGCCCGAAGGCGGCGTCGCGACCAGCGTCGCGAGCTGCGGCCGCAGCGCGCGCGGCAGCGCCGCCCGGCGCGCGCCCGGGAGCTCGCCCGGCTCGCCGAGCGTCGGCCCGGCCGCCGTCGGCTCGCCGCTCGGCGCGCGCGCCCCGCCCGGGTCGTCGCCGCGGTTGGAGCGCCACACCCGCGCCGGCGCCGCGGCGACCTCCTCGAGCGTCCGCCCGCTCAGCACGCTGCGCGGCTCGCTCTCCACGATCGCGCGCGCGCCCCGGGCCGCGTGCGCGTCCGCGCGCTTGATCAGGAGCCAGGCCTCGCGCCCGTCCTCGCCCTCGCCGCCCCCGGTCCGGATCAGCCGCCACGAGCCGCGCAGCTTCTCGCCCGCGAGCTCGAAGCGCAGGCTGCCGCGCGCCAGCCCGCGGCGCGGGTCGCCCTCGGGGGTCCACACGCCGCGGTCCCACACCACCACGGTCCCGCCGCCGTACTCCCCCTTGGGGATCACGCCCTCGAAGGCGGCGTACTCCAGCGGGTGGTCCTCGGTCCGCATGGCGAGCCGCCGCTCGCCCGGGTCGAGGCTCGGCCCCTTGGGCACCGCCCAGCTCAGCAGCACGCCGTCGAGCTCGAGCCGAAAGTCGTAGTGCAGCCGCCGCGCCGCGTGCTGCTGCACCACGAACTGCAGCCCCGCCGGGGGACGGCGCCGTCCCCGCCGCGGGCCCCCGGCGGGCTCGGGGGTGCGCGCGAAGTCGCGCTTGCGCCGGTAGGTGTCGAGCTCGCCCACGAGGCCGGGTGAGTGCAACGGCCGTGCCCGCGCGGGCGTCAGCCGCAGATGACGTGAGCCCAACGCCTGGAAATACGAAATAGCAACAGGGAATGAAGAATTAGGAATCCCAGAACGGCTATCGTCGAGGCGGCCACGACGAGCGACAGCAATTCCTCATTCCATCATTCCCTGTTCCCTGTTGATATTCCATGTTTCCTCACGCCCAGCGCAAACGACGGCCTCCTCGACTCAGCGCGCGCAGTCGAACGCCATCACCCGCGCCGCCCAGGCGCGCGTGCGGGCGAAGCGCTCGGGCAGGCGCACGTGGTCGGCGAAGAAGCGCGGCACCGAGCCCTCCGGGTGGTCCTTGGGGAGGAGCATGGCCATGAACAGGAGCGGGGCGCAGGTCAGGTCGGCGGCGGTGGGCTGCTCGCCGAGCAGGTAGTCCCGATCGGCCAGCACGTCCTCGAAGCGCGCCGCCTGCTCGGCCAGGAGCTCGTTGGCCCGCGCGAGCTCGGCCGGGTCCCTGGTGGGCGAGAACAGCTGCCCGAACACGATCGAGGCGAACTTCGAGACCTCGGTGCGCGCCGAGAGCTCCCAGCCCTCGATCTCGCGCTGCGTGTCACGGTCCGGCGAGTACAGCCGCGGCCCGTCGGGGTAGTTGGCGTCGAGGTAGCGCAGGATCGCGTACGAGTCGTAGATCACGCGGTCGCCGTCGAGCATGACCGGGGTCAGCGGCTGGCCGGACAGCTCGACGATCGGCGCGCGGTTCGCCGGGTCGATCGTGACGCGCCGGCAGGGGATCCCCTTGAGCCCGAGCGCGAGCCGGACCTTGATCGAGTTGGGCGAGGGCGGCAGCTCGTAGAGCGTGAGCTGGGACATGATGACCTCCTTGGGAGTGGAGGGGCGGAGGCTACCTCCGCGGCGCAGCGCCATCCATGGTGCCGGCGTCCCCGCCGGGTGGCGGGCGCTCGACTGCCGCGATCGCTCCCGACAGACCGCTAGCCCGGGGCTAGCGGAACGCCACGTTGAGCGTGATCAGCCGGTCCTCGCGGAGCACCACCACGCGCACGTCCTCCGAGGTGCGCGCCTCGGCGCGCTCGCGGATCTCCGCAGCGTCGCGCACCACGCGGCCGTCGACGGCGATCACGCGATCGCCCACGCCGATCCCCGCGCGCTCGGCGGGGGAGCCGCGCATGACCCGCCGCACGGGGACGCCGACGTGGCAGGCCGCGCGGTGCGGGGTGGGGTGCTCGGGGTCGGCGACCACTCCCAGGAAGTCGAGCGCTACGAAGTCGAGCGCGGGCTCGGAAGGGGCGGGGCCGAGCGACAGCGCGCGCAGCCCGACGATCGCCTCGCCCGAGGCCAGGGTCCCGCCCGCGGTGTGGGCGCCCAACAGGTCGATCGTGAGCGTGCCGACCTCGCGATCGCCCTCGCGCAGCGAGACCTTGTCGCCCTTGGCCAGGCCCTCCTCGCGTCCGAAGTCGACGAGCACCACGTCGCGCGCCACGCTCAGCACGCGCCCCGAGGGGCGCCGCTCGCCGCGGGCGGGCTCGGGAGCGCGGGCGGGCGCCTCCTGGGGCTCGGCCCCCGACCGCGGCGCGCCCGAGCCCGCCGGCGTGGTCGCCCGGGCTCCGCGACGGAAGCTGCCGATCAGCACGATCTGGTCGCCCACCTCGAGCGCGTCGGCCACCACGGTGCCGATCAGCGCCACCGCGTGATCGCTCGCGACCGACTCCACCGCGCCGTAGCCGACGACGCGCTCACCCCGCCGGACCTCGACCGTCTGGCCGACGTGCACCTCGAGCCCACCGAGCGTCACCTTCACGCGAGTGGAGCCGTCGGTCGTGGTCACCTCCACGACCCGGAGCGGGTCGTCGGGCCCGCCACGCACCGGCGCCGGGCCGGCGAGCAGCAGCGCGACGAGCACGAGGCCGGCGCCCAGGGCCAGGGGCGCGCTTCGCGGGTGTAGGGTCACGACTCCACCTCCCCGGGCTCTCGCCCGAGCAGCGTCAGGTTCTCGAGCGCGACCCGCGCCGCGCGGCGCAGCGCCTCGTCCTCGTCGCCGTCCTCGGCCAGCTCCAGGAGGGTGCTCGTGGCTTCCTTGCCGAGCGAGCCGAGCGCCTCGATCGCGGCGAGGCGGAGCGCGGGAGGCTGGCGCCGACCCGCGGCGAGCCGCCCCAGGAACGGCGCGGCCGCGGTGACCTCGCTCGCGCCGGCGGCCCAGGCGGCGGCCTGCGCGATCGGCCCCTCGCCGTCCTCGAGCGCCTGCTCGATCCGCTCGGCCCAGCGCGGGTCCCCGCTCAGCCCCATGCAGCGGAGCGCGACGGCGCGCCCCTCCGCCTCGGAGCCCTCGGCCAGCGCCTCGATCGCGCTCACCACGCGCGGCTCGTGCGACAGGTAGGCCAGCGCCTCGAGCGCGCCCAGGCGGACCGCGCCCTCCTCGCGCTCGAGCGCGGCGAGCAGGAGGTCGCGGGCCGCGGCGAACCGCTCGGCCGAGGGCTCCTCCAGCTCGGGGTCGGGCGCGTATCCGGGCGCGGCGGCCCCCGCCAGGTCGCCCTCGCGGACCACCCGCCCCAGGCTGGTCAGCGCCGCGGACCGCACCCGGGTCGACCCGTCGTCCGTCGCCAGCTCGAGCAGGCGCGCGGTCACGGCGTCCTCGGCGGGGTAGGCGCCCCCCGCCTCGGCCGCCTGGGCTCGCACGTCCTCGTCCTCGTCGGCGAGCAGCTCCGCCAGCCGCGCCAGCGCCGTGGCGCGGGCGACCCCGCGCTCCCGGATCGACTCGAGCTCGGCCATCTTCTCGGCCCGTTCGACCGCGCTCATGGCTCCTCCTGCCCCGGGAGGAGTCTAGCAATCGGCCCTGGCGCTCCGGGCCCCCGCGCGGCCGCGTCGTGTCGGGCGACAGCCTCCCCCTGCCCTTGCCCGCTTCGGCGTCCTCCGAGGCGGAGCAGTCGTACGCGACAGCCTCTCGAGTTTCGCGCCGGCTACGCCGAGCGCCGATCGTCGAGGCGGCTCAAGCTCACCCGGGCCCCCGCGCTGACGCTGGCCCGGAACAGGCCGCCGCCGGGCCCGCGGGCCACCGCCAGCCACACCCGCTCGTCGGCCGGGCCCGACGCCCCGGCGACCAGCGGGCCGAGGTAGGCGCCGCGCCCGAGCCGCGCGCGCACCGCGAGCTCGAGCGTGCGCCGCGCCTCCTCGCGGGAGGGGAGCGCGGCCGCGGTGAGCGCCGGGCGCCGCGCGGCGAACGTCTCGCACACCTGCCCCGAGCGGCCGTTGAGCGCGGCCGCCACGAACCCGCGCCCCGGTCCCTCGCCGACCTCCCACCGCAGCCGCCACAGGCGCGCCCCCGCGCCGTGGACCAGCTCGCAGCGGACCAGCCGCGCCGCCGCGGGCAGCGTGAGCGCGGCTCGCGCCCGCTTCACCGCCGAGAACCGGCTGAGGGCGGCGCTGCGCCGCGACCCGCGCCGGAACGGCAGGCAGCGGTAGCCCAGGCGCTCGCCGTCGCGGGCGTCGAGGTCGACCGCCAGCAAGCCGTCGTCGGGCCGGTGCTCGAGCAGCACCAACAGCTCGAGGCCGCCGCGGCTCGGCACCGCCCAGCACGCACGGGCCCGCACCGCCCGGCGCCCGGCGGGGTCCGCCGCCCCGCGCGCGGCGGCGATCGCGGCCGCCAGCTCGGGCGCTCCCGGGTCGCAGCGGATCGCGCGCGGGTCGGCCGCGGGACCGTCCTCGCTGCTGACCGGGAACCGCGCGCGCGGCCCCCCTGGCGTGAGCGCCACCGCCGCGACCCCCAGCCGCTCCCATACCGCGAACCGCACCGTCACGACGTGGTGCCCGGCCCGCCTCAGGAACCGGACCTCCTCGCGCTCGACCTCCAGCCCGAACCGCTCGGGCGTCCACACCGCCCCGAGCACCTCCGCCGCCCACGCCCGCGCCCTCCCGATCGCGTCCACGTCGCACCTCCTCGGTGGCGGCGGACCGCGCAACGGCCGGAGCGGCGGGGCTCCTGCCCCGGTCGGGAGTTAGACTGTCGCAGGCTGCGACGGTCGCGGGCTGCGACGGAACCGAGCGACCCGCCGGCGCGTGGCAGGGGGCGCCCTCGCCGGGGGCGGAGGCGGCATGAACAGGCGGGTGTTCCTGATCCAGGGGCCGCAGCGCTCCGCCCGGCTGCACCTCGACGGCCCCTTCTTCGTGATCGGGCGCGCCGAGCCGTTCGCGATCTTCCACGACGACCCGACCCTCTCGCGCGAGCACGCCGCGATCGTCGAGACGGGCGCGGGGATGGTGGTCAAGGACCTCGGCTCCCCCAACGGGATCCTCCTCAACGGGCGGCGCCTCGAGCGCTACGAGGAGGCCCCCTTCGCGGTCGGCGACCACCTCCAGGCCGGAGCCACCGCGATCCGCCTGGTCGAGCTCGCCGAGGGCGAGGGCGCCGCGCTGACCGTCGACGCCGCCGGCCCGGCCGGCGCCCCACCCTCCCCCGAGGCGCACGAGCCCGACGACGAGCTCGAAGGCGAAGCGACCCTCGCCCTCGAGCGCCCCGACGGCCTGGACCTCGACGACGTGGCCCGCGACCTCGGCGCCGACCCCGACGACCTCGGCCTGGAGGACAGCGGGGTCGAGTCCGCGTCCGAGTCCGACTCCGAATCCGAGTCCGACTCCGAATCCGAGTCCGAATCCGAGTCCGAATCCGACTCCGAATCCGACTCCGAATCCGACTCCGACTCCGAATCCGACTCCGAATCCGACTCCGACTCCGACTCCGACTCCGACTCCGACTCCGAGTCCGAGGAGCCTCCGCTGCTGGCCTGAGGCTGTCGCATGAGCCTGGCGAGGCGTGGTCGGCGCAGCGACAGCGCACAGACTGGCCTCAGCCAGGAATCAAGCGCAGAGGGCGCCGAGCACGCAGAGGTCCTCTGCGGCCGCCGCGCGCTCTGCGCTTCGTACTCCGGTCGCGAGCCGAGGCGCCTTGCCACGCGGCAGCCGGCGAAGCCCGACTCCATCGAGAGAGGGAATATGGAATATCAACAGGGAACTGCAAATGAGGAATCGCTATCGCTTGTCGTGACCGCCTCGACGACAGCCGTTCTGGCATTTCTAATTCCTAATTCCCTGTTGATATCTCGTATTTCCGGCGCTGGGCGTCATCTCCACCCGAACCAAAACACAGGCGCCCGCCGGAGGCGGGCGCCGTCTGCTCCAACTTCGATCTGGCTCAGTCGCCGCGGTGGGCCGAGGCGGGGACGGTCTCGTCGCCATCCCGGCTGTGGAGGACGATCTCCACCCGGCGGTTCTTCCGCTTGGTCGCGGCGTCGATCGGGTGAGTGGGGCCCCACGAGCTCAGGTAGATCCGGTCGGCCGGGACCCCGTTCTTGACCAGGAACTGCCGCACGCTGTTGGCCCGCATGCCCGCGAGGTCCCAGTTGTCGCGGTAGCGCGCCTTGGAGTGCTTGATCGGGTCGCTGTCGGTGTGGCCCGCGAGCTCGAGGTCGTAGCCCGCGTAGTCGGGCTTGAGCAGGGTCGCGACCAGCGGGGTCAGCGCGGCCTCGCCGGCCTTCGACAGCTCGTGCTTGCCCGGCGTGAACAGGATCCCCGACTCGAGGACCACCCCGCCGTACTGGGAGATCTCGAGCTTCTGGCCGGGGGTCGACTCGGACAGCTCGGTGATCCGGTCGGCGAGCTTCTCGTCGAGCTTGGCGCGCGCGTCGCGGACGGCGTCGTAGGCCACGACCAGCCGCTCCTGCAGCACCTTGTTCTCGCGGCGGACGAGCTCGACCTCCTTCTCGGCCAGCCCCTTGTCGACGGCGAACTGCTCGGCGGCCTTCTCGGCGGCGTTGAGGGTCCAGGTGAGCTCGTGGATCCGCTCCTCGAGCGGCTCGGTGCTCGAGCAGCCGGCGGCGAGCAGGAGGGCGGGGATCAAGGCGAAGCGGCGCTTCATGAGGTGTCTCCAGGGGCTGGGGTTCGCTCGCCCCCAGCGTGGGGGCCGCACCTCCTATCGGGCGGGAGCGCGCCGAAACTTTTGGGGCTCACTCGAAGCGGTCGGGGTGCGCCGCCCAGGCCTCGCGCCAGCGGGCGACCGTACGCCGCGCCTCGCCGCCCGGGCCCAGCGCTCCGAACGCGCGCCCGGGCGGATAGCGCCGGAGCAGCTCGAGGCGCGCCGCCTGCGCGAGCGCCGCCGAGCGGTGCTCGAGCAGCCGCAGCAGCGCGGGGACCCCCGCCCCCGCGGGGAGCGCGCGCGCGTAGGCGAGCGCCAGGGTGGCGATCGGCTCGTCGCGCAGCTCCTCGTCGGGCAGGTCCAGCGCGGCCGCGGCCGCGGCCGGCTCGCGCACCTCGAGCGCCGCGCAGGCCCGCAGGCGCGCCGCGCGCTCGGCTCGGCCCGCGGGCTCGACCTCCTTCACCAGGCGCGCCACGGCCTCGGCGCTCCAGGAGTCGCCCCAGGCCACGAGCAGCCGCAGGGCGGCGCGCCGGACGGTGGGCTCCTCGTCCGCCAGGCCGGCTCGCGCCGCGGCGCGGCTCATGTCCGTGGCGTGCGCGCAGGCGGCGAGGGCGTCGAACGCCTCGCGCCGGAGCGCGACCGCGGCGCCGCGGGCGGGCGCCGTCACGACCTGCAGGAGGGCGGCCACCGCCTGGCCGCCGCCCAGCGCGCCGAGGGCGTGGACCGCGGCCTGACGCACGGACAGCGGCACCCCCCCGTCGATCGCCGCCTCCGCCAGCGGCTCGACGCACCCCTCGACGCCGAGCGCCTCGATCAGGTGGATCGCCCGCAGCCGCCGCTCGCCCGGGTCGACCTCGCTGAACGGCTGCGCCAGCGCGGCCTCGAGCCCGCTGAGGCGGTGGCGCCCCAGCGCCTCGGCCGCCGCGAGCGCGAGCGCCGGTTCGCCCGCCACCGCGGCCGCCACCAGGTCGGCGGCGTCGCCCGGCGCCGGCGCGTCGCCGAGCGCGAGGCGCGCCGTGACGAAGGCGCAGCGCTCGGCCAGCGTGGCGCGCGCCCCCGCGTCCTCCTGCGCCCGTCGCAGGGCCGCGGCGACCCCCGGGACCGCGCGCCGCTCGAGCGCCCCGGCCAGGGTGGCCTTGACCGAGGGCGACACGTTGCGGGCGTGGAGGAGCTGCCGCGCGGCGCGGGCCAGCTCGCCCGCCGCCTCGAGGCCGTCGCACGCGAGCCCACGCAGGCGCGCGGCGTCGGCGCCCGGGCGCGCGCACAGCGGCGCGAGCAGACCGCCGACCTGCCGGTGCTCGCCGCGGACGAGCAGCGCCGCGAGCGCCGCCTCCCGCACGACCAGCGCGTCGCCCCCGCGCAGCACCAGCCGCGCGAGCGACCCCACCTCCTCGATCCCCCCGAGCCGCCCCAGCGCGCGCCCTGCCGCGCAGCGCACCTCCGGCGCGACGAGCGGATCGGCCGCGAGGTCGGCCACGTCGCCGAGCGTCCCCGGCGCGAGCTCGGCCGCGTCCTGCACCTCCTCGGGCCCCGCCAGCCGCGCCAGCACCGCGGCCCGGCCGCGCGCGCGCGCCGCGGCCCGCCGCGCCAGCGCCGCGAGCGTCGCCGGCGCCTCGTCCGCCAGCGCCTCGAGGCGCTGCGCGACCTGCGGCGAGTCGGCGATCGCGCCCAGCGCGATCAGGGCTCCACGCCGCACGGCCTCGGGCCGACCCCCGTCCCCGGCGCGCTCGAGCGCGAGCGCGACCAGGTCCCCGCGACGCCGCCAGGCGAGCACGTCCTCGCGGTCGCGCGGCACCCCCGCGCTGAGCCCGGCCAGCCAGCTCTCGAGCTCCTCGCCCGCCGCGGGCGCGGGCACGCCGGCGATCGCCAGCACCACGAGCACGATCCCGACCGGCGCACGGCTCCGCACGCGTCGAGGATACGTCACCGCGCCCGCAGGCGCAGGCTCGCGGCGTCCCGGGTCGAGGCCGGCTCGAGCCCGGCGATCGTCCGCTGAGCACGTCTCACGTGGTCAAGCTGATCCGCGAACGCCGTGAAGGACGTGTTCCGCCGCCTGCCTGACTCCTCGACACGCGACGAATGCTCCGGTACTCTGCTTCGAGGGAGTGAGTGTGGTGTGACGGCGTCCGTGGGCAGGCTGCGCGTCTGGTACGTCGGTGCGGAGCGCGACGACCATGGGATGCCGATCCCTCATTACAGCTACTTGATCCTCGGCAGCGACTGGCGCTTGCCCGGCTCCGGGATCGCGTCCGTCGTCTCGCTCTCGGGCGCTGAGGAGACCGATCCCGGTAAGGTCCATCACCTCGCGTTGTACGGCGGACCGCGTCGCGCCATAGACCTCGCGGAGCAGTACCTCGACCGGCGCCACTCGGGCTTGACCAAGCACCGGAGTTCGGAGACTCCATCGCTCGCCCTTGTGACCGCCTGGTGCCAGGCGATCTTCCCGCGGCTGCTCGAGGCGTTGCACCAGGAGGAAGCCGTCCTGAAGGACGGGAACCCAACCTGGCGCTTCCGTGCCAGACGTTGTGAGTTCGTCAGGCCAGTTCCCGAGTACGTGCGTCACGACCATGCGCCGCTGTTCGAGCAGTTCTTGCGGCTCAATACAGAGGTCGAGTCGCTCGTTCGGTCGCACGACGCGAGCCTCCGAGCCGTGGAGGATTCCGCCGAAGCGGTGCGGTCGGCGCTGGTCTCGAGCGAGGCCTTCCTCGAGATCGTCAGAGCGATCGACGCTGAGGACCCGAGCTGGCGTGGGGCCTATCCGCCTCAGGATGGCCCTTCGCTGCTCGCCGAGTCCGCCGTCAATTGGTCACGAACCCCGCGCCCCGAAGGGCGGACCAATGCGTCGGCGTGGGAGAGACACGGCGCGAGGGTCTTGGCGCTCCGGCGGGCCAGCACGGATCTGGACCAGGCCTTCGCTCGGCTCGAGCACGAGGTCCCGAAGCTCCGGGCGACCTCGAACGAGCTCGCGGAGTCACTGCGCACCCTCCGGAATCGGCTGGCCGACGAGCTCGAGTTACCGGCCGTGCCCGTCGAGCCCGCCGCGCCTGTCCAGGAGGTGTTCTGAGGAGTGGCGCGCCCGACGACCATCCCCGCAGCCATGCAAGAGGGGCTCGGTGTGCTGTTCGACACCAACGTCCTGATCAGGGCAGCGCGAGAGGGAGCGAGCGGCGGGCCCGTCACAGGCAGCATGATCTCGATCCACGCCAACCGGCGATTCGTGACCGAGCTCGTGCTGTGGGAGTTCCTCTGCCACGGACGGATTCCGGGTACTACCCGCGACGATCGCCGGCGTTGGCTCAGGCGCCTCGCCATCGAGCTTCAGCCACAACCCGCCGGATACCACGAGACGCTTCGCGCTCTGCTCAAGAACAGCGCCGCCCGAGGGAGCGGTGTGGATGCCCAACTCGCGGCCTATGTCGTCAGCTCGAGGCTAGGCCTCGCGATCGCGAGCGACAACGTCCGTGACTTCTGTTGGCACCCCCACATCCCGCTCCTCGAGGAGTTCGTTAGCGCCACGAATCAGGTGGCGTTCAGCTGTCCTTGAGACCGCTCGGCCAGCTCGTGCGCGGCGACGACCCTGGGTCGTGGACGCCCGCGCCCCGCGATAGGATCGGCGGCCGTGCGCAGCCGTCCGGACTCCGACCTCCGCCTGGGACAGATCGCCGTGCGCATGGGGCTGGTCGCCCCGCGCGACCTCCCCGAGCTGCTGCAGGAGGCCCGCTCCGGCCACACGCTCGAGAGCGCCGGGCGCGCGACGTCGCTCGGGCAGGTGCTGCTGCGCCGCCGGCTGGTCTCGGTCTCGGACTACATCTACATGGCCCGCCAGGCCCGGGCCGAGGCGGAGGAGTCGCAGGACGAGGAGCCGCTCGGCGCGCTGGAGCTGGCGCTCGACCGCTATCAATCGGGCGAGCTCGACGCCGACTCGTTCGAGGAGCTGCTCAGCGCCTCGGGCGAGCCGCTCTCGCGCCCGCCGGACCTGACCCAGACCTTCGGCCCCTACGAGCTCCTCGACGAGGTCGCGCGCGGCGGCATGGGCGTGGTCTACCGCGCCCGCGACACGCGCAGCGGGGTGGTGGTCGCGCTCAAGGTCATGATCGAGGCCGACGAGGACGAGGTCCGCCTCGAGCGGTTCGAGCGCGAGGCCGAGCTGGCGGCGGCGCTCGACCACCCCAACATCGTGCGGATCCACGACGCGGGTCGGGTCGAGGGCATGCCCTACTTCACGATGGACCTCGTGGAGGGGGACAGCCTCGACGACCTGCTCGAGCGCGAGGAGGGGCTCCCGCGCGACCTCGCCCTGCGCGCGCTGGCCCAGACCGCGCGCGCCATGGACCACGCCCACGCCCGCGGGATCGTGCACCGCGACCTCAAGCCCGGGAACATCCTGATCGAGCGGACGACCGGGGTGGCGCGCGTCACCGACTTCGGCCTGGCGCGCGACCTCCAGCGCGGCACGCGGCTGACGCAGGTCGGCCACGCGGTCGGCACCCCGTACTACATGGCGCCCGAGCAGGTCCGCGGCGAGCGCGACGTCGACGGCCGCTGCGACGTGTACGCCCTGGGCGTGATCCTGTACGAGGTCCTGACCGGGGACGTCCCGTTCGACGCGGACTCGCCGCTCTCGCTGTTCAAGAAGATCGACCGCGAGGAGGTCGTGCTCCCGCTCGATCCGGCCCGCGGGATCGACGAGCGGATCCACAAGGTCGCGCTGCGCGCCCTGGCCAAGGACCGCGAGGACCGCTACGCCCGCGCCGCGCTCCTCGCCGACGACCTCGAGCGCTACCTGCAAGGTCAGGAGCCGCGCGGGCTCCCCTACGACTGGCGCGACGGGCTGCTGCGCCAGGTCGCGGGCAAGCGGGCGCGGCTGGTGGTGGGCGCGCTCGCGCTCGGCGCGCTCGCGACGTTCGCGGTGGTCGTGGCGGTCGGGGTCGACCGCCTGCGGACCCACCACGCGCACACCGGCGGACACGACGCGGTGAGCGCCGCGCTGGCGCACGCGGAGCGGCTGCGCCTCGGGGCGGAGCAGGCCTTGGTCAGCGATCCGGCCAAGGCCCGCGCCCTGGCCGAGGAGGGCCTGGCCCGGCTCTCGGCCGCGGGCGAGCTCCTCTCCGATCGCGGCGCGCGCGGAGCGGGCGCGCGCGCCGCGTTCGAGGCGCTCGAGGGCGAGCGGCTGCGCGCGGCCCTGGCGGGGCTCGTCGCGCGGGCCTGGCTCGGCGCGGCGGAGGGCGAGCTGCCGGCCGACGCGGTCGCGGCCCTCGAGCGCGCGGTGCTCGCGCTCCCGCGCGACCCGGCCCTGCGCCTGACGCTGGCCCGCGCGCTTTGCCGGGAAGGGCGGACGCGGCGGGCGCTGCAGGCGCTCGACGGGGCGCTCGAGCTGGCGCCGACCGACGTCGAGGCGCTGACCCTGCGGGGCGAGCTCCGCCTCGAGCTCGGGCGGGCCGAGCCGGCGGTGGCCGACCTCTCCGACGCGCTGCTCGGCCGCCCCGACCACGTCCCGGCCCTGGTGCTGCGCTCGCGCGCCTATCAGGCGCTGGAGCGGCTCGACTCGGCCGAGTCCGACGCGCACAACGCGCGCGACCTCGCCCCGACCGACCCCGCCGCGCACGTGGCCTGCGGCGACGTGGCCCGCGCGCGCGGCGCGCCGCGGGTCGCGCTCGCCTGCTACGCGGAGGCGCTCCGGCTCGCGCCCGAGGAGCCGACCGCGGAGCTGCGCCAGGCCGACCTGCTCGCGAGCCGCGGCTCGCTCGAGGAGGCGGTCGCCGCCTTCGAGCGCGCGCGCGCGCGCGGCGGCGGGCTCGCGGCCAGCCTCGGGCAGGCGCGCGCCCTGGCCCGGCTGTTCCGCCTGGGCGACGCCACGCGCCTGCTCGCCGCCGACGTGGCCGCGGCCGAGGAGCCGGCCGCGCGCGCGGCGCTGTTGGTCGAGCTGGGCGAGACCCGGCTCGCGCAGGGCGAGACCCCCAGCGCCCGCGAGGCGTTCGAGCAGGCCGCGGCGCTCGACGCGGCGGCCGGAGCGGCGGAGCGCGAGGCGCGGGTGCGCCTGGCTCGCCTCGCCCTCGACGAGGGGGCCGGGGTGGCGGCGGCGCGTCGTCTGCTCGGCGCGATCGCGGCGGGCGAGGTCGAGACCTCGGCGCTCCTCACGCTCCGGGCGCGCCTCGCGCTCGAGGTGGGAGACCGCGACGCGGCGCAGGGGCTGGCGGAGCGCGCCCTGGCGTCCGCCCGGGCCGGCGCCGACGCGCGCCCGCGACGGGCGCTGGCGCAGGCCCGGCTCGTCGCGGGCGGTGAGGCCGCCCACGTGGCGTGCGAGGCCGCCTGGCAGGCGGCAGCCCGCGGCGACGAGCTCGAGGCCGCGCTGCTGCGCCAGGCGCTCGAGCTGCTGCCGCTCGCCGAGCGGCGGGTGGGCACGATCCAGCGCGAGGTCGAGGCCCGGCTCCAGACGGTGCTCCGCCTGGACCCGCAGCGGACGCGCGCCCGCTACGCGCTGGCCCGGCTGCAGCTCTCGCGCGGGCAGGTCGTGGAGGCCTGGGAGGAGCTCACGCGCGCCACGCGGGAGGACCCCTATCGCCCCGAGGTGGCGCAGACCCTCGCGCGCGCCGCCTCGCGCCTGCGCCGGCGCGAGGCGTTCGAGGCGGCGCTCGGCGCGACCCGACGGGCGATCGAGGCCCACGGCGCGACGGTGCCCCGCCTGCTGGCGCAGGCGGACTGCGAGGTCGCGCTGGCGCAGTGGCACGCCGCGCTGCGCAGCCTCGACCACGCCCTCCGCCTGGCGCCCGACGCGCTCGAGCTCCACCGCCGGCGCGTGACGGTGCTCGAGGCGCTGGGCCACACCACCGGCGCCAAGCTGGCGCAGGCGCGGGTGGACGAGCTGGGGGAGGCGCGCGACGAGCGGCGCGACGAGCTGTTCGCCGAGGCGCGCGCGGTGGAGCAGACCGACCCGCAGCAGGCGCTCGACCTCGCGCGCGAGGCGCTCCGCCTGGGCGACCCCGAGCGGCACCCCGACCAGGCCACCGTGGCCCGGTTCGTGGCCGGGCTGGTCCGCCAGCCCGAGGAGCGGCTCGAGGCGGTGCTGCCCACCCTGCTCGACCGCCGCTGGGAGGCGCTCGACCGCGCGGACGCGGTGCTGGCGCCGGTCTGGACGCGCCCGCTCGCCCGTGAGGTCCGCCGCCACCTGCTGCTGCGGGTGCGCGACGGCCGCCCGGCCGACGCGCTGGCGCTCGCGATCGCCGGCTTCTACGACGGGCTGGCGGGCGAGGCCGAGGTGGCCTGGCTCGACGCGTGCCTCGCCGAGGCGGAGCGCGCGGTGGCCGGCGCGCCCGACGCGGTCGCCGCCCACGTGGCGCGCGCCTACCTGCGCGTGCACACCGGCGACGCCGCGCGCGGGCTGCGCGAGCTGCTCGCGATCCAGGAGGCGGCGCTCGACTCGGCCGTGTATCAGCTCGTCCTGGCCGAGGCCGCCGCCGCCCAGGGCCAGAGCGAGCTGCAGGCCCAGGCCCTCGAGCGCGCCGAAGGCCGCCTCACCCGGTTCGAGGAGCGGCTCGCCGCCTCACCGTTCCTGCGCTAGTGCCGCGCGGGCGAAGTCCCTTGGAGTAGACGCGCGTACGCCGACG
>CAZMSZ010000010.1:0-45581 GCA_964569055.1 uncultured Planctomycetota bacterium | reverse complement strand
AAGGAGCCGAGCTCAGCAGCGACAGCTCCTCCTCGGCGCTCTTGGCGGTCAGTTCGTGGCCAAGGGAGCCGAGCTCAACAGCGACAGCTCCTCCTTGGCGGTTCACCGCACGACAGCCTCTCGGACTCGAATCGCGGCCGCGTCCGGAAAAGGTTCCGGACCCGCGGGAGACCGCCCCCCGCGGGTCCGTCACCCGACCCAGACCCCCAGCCCGAGCCGGAGGCGAATTCGACTCGGGCCTGGTGGTCAATCCAAACCAACAAACCAATCAGTACAACTAATTTTTCAAATCAAGGCGATCGTCTCGTCAGGTCCCGCCCCATCCGGTTTCTTCGGCGCCCTTGCCATCACCTGGCGCTTCACACCAGAGCAGCCGAAGAAACCGCCTAGATCCAGAAGGCGTCGTGGCGCTCCCGCGGCGCGCTCGGCCGCGCGCGCGCGAGCTCCTCGAGCGCGGCGCGCGCGTGGGCGTGCAGCGCGCCGAGCGCCGGCGCGTCGAGGGGCTCGCCCCGGCGCGCGGGGGCGAGCGCCTCGAGCAGGCGCTCGAGCGGGTCGAGCGCCGCGGCGGGCGCGCCGACCGAGCGCAGGTCGACCAGCAGCGCCTCGAGGCCGAGCGCGAGGCGGGCCAGAGCGCGCGCGTCGGGCTGCTCGCCGAGGCGATCGAGGAGGTCCGCAGCGCGCCGGCGATAGGCGTCGAGGACGTCGCCGGGCGGCGGCGGGGCGAACGGCTCGGGCTCGGGCGCGAACGCGGCCGCCGCCGCCAGCCCGCCGCCGAACGGGTCGTGCAAGAACCCGGGCGCCGGGGCGAAGGGGTCGCTCCCCGTGGGCGGCCCCACCTCGGCTTCGGCCTCCTTCCAGGCCGCGCGTCGCGCCGCCGCGTCGGCCGCTTCGGGGGCGGCGAAGGGGTCCTCCGGCGGATCGAACGCCGCCTGCGAGTGCAGGGCGAAGGGGACGCCGGCTCCGCTCGCGAACGGGTCGCCGCCGCGCGGAGGCGGCGCGAACGCAGCCGGCGCGGCGCCGAACGGCAGGGCCCCGAGGAACGCGCCGGGCGGGGGCGTGATCGGCTGCTGCACCAGCGTGGCCCAGCCGCTCGGCTGCTCGACCGCCTGCGTGACGCGGTGGAGCTCGCCGCCCGCGTTCACGACCTCCGCCCCGTCGACCGCCACGAACGCGGTGAACCGGCACAGGACGCCGCAGCGGAGCGAGACGCGCGTGATCTCTGCGGCCCGCGCCGGCGAGGGCGCGATCGCGTAGCGGTCCTCGAGGTCGCGCACCCGCTCGCGGCCCCACACCCGCAGGAGCGGCGCGCTCGAGGCGCGCGGCGTGAGCGCCTCGTCGTAGGGGAGGCCCGCGTCGTCGGTGCCGCGCACGCGCAGGCGCAGCGCCTCGGCGGGTCCGGCGAAGCGGCCGAGGACCCGCACGGGCGCGCCCGCCAGGAGGTCGGAGAGGCGCGAGGGCGCGAGCGAGCCCGGCTCGAGCTGCGCCGCGCCGGGCGCTGCCTCGAGCGCGAGGCTCGTGAGCAGCGGAGTCCCGATCCGCCGGTGCACGTCGGCCATGACCTCGTCCAGGCGGTCCTCGCTCTCGACCAGCGCGCACGACCCGCCGCCGAGGGCGGCCAGGCGGCGCAGGAAGCCCTCGTTGACGGCGCGGTCCACCCCGAGCGTGAACACGCGCACGTCGCCGAGGCTCCCGCCGATCGTGCGCAGGAGCTGGTCCTCGTTGCCGACCTGCCCGTCGGTGACCAGCACCAGCACGCGCTCGCGGTCGGCGCGCTCGCCGGCGTGGAGCCAGCGCACGGCCTCGGCCAGCGGCTGCGCCAGCTCGGTGCCGCCGCGCGCCTCGAGCCCGCCGAGGTACGTCACCGCGCCGAAGCGGTTGCGGTCGGTCGCCTCGTACCCGACGAGCGAGGGGCGCTCCACCCGGTCGTCGAACGCGAGCAGCAAGAACCGATCGCGCGGGGTGAGCGCGTCGATCAGGCGCGCGGTGGCGCGGCGCGCGGCGACCATCTTCCAGCCCTCCATGCTGCCCGAGCGGTCGAGCACCACCGCCACGTCGCGGGGCCGGGTGGCGTTCGCCTCGCGGGCCGGGGGGATCAGCGTGAGCTGGAACGTGCCGCCGGCGCCGTCGGGGTCGGCCGCGACCTCGAGCGTGGAGCCCGGGCGCTCGCCGCCGAGCGCGAACCGGAGCACGAAGTCGCGGTCGAGCCGCTCGCCGGGCTGGAGCGCCACGAGCACCACCCCGCCGGCCCGCTGCTCGCGGACGGCGTGCAGGCTGGAGCGGACGGGGCCGAGCAGCAACCCCGCCGGGTCGAGCTCGACCGTCAGGCTGAGCCGGACGGGGCTGGGGAAGCCGGGCAGCAAGACGGGGGGTGAGATGCGCGAGGCGTCGGGGACCGCGTCGCTGTCGAGCGCCGCGCCGTCGCCGACCTGCGGGCCGTCGAGCGGCGCGCCCGGGATGTAGCGGGGCGCGACGACCAGGGGGAAGCGGTAGGTCAGCGCGCCGGCCTCGTAGGGCAGGGGTCCCTCGAGCACGAGGTGCACGCTCGCCTCCTCGCCCGGCATGAGGTTGCCGACCCGCAGGGTGAACACGCCGGGGCGCTCCTCCTCGGCGATCGCCGCCCGGTGCCCGCTCGCGAGCGCGGCGTCGTACTCGCGGCGCGCCGCGCCCCGCTCGCGCAGCGCGCCCTCGATCACGCGCTCGCCGACCTCCAGCCGAAACGAGCTCACGGCCGCGCGGTCGGGGAGCGGGAAGATGTAGGTCGCCTCGAGCGGGACGCCGAACGTGTTGACGAAGGTCTGCCGGACGCGGGTCTCCGCCACCAGCCCGACGACGTGCGCCGCCACGTCGAGCAGCTTGAGCGGCAGGTTCCCCTGAGGTGTGCGGAGCGCGCCGAGGCCGGCGCCCTCGTCGCGGCAGAGCGGGTCGAGGTCGGCGCACGCGGGCAGCGGCACGGCGGTCATGACGAGCTCCTCTCGGACAGGGAAGCGACGAGCCCGCGCGCGGTCAACGCGTCGAGCAGGGGACCGGCCGCCTGGCGGAGCGCCAGGAGGTCGTCGGGGGTGAGCGCGCGCTCGGCGCGCACGAGCAGGGTCACGGCGTCGGTCAGGGCCAGGCCCTGCAGCAGGCCGTCGCCGGCCTCGGGCGAGCGGGGCTCGGCCTGCCGGGTCGGCCCGTCGGTGACGAGCGCCGCCGCCGGGACGGCCTCCCAGAACGCCTCGTGCCGCGCGGACGGCGCCGCGACGGCCGAGGGCGGCGGCGCGCTGGCGGCGACGGCGTCGCTCGCGCGGGGCAGGCGCGCCACCTGCTCGAGCGCGCTCGGGGTCGCGCCCTGCAGCCGGGCCTGCACCTCGGCCAGCGACAGCCCCGTGGCCTGCAGCCGCTTGATCGCCACGAGCTGGAGCAGGTGCCGGCGGCCATACAGCGCGGTCCGCCCGGACACCTCGGGCCGGTCGAGCAGGCCGAGGGTGGTGTAGTAGCGAATGGTGCGGGCGTCGGGGACGGCGCGCACGCGCCCGCTGGCCGGGGGCACGTAGTCGAGCGAGAGCGCGCGCTCCACCTCGACCTGCAGCTGCTCGAGCGTCCACCGCGTCATGCGGAGGACTATGACAGTGTCCCGTGACAGTGTCAAGATCGGTCCGCAACGACGTCCTCATACCTCACTGCGCCAGGCACTTAAGTCCGTGACAGTGTCACTTGAGAAAGGCGGCTCAGGGGCCGAACAGCTCGCGCTGCAGCGGGCCGAACGCCTGCGCGAGCGGCGTCCCTGCACGGACCGCCTCCACCACGGCGCGCAGCTCGTCGGCCGCGGGAACCCGGCGCGCCTGCAGGCTGACTCCCCCTGGGCTCGACCGCGTGATGCAAGGCGCGCGCTGGGAGACCGCCTGGATGCTCAGCGCTCCGTTCGGCGAGAAGGGCGGGGCCGCGACCACGAGCGGCGCTCCGCCCAGCAGGACCGACAGGAACACGACCTGATCGTCGGCCACCCCCCAGACCAGCCGCAGCTGCGCCGCCGCGTCGGTCAGCTCGAACAGGCGGTGGCCGATCCGCCCGGCGACGAGGTCCTGCGCCAGCGGATCTGCGAGCGCGTCGAGCGGGTCGAGGAGCGGGCTCACCCGGAGCGGCCCGAGGCCGAGCCCTGGGCCGGCCGCGCGGGCGACGCGCTCGGTGAGCTCGCGCGGGAGCGCCACGCGCGCCGCGCGCACTCGCTGCGGCGTCACGACGATCAGCGTGGCGCCGGGGTCGATCGTGGCGGCGAGGGCGCCGCCTCGTTCGACGCGGCCCGCCACCAGGTCGACCTCGAGCGCGGGCGCGGCGCGCGCCGGCAGTCGCTGCTCCCACAGGCCGGCGATCCGCACCGTCGGCGGCTCGGGGACGGCGGGGCCGAACACCAGGACGAGCGCCCTCGGCGCGCCGTCCCCTTGCCGGGCGATCAGCGTGAGCGAGGCGCTCTCGCTCACGCTCGCGCACGTGTGAGCGAGATACAGCGGGGGCGACGCCAGCGCCAGACCGACGCCCCCGCCCAGCGAGAGCCCCAGCACGGCCAGCGCGGCGGCAGCGCGCCGCCGCCGGGTCGCGGCGCACGCCCAGCTCGGGAGCTCGCGCCGCACGCTCGCGCAGCCCGCGGCCGCGAGCTGCTGCTCGATCGCGGCCAGGGCGGCGCCGGTCTGATCCCCCAGCCGAACGAGCGCGCGCCGCCCCAGGCGCGGCCCGGCGCGCGACTCGACCGCCAAGAACCCCTCGTCCGCCCCGATCGCGTCGAGGTCGGCGAGCTCATGACGCTGGCCGCCGAACACCAGGCTCCCCTCGCCGACGGTGAGCCGACTCGCCCCCAGGCTCGGCCAGGCGCGCGCGAGGAGCACGATCGCGAGCAGCGCACCGCCGCCGCCGAGCACGGCGAGGGCGAGCGCCGCGAGGACTGCGACCGGCTGCTCGAAGCGGAGGCGGGCGATCACCGGCGCGACCAGCGGGCCCAGCGCCAGGAGGACGAGCGCCGCCGCCCAGAGCGAGCTGGGGCCCGCGAACGTCTGCGTGCGCGCCTCGTCCGCCCAGCCGCCGCGGCGCGCGTCGATCAGCGCGTGGACGCGGGCGGTCTCCGCCGCGTCGGGCGTGGGGATCAGGAACGGGGCCAGCACGCGCTGCAGCCAGCGGATCGGGGCCGCCGTGCTCGCCCCGTACGCGGTGATCAGCACCCCGTGCGGCGTGGCCTCGAAGGCGCGCAGCGCCTCGTACTCGAGCACGACGGGGGGCACGAACCAGGCGAGCGGGGCCTCGAGCGCCACGCTGTCGGGGCGGACGCGCGCCACGCCGTAGCGCCCCCGCCACCAGCGGAGCACGGCGAACACGACCGGGACCATGCCGAGCAGGAACGCGAGCCCCGTCCCGAGGAGCGTGTTCCGCGTCCAGGCGGGGAGCCCGAGCGCGCTCGGCGCGTCGTGGAACGCGGCCTGGACGAAGCCGAACCCGACCCCGGCGCAGGCGAAGGCGAGCCCGAACAGCGTCGCCTCGGGCAGACCGCGTGGCGGGAGGCGACGGAACACGAGCTCCTCGGCAGCGTCCATGCAGCCACTCTGACGGACGGAGCGTGCGGGCACAACACGGCGCGCCGTGGCGGCGCCTCGGGCGCAGCTCGGCTTCGCCGCGCGCGAGTACAGTTCGAGCTGGCGCCAAGCCGGGAGCACCCATGGACGAGCGCGGCGCGCTGCAGCGGACGCTAGGCCCCGTCACGATCTGGGCCCTCGGGGTCGGCTACGTGATCTCGGGCATGTACTTCGGCTGGAACCTCGGGCTCGCCCGAGGTGGCCCCTACGGGATGCTCGCGGCCACGCTGCTGGTGACCGCGATGTACGTGACGTTCGTGCTCGGCTACGCCGAGCTGGCGTGCGCGCTCCCTCGCGCCGGCGGCGCGTCGGTCTACGCGCGGGCCGCGTTCGGTCCGGGGGCCGGCTTCGTGGCGGGCGTCGCGCAGTGCATCGAGTTCGTGTTCGCGCCGCCCGCGATCGCGGCCGCGATCGGGGCCTACTTCACGATCTTCTTCCCCGGCGCGCACCCGCTCGCGGTCGGCGCCGCGGCGTACGTGCTGTTCACCGGGCTGAACATCTGGGGCGTCAAGCAGAGCGCCCTGTTCGAGCTCGTGATCACACTGCTCGCCGTGTTCGAGCTGCTGCTGTTCGCGGGCGTCGTGGGGCCGCGCTTCTCGTTCGCGGCGTTCTCGCGCGATCCGCTGCCCAACGGCTGGCTGGGCGTGCTGCCCGCGATCCCATTCGCGATCTGGTTCTACCTCGCGATCGAGGGCGTCGCGAACGTGGCCGAGGAGGCCGAGGACCCCCAGCGCGGGCTCTCGCGCGGCTTCGGCCTGGCCATGGCCACGCTGGTCGTGCTGGCGCTGCTCACGTTCTTCAGCGCGGTCGGCGTCGACGGCTGGCGCGCCGTGGTCTACCCGCCGGGGGCGAGCGAGCCCTCGGACAGCCCGCTCCCCCTCGCGCTCGGCAAGGTGGTGGGCGAGGCGCACCCGCTGTACCACATGCTGATCGGGATCGGCCTGTGCGGCCTGCTCGCCTCGTTCCACGGGATCATCCTGGTGGCCGGGCGGGCGACGCTGGAGATGGGCCGCCTGGGCTACGCGCCCGCCGCGCTCGGGCGAACGCTCGAGGGGCGCAAGACCCCCGCCGCGGCGCTGGTGCTCAACATGCTCGTCGGCCTGGTGGCGCTCCTCAGCGGACGCACCGGCGAGATCATCGCGGTGTCGGTGCTCGGCGCGCTGACGCTGTACGTGATCTCCATGGCCTCGCTGTTCCGGCTGCGCCGCCTCCGCCCCGACCTCGAGCGCCCGTTCCGCACCCCGCTCTATCCCTGGACGCCGGCGGTCGCGCTGGCGCTGGCCGTGGTGTGCCTGGGCGCGACCGTGGCCTACGGGAGCGCGAGGGTGGCGCTGGCGTACGGCGGGCTGCTCGCCGCCGCGGCCGCCTGGTACCGGCTGGTGCTGCCCGCGACGCGGCGCGCGCCGGCAGCGGACCTCTCGGAGAGCCGCGCTCCTGGCGGGTGACTGGAGGGGCGAGGGGGCAGCCGGTAGATTGACGCCCCACCGGAGGTCTCCATGCAGTTCCGCACCACCGACGAGGTCAGCCACGACGCCCGCGAGGTGTTCCTGCTGATCCGCGACGACATGCCCTCGCTCGTGCCCTACCTCTCCGACGTGGAGGAGATCACGGTGCTGGAGCGGCGCGAGAACCCGGACGGGACCGTGTTCATCCTCAACCGCTGGCGCGGCTCGCAGGACAAGGTGCCCAAGGTGGCGCAGAAGTTCCTCAAGCCCGAGACGCTGACCTGGAAGGATCACGCCACGTGGCACGAGCAGGGGCCGCCGCGCGCGCAGTGGCGGCTCGAGCCGACGATCGGCGCCTCGCTGTTCGAGTGCACGGGGACGACCTCGGTCCTCGAGGCCGGCGAGGGGCGGTGCAAGATCCAGATCGAGGGTGACCTGCGCGTCTACCCCGAGAAGCTGCCGGGCGTCCCCAAGCTGCTGGCCGGCAGCCTGCGCGGCACGATCGAGCAGTTCGTGGTGAACATGATCGTGCCCAACCTGCAGAGCATGGCGCGCGGGGTGCAGGGCTACTTCGACGACAAGAAGGCCGGCCGCTGAGCGGAGCCCGCCGGCGCTCGCTCGCCGCGCAGGCCGTAGGGTGGACGGGGGCCGTCAGCCCGTGAGGCGAGCCGGCCCGGGGAGCAGCTCCTGACCTCGTGGGCGGCCGCCGAGACCGAGCTCGAGCCGGCGGCGCGCGCGCCGCGCGAGCAGCGGCTCGCCGCCTCGTCGCTCGCGCTCGCCGCGGCGTGGGCGCTCCTCGCCGCCGCGCCGCTCCTGCTCGCGGGCCTGGCGCCCGAGGCGCGGCCGTGGTCGGCGGAGGCGGCCCTGGCGGCGCTCCTGGCGCTCGCGGCCGGGCTGCTGCCGACGGTGTGGGCCGCGGCGGCCCGCGCCGAGGGGGCGCACGCCCGCGCCGCGGAGCTGCTCCTGCTCGCGCTGGCCAGCGCTCCGGCGCTCGCCCTCACCGCGCCGTTCGCCGCGGCGACGCGGGCCGACGCCGCCCGCGCCCTCCTGTACCTGGCGCTCCTCCTCGGGGTGGTCGCGGTGGGCTCGGGCTCACGCCCGCGCGCGCAGCGCGCCGGCTGGGTCGCCGCCGTGGCGGCCTGGACGGCAGCCGCCCCGCTCGCCGCCCTGCTCCTGCGCGACGTCGGCGTCGCGGGCGCGGCCGCGCCCTGGCTGCGCGCGGCCGCGCCCCCGCTGGCGGCGGTCGAGCTGCTCGACGGCGGCCCGCTCGGGCCGCCGGTGCTCGCGCTCGTGATCGCGCTGGCGATCGTGCTCGCGCCGCGCGGCTGGCGCGCGCTCGGCGGGCTACGCGCCCGGCGCGGGGCCGCGCTCGCGCTGGGCGCCCTGACCGCGCTGGCCGGCAGCGAGCCCGCCGGCGCGACGCCGCAGGTCCGCGCCGCCCAGCCGCTCCTGGGCGCGCACGTGCGGCCCGGCGAGCCCGACCCGGTGCGGGTCGAGCTCGAGGGAGCGCGCGGCGGGCGGCTCGCGGCGCGCAGCTTCGGGCATCGCTACGCCGGGCCGGCCGGCGCGGGCGCCGCGACGCTCGCCGCGACTCCCCTGGGCGGCGGTCGCCGGCTGGCGCTCGAGTGGCAGCCGACCGAAGGGGCGCCCTGGGAAGCGCTCGCGCACCAGCTCCCCGAGCCGCGGGTCGTCCCTGGGGAGGTCCCGCTCGTGGGCGCGCTCGGCCCGAACGCGACCGAGCTGGCCGCGGCGCTCCTCCCCGAGGGTGGAGCCGCGGTGGTGGCGCTCGCGCCCGACCAGCTCCCGCTCCTCGCCGCGTCGGGCGAGGCGATCGACCTCGTGGTGGCGAGCGCCGGCGCCGCCAGCCGGCCCGAGGCGGCGCTCGCGCTCCAGGCCTGGGCGGGCGCGGGCGGCGTGCTGGTGTGTGCGGCTCGGGACGACCTGCTCGCCGTCGCCCGCGCGCCCGGCCTGAGCGGATTGAGCGGACCGCGGCGCACGCCCCCCTGGGCGCCCTGGGACGTGCAGCCGCTCGGGGCAGGCCTGTTGATCGGGCCGAGCGCGCCCGACCTGCCGCTCGCGGCCGGCGAGGGCGTCGACCCGCGCTGGCGCGCCGAGCTCACGCGCCGGCTGCGGGCGCGCGCTCGACGCGTCGCGCTGGAGGGAGCGCTGGGCGCTGGCGAGACGCCGGCGCCCGGTCGCGCGCAGGTAGGCCGCGCCGGAGTCGCGGCGCTCGCGGCCGCGCTCGCGCTCGGGCTGCTGGCGCCGCTCGGCGCGGGCGGCGCCCTGGGGCCCACGCTGGCGCGCGCCGCGGCCACAACGCTCGGGCTGGCGCTGGCGGTGGGCGTCGCCGCGGGGCCGCGAGGCGCGGTCTACGCCAGCTCCGCGCAGGTCCTCGAGCTGCCGGCGGGAGGGCGCGTGGCGCGCCGCCTGGCGCTGGTCCGACTGCGCGCGGTGCGGCCGACCGAGGCCGTGGTCGACCTCGCGGGGCCCGCGCCGCCGCGGCCGCGCTTCGCGGGCGGGCTCGAGGCGATCGGGGCCGAGGCCCTGCTGCAGCCGACGGCGACCGGCTGGCAGGTGCGCGCGCCGCTTCGGGGCCACGAGCGCGCCTACGCCCGCCTCGACGCGCTGCGGCTGCCGGGGAGCTTCGAGGTGGCCGCGCGGGGGCGGACGGTCACGCTCGCCAACGGCACCGGGCTGCCGCTGCGGCGCGCGTTCGCGCTCCTCCCGGGCGGCGTCCTCCCGCTGGCGGACCTCGAGCCGGGCGCCCGCGTGGAGCTCGACCTCTCGGCGCCGCTCGTCCCGTTCGCGCGCTGGCGGTGGAGCAGCGACGATCCCGCCGAGCTCCGCCGCCGCCAGCTCGTCGCGGCGGCGCTCACCGGACGCGACCTGCGCGCCGGCCTGGTGGTGGTCGGCGAGGCGCCTTCGCACCCCACGGTCGCCGCCGGCGTGGCGGGCGAGCACGCGGCTCCGACCCTGGTGATCGTGGTGGCCGCGGTGGAGACGCCTTAGGGGTGCTCGTCTGACTACTCCACACGTCCTCGCGCCAAGCGAATCGTGCCCGTGCCCGTGCCCGTGCCCGTCTCCGTGCGCGTGGCCCGTTCCCACTTCGCTGCGGCGGAGGAGCGCTGCAAGCGAGAGCGCTCTGGGTAGCTCCCTCGGGCAAACCGGCACGTCACACGGGTCGCGAGCACGGCGCACGGGCACCGGCACGGGCACGAGCCTGCTCAGAGAGACCTCCGCATCCTAACGCACCTCGACCCACTCGCCGCGCCGTAGGCGGCCGTCGCCGCCGGCGAGGGTGCGCTGCAGGTTGTCGAGGTACGTCCCCACGATCGCGCGGTTCTCGCGCGCGACGAGGGCCTCGGCGATCGGCCGGAGGACCCGCGGCAGCGGGACCTCGATCCGGGTCTCGTTCTCGAGCGTGACCCGCGCGCGGCGCTCGCCCAGCGGCTCGACGCGCCAGCAGCCGCGGGAGCGGCCGTTGCCGACGCCCTCGACCGGGCTCCAGGACACGGTGCGGGCCGTCGAGTCGCGCATGTAGGTGACCGCGTACGCGAGCTGGATCGAGACCGGGCCGGCGCCCTTGGGCTCGAAGTACCAGGTGTAGCGCTCCCCCTCGCGCACCATGCGCTGCAGCCCGGGGAAGTGCGCCACGGACTGGGCCGGGTCGGCGAGGAGGGCGTAGACGTCGTCGGCGGCGGCCGGGACCTCGATCACGCGCTGCTGCGGGGCACGAAGCTCGACCATGGGCCGCGAATGATACCCGCTCCCTGGGGGGCGGGCGCCCCGGTCGCATGGGAGCGAGCCTTGTATGCAAACGGGTTATGCCGTTTCTCGGCTACGGAGTTGACCTGTCCACGGCGGTGTAATCAAATGATTAGCAATCCAATCAATCGATTGACCCACGAGGTTCCCATGACCACCGCCACCTTGAGCCGCCCCACCTCGAACCTCCCGCTGCCGGCCGATTGCGGGCCGGGGCCGATCGACGTCACGCTGGACGACCCGCGCAACGCGCTGGAGGCCACCCCCGACGAGGCGCTGCGGAGCGCGCGCGAGCTGCCCCTCTCCAGCCGGTTCGCGCTCGGCCCTCGGATCACGCCGCTGCAGCAGGCCTTCCTCGACGAGCACGGCTTCATCGTGTTCGGGAACGTGGCGAGCCGCGAGGAGCTGATCGCGATCGACGCCGAGGTCCAGGCGATCCAGGAGCGCTGGCTGACCGAGGGGCGCGCCAAGGTCTACGGGATCCCGCTGTTCGTGGGCCGGGACGGCGAAGGGGCGCCCTTCATCCAGCGGTTCGCCTTCACCTCGGTGTTCTCCGAGCTGGTGCGCGCGTTCGTGCGCGACGCGCGGTTCGACGCGGTGCGCTCGCTGATCGGGGAGGGCACGCGCGTCGGCGACGAGGAGAAGGACGGCGTGGTGTTCAACCGCAACCTCAACGTGCCGGGCAGCGCCTACCCCCGGCTGGGCTGGCACACCGACGGGTTGCGCGACTTGTTCTACCTCCGCGAGCCGGGACCCATGCTCAACGTCGGGCTCCACTTCGACCGCGTCACGGCCGAGGACGGCGGGCTGCGGATCATTCCGGGCACGCACCGGCAGGGCTTCTTCGGGATGTGCTTCCACAAGCCCTACTTCGTGGCGCACCGCCCCGACCCGCGCGAGGTCGCGGTCGAGACCTACCCCGGCGACCTGACCGTGCACGACGGGCGCACGTGGCACCGCGTCGAGGCCTCGCCCCACACCGGCTGGCGCAGCCTGCGCCGCACGATGTACGTCCCGTACCTCAAGGACGCCTACCAGCCCAAGAGCGAGGACAGCCCGACCCCGCTCTATCACCACCTCGGCCGCGCGCTGCGCTGGCTGCGCCGCCGCCGCGCCCGGGCGGCGGTGTGATCCGGCGGGCGGGCGCCAGGGCCATGAGCGACGCCGCGGCCGCCACCGCCGAGCGGATCCTGGCCGCCGCCATCGAGCGGTTCGCCGCGAGCGGGTTCGCGGGGACCACCACCCGGGCGGTCGCCGGGGCCGCCGGGGTCAACATCGCCACGCTGGCCTATCACTTCGGCGGGAAGGAAGGCCTGTACCGCGCGGCGATCGACCGGCTCTACGAGCGCCTGCTCGCCGTCGAGCCGACCGCCGAGCTGCTCGCGCCGGCGCCGCCCGAGGCGGCGCTGGAGCGGGTGGTGCGCTTCGCCTGGCGGTTCGCCCGGGCCCACCGCACGGAGGTCCGGCTGCTGGTGCGCCACGTGATCGAGCAGGGCGCCCTGCCCGAGCAGGTGCGCGAGGGCTGGACGCAGCGCTTGCTCGACATGGTCGCCCTGGCCTGGGGCGCGCTCGGGCTCCCGCCCGACCCGAACTGGCGGCTGAAGGTGCTCACCTTCAACCACGTGCTGGTCCGCTACGCGATCACCGAGGCGCAGGACCTCGCGCCGTTCACCGACGCGCCCGACGTCGACGCCGCCCTCGAGGAGCACCTCGTGGACGTGGCGCGGCGGCTGGTGGGCCTGTAGCGCGCGAGCAGCGCCGCCGACTCGTGCGCTCCTGCTCGCGCGTGCTCGCTCGTGAGGAAGGACCGCCAAGAAGGCCAAGGAGGAGCTGTCGCTGCCGAGGTCACCCCCCCGCGTGAGGAAGGACCGCCAAGAAGGCCAAGGAAGAGCTGTCGCTGCCGAGGTCACCCCCCCGCGTGAGGAAGGAAGGACCGCCAAGGACGCCAAGAGCGCCAAGGAAGAGCTGTCGCTGCCGAGGTCAGCTCCCCCGCGCCAGAAAGGACCGCCAAGGGAGAGCTGTCGCTGGCGACGTCCGCTCCCCCGCGCCAGAGAGGACCGCCAAGGGAGAGCTGTCGCTGGCGAGGTCGGCTCCTCGCGTTGAGAGGGAGAGCTGCGCGCCGCTCACACGCGACGTGCGGGCTCCGGAAGACGACGAGGCCGGACGCTGCTCGCGCCCGGCCTCGCGTGTTCGTCTCAGCTCGAAGCTCGCTAGACCGTCGCGCCGGCCTCGCGCTCGATGGCGCTGAACTTCAGCTTGCCGATCTCCTCGTCTACCTCGACCACGATGTGGTTCTTTCCCTCGAAGCTGCCCTTGAGCAGCTCCTCGGAGAGCGCGTCCTCGAGGTGGTGCTCGATCGCGCGCCGGAGCGGGCGGGCGCCGTACTCCTTGTCCCAGCCCTTGTCGATCAGGAACTCGGTCGCCTTGGCCGAGATCTCCAGGGCCAGGCCCTTGTCCTTGAGCCGGTCGGCGACCTTGTTGATCTCGAGCTCGACGATCTTGGAGAGGTCGTCGCGGCTGAGCTGGTGGAAGATCACGATGTCGTCGAGGCGGTTGATGAACTCGGGCCGGAAGTTGCGCTCCAGCTCGTCCATCAGCTGCTTCTTCATGACCTCGTAGCTGCGGGCGTCGCCCGCCGTGCTCGGGTCGCCGAAGCCCAGGCCGGTCTTGTTCTTGATCACGTCCGAGCCGATGTTGCTCGTGAGGATCAGGATCACGTTCCTGAAGTCGACGTGGCGGCCGAAGCTGTCGGTCAGCTTCCCCTCCTCCATGATCTGCAGGAGCATGTTGAACACGTCGTGGTGGGCCTTCTCGATCTCGTCGAACAGGACCACCGAGTACGGCCGGCGCCGGATCTTCTCCGTGAGCTGGCCGCCCTCCTCGAAGCCGACGTAGCCGGGCGGCGCGCCGACCAGCCGGCTGACGTTGTGCTTCTCCATGTACTCCGACATGTCGATCTGGACGAGGGCCTCCTCGCTGTCGAACATGAACTTCGCCAGCGCCTTGGCCAGGAGCGTCTTACCGACGCCGGTCGGGCCGAGGAACATGAACGAGCCCATCGGCCGGAGCGGGTCCTTCAGGCCCGAGCGGGAGCGGCGCACGGCCTTGGCGATGGTCTTGATCGCCGCGTCCTGCGCGATGACCATCCGGTGCAGCTCCTCCTCCATGGCGAGCAGCCGCTCGGCCTCGCCCTTCTCGAGCCGCGTGAGCGGGATCCCGGTCATCTTGGAGACCGTCTCGGCGATCATCTCCTCGTCGACGATCCCGCCCGACTCCTTCGCCGCCTCGCGCCACTCGCGCTTGATCTGCTCGCGCTTCTTCTTGAGCTTGTCGGCGGCGTCACGGAGGGAGGCGGCGCGCTCGAAGTCCTGCCCGGCGACGGCCTCCTCCTTCTCCTTCTCGAGCTTCTTGACGTCCTCCTCGATGTCCTTGAGGTCCGGCGGCGTGCGCATGGACTTCATGCGCAGGCGCGCGCCCGCCTCGTCGATCACGTCGATCGCCTTGTCGGGCAAGAAGCGGTCGGTGATGTAGCGGGCGGCGAGGTCGACGGCGGCCTGCAGCGCGACGTCGGTGTACTGCACGCGGTGGTGCGCCTCGTACTTGTCGCGCAGCCCGCGCAGGATCTCGACCGCCTCCTCCTTGCTCGGCGGGTCGACGGTGATGCTCTGGAAGCGCCGCGCCAGCGCGCCGTCCTTCTCGATGTACTTGCGGTACTCGTCGAGCGTCGTGGCGCCGATGCACTGCACCTCGCCGCGCGAGAGCGCCGGCTTGAGCACGTTGCTGGCGTCGATCGCGCCCTCGGCGCCGCCCGCGCCGACCAGCGTGTGCAGCTCGTCGATGAACAGCACCACGTTCTTGACGCGGCGGACCTCGGTCATGACCGCCTTGATGCGCTCCTCGAACTGCCCGCGGTACTTGGTGCCCGCGACCATCATCGCGAGGTCGAGCACCACGATCCGCTTGTCGCGCAGGATCTCGGGCACGTTCCCCTTGATGATGTCCTGGGCGAGGCCCTCGACGATGGCGGTCTTGCCCACGCCGGGCTCGCCGAGGAGCACCGGGTTGTTCTTGGTGCGGCGCGACAGGATCATCGTGACGCGCTCGATCTCGTCCTTGCGGCCGATCACCGGGTCGAGCTTGCCCTCCTTGGCCAGCTCGGTCAGGTCGCGCCCGAACGCGTCCAGCGCGGGGGTCTTGCTCTTCTTCGTCGACTTCTCGCCCCCACCGGGAGCGCCGCTCTCGTTGCTCGACATGTCTGCTCCTAGGAGCTCGAGGACCTCCTCGCGGACGTCCTCCAGCTTGAGGCCGAGGTTCATCAGGACCTGGGCGGCGACACCCTCGTTCTCCCGGATCAAGCCGAGCAGCAGGTGCTCGGTCCCAATGTAGTTGTGCCGGAGGTTGGAGGCCTCCTCCGAGGCCAGCTCCAGCACCTTCTTGGCTCGCGGCGTGAACGGGAGCTGCCCCATGGTGACCATGGTCGGCCCGTCCTGCACGATCTTCTCGACCTCGACCCGGATCTTCTCCGGATCGACGTCGAGGTTGCGCAGCACGTTGGCGGCGACGCCCGAGCCCTCCTGGATCAGGCCGAGCAGGATGTGCTCGGTCCCGATGTACTGGTGGTTGAAGCGCTGGGCCTCCTGCCGCGCGAGCCCCATCACCTTGCGCGCTCTATCCGTGAAGCGGTCGAACATCGAATCGTCTCTCCCTGCGCGTCAGTTGAGGCTCGCGAGCCGCTCCCGGACGTACCGCGCCCGGTTCTCGTCTCGCTCGGGGGTCGGCAGCTCCCGACCGTTCAGCTTCTGGAGGTGCGCGGGCTGCGTGAGGATGAACAGCTCGTTCACGGCGCTGATCGGGAAGCTGTCGATCAAGCCCAGGTTCACCCCCATCCGCACCATGGAGAGGTACTCCATGGTCTCCTCCGACGTGATCAGCCGCGCCCGCTCGAGCATGCCGAACGCGCGCCACACCCGGTCCTCGAGACCGACGCGGTTCTCCGTGATCAAGGTCTCGCGCACGTTCCGCTCGAACTTGATGATCTGCGGGACGTGGTCGGCCATCGTCTTGAGGATCTCCTCCTCCGATGGGCCGAGCGTGACCTGGTTCGAGATCTGGTAGAAGTCGCCCAGCGCCTGCGTCCCCTCGCCGTAGAAGCCCCGCACCGCGAGGTTGATCTTGCTCACGGCGTGGAACACCTTCTCGATCTGCTTGGTCATGACCAGCGCCGGCAGGTGGACCATGACCGAGACCCGCATCCCCGTGCCGACGTTGGTCGGGCACGCGGTCAGGTAGCCGAACTCGGGGGAGAAGGCGTAGTTCAGCCGCTCCTCGAGCCGGCGGTCGACCTTGGCGATCTGCTCCCAGGTCACGTCGAGCTGCAGGCCCGAGCGGAGCACCTGCACCCGCAGGTGGTCCTCCTCGTTGACCATGATCGACAGCGTCCCCTTCGGCTCGAGCGCCACGCCGCGCTCGCCGCGCCCCGAGGCGTGGTCCTTCGAGATCAGGTGGCGCTCGACGAGGCACTGGCGGTCGATCGGCGTGGCCGTGTCGAGCTTCTGGTAGCTGACGTCGTCGCCGAGGCCCGCCTCCTCGATCCGGCCGCGCAAGAACGCCTCGAGCTCGCTCCGCCCGCCGTCGTGCGTGCGCGCCGGGAACGGGAACTCGATCACGTTGCGCGCCAGGCGGATCCTGGTGCTCATGACGATGTCGCTCTCGGGGCCGGTCCCCGACAGCCACTCGCCGAGGCCCTGCAGGTCTCCGTTGCCGCCCTGGCGGGCGCGCTCGCCTTGCTGGCTCACGCGGTCCGCTCCCCGGCGCTCTCGAGCTCGCGGATCTTGTCGCGCAGCTCGGCCGCCTGCTCGTAGTTCTCCGCCGCGATCGCGGCCTGCAGCTCCTGCTGGTAGCGCTGCACCTGCCGGTCGCGCTCGAGCCGCGCGCCGATCCGCAGCGGCACGCGGCCCGTGTGCTGGCGCGCGCCGTGGATCTTCTCGAGCAGGGGCTCGAGGCCGCGCCGGAAGTGCTCGTAGTCGCGCGCGCAGCCCAGCCGCCCCGTCTGCCGGAACTCGTTGAAGGTGATCCCGCAGGTCGGGCAGGGCTCGAACACGTCGGCCGCCGGCTTGGGCGCCGCGGTCACCTTCTCCTTCGCGAGCCCGCTCAGGTAGTCCTTGACCGAGAACTGCGCCGCGTACGCGACGCCCTTGGTCCGCGCGCACTCCTCGCAAAGGTGGGTCTCGCGCTTGGACTTCTGGACGATCTCCGTCAGGTGGACGGTGGCGACGCTCTGTTGGCAGGACTGGCAGATCATGGGTAGGTCACGGGCGACGGGATCCAGCGTGGCCGGGTCGTCACAAGCTCTTGTGAAACAAGACTTAATGCGTAGACTTCGGCGCGGCAGGACGATATCAGGGCATCCTTGGACTGTCAAGGCAAGCGGCGGGCCACTCCGCGCCGCTAGTGCTTGGATGGTAGCCGCTTGCGCACGGATCGTCACGGGCCCCGCCCCGGACGACCGCCGCCGAGCGGTCGCGCGGCGCCGCCGGCCGGCTCGCGCGACTCGCTCGCCCAGCCGCGGGCGACTCACGCGGGAGCCACCCGTTCGAGCCGCGCGGAGGCGCCCCTCCGTGCGGGTCGCACCCGTCGCACCTGGCGTTCCACGCCCAGGCGCTTCGCTTGACACCGAATCGGGCCAGCCTACAATGCCGGTCACGAGCGGTTGTAGCAGACTCCTGCTGGCCGTTTCCCCTCGGGGGGCGCGGCCGATTTTTTTTGTGCTCGGCACTTGCTCGGCATTCCTCTGGGCGCCTCAGGCCCGGAGCTGGCTGGGAGCTGCCCGCTCGAGCGCCTCAGCGCGTCGGAGGTCCGATGATCGGTGGCATGAAGGGGAGCGAGATCCTGCGGATCGTGGATGCCCTGCATCGCGAGAAGGGGGTCGACAAGGAGATCATCTTCACCGGGATCGAGGCCGCGCTCCTGTCCGCGGCCAAGAAGAAGCTCGGGATGGAGAAGAACATCGTCATCGAGATCAGCCGCGAGACGGGCGAGATCACCGCGCTCGACGGCGAGCAGCCGATCGAGAACCTCGCCGAGCTGGGTCGGATCTCGGCGCTGACCGCGAAGCAGGTCATGATCCAGAAGATCCGCGAGGCCGAGCGCGACGTCGTCTACGACGAGTACATCCGCCGCGTCGGCACGCTGATCACGGGCACCGTCCAGCGCTACGAGAAGCCCAACGTGATCGTCAGCCTCGGCAAGTCCGAGGGGATCATCCCCTGGCGCGAGCAGGTGCCGGGCGAGACCTACAACGCGGGCGAGCGGATCAAGTGCCTCGTGCTCGAGGTCAAGAAGGTGGGCCAGCGCGTGCGGATCGTCCTCTCGCGCGCGCACCCCGACCTGTTGCGCCACCTGTTCGAGCTCGAGGTGCCCGAGATCGCCGAGCGGATCATCGAGATCAAGGAGCTGGCCCGCGACCCCGGCCACCGCGCCAAGGTCGCCGTGCAGTCGATCGACCACAAGGTCGACTGCGTGGGCGCGTGCGTCGGCATCCGCGGCTCGCGCATCAAGAACATCGTAGACGAGCTCAACGGCGAGAAGATCGACATCGTCCGCTGGAACGAGTCTCAAGAGGTCTACATCATGAACTCCATGAAGCCGGCGATCGTGAACGCGATCGAGCTGGACTACGAGACGAAGCACGCCAAGGTCTTCGTCGAGGAGGACCAGCTCTCGCTCGCGATCGGGCGCCGCGGGCAGAACGTCCGCCTCGCCTCGCGCCTGACCGGCTGGGCGATCGACCTGGTGACCGGCACTCCCGACGCGTACGAGGAGCGGTTCCAGGTCGAGTACGATGGCTCCCGGGACCGGCCGCCGGTCCAGCAGTCGGCGGCCGAGACCGCGGCCGCGGTGCTCCCCGAGGGCAACGCCGAGGGCTCCGAGCCCGCGGGTGACGGGGGTCAGGGCTGAGCGCGTCCCTGGCGCGCGCATCCGTCGATAGGAACGGTCAACGAAGGGGTCTCGAGTCTCATCTATGAAGGTTCGTCTCTATCACCTGGCCCACGAGTGGGAAGTGTCCTCCACCGTCATGTTGGAGGCGCTCCACGAGGCAGGCCGCAAGGGCCTCAAGAACCACTTCGCGGAGGTCGACGACGACGAGGTCGCCGATCTGCGCGACGTCCTGGCGAACGCCGGGTTGTTCGGGACGGAGGAGCCGCCCGCGGTCGAGGCCGAGGAGCACGACGGCGAGGGGTACGGCGAGGGGTACGCCGAGCCAGCGGCCGCCGAGGCCGAGCCGACCGAGGCGCCGGACGCCGCCATGGCGGCGGCGACGAGCGCCCCCGAGTCCAGCGCGCCCGGCAGCCCGGCGGAGAGCGCTCCGGCGCCGGTCGCTGCGGCCGCGGCCGCAGCGCCCGCCGAGCCGGCTCGTCCCCAGCCCCGCGCGGCCGACAAGAAGCCCGGGCGCCCCGACGCGCCCGCCGGCGTCGCCGAGGGCTTCCGCGGCTTCGCGCCTGGCTTCGACCCGTCGGCGCGTCGTCCCCCGCGCCGCGCCGCGTCTCCGGCGGCCCCGCCGCCGCTCGACGACCGGACCCTCGGCGGCGGCGGCCTCGACGCCCTCAAGCCCGACCGCACCAAGCGGGGCAGCCGCACCGCCGTGTCGCCCACCATGCGCGGCAAGCAGACCACCCGCCGCTCCGGCGGCGGCGGCAGCATGGGCCGCGGGCGTCGCCTCGAGCGCCGCATGCAGGAGCGCGAGCGCTGGATCAAGAGCCCCGGCAAGCGCGGCAAGCGCGGCGGGCGGGCGCGCTCGATCAACGTGGTCCGGCCCGATCGGATCACGATCGAGCTGCCGATCAGCGTCAAGGACCTCTCGGCGGAGCTCGCGATCCGGATCAACGAGATCATGGGCTTCCTCATGAAGCAGGGGATGATGCTCAACCAGAACGAGCCGGTCCCCGCCGAGGCGATCGAGATGATCGGCCTCAACTGGGGGATCGACATCACGCTCGAGCACGAGGCGAAGGCCGAGGACGCGATCGTCGAGATGGAGGAGGAGCAGGACGAGGACGAGGCGCTCGAGCCGCGCCAGCCGGTGGTGGCCGTCCTCGGCCACGTCGACCACGGCAAGACGTCGCTCCTCGACTTCATCCGCAAGTCGAAGAAGCCGGTCACGGCCCAGGAGGCCGGGGGGATCACCCAGCACATCGGCGCGTACGTCGCGGAGCACAACGACCGCAAGTTGACGTTCATCGACACGCCCGGCCACGCGGCGTTCACCGAGATGCGCGCCCGCGGGGCGAACGTCACCGACATCGTGCTGCTGGTCGTCGCCGCCGACGACGGCGTCATGCCCCAGACCAAGGAGGCGATCCAGCACGCGCAGGCCGCCGACGCGCACATCGTCGTGGCCGCGAACAAGATCGACAAGAAGGACGCGAACATCCAGAAGGTGCTGCAGGACCTCTCGCAGATCGAGGGCATGCTCCCGAGCGAGTACGGCGGCGAGATCGAGGTGGTGCCCGTCTCGGCCCACACCGGGCAGGGGATCGACGAGCTGCTCGAGACGATCCTCACCTACACCGACCTGCTCGAGCTCAAGGCGAACCCCAACAAGCGGGCGCGCGGCACGGTGCTCGAGGCGAAGAAGACCGTCGGGCGCGGGACGGTGGTCACGCTGCTGGTCGAGGACGGCACCCTCAAGCAGGGCGACCCGATCCTGGCCGGGCGGCACGGCGGCAAGGTCCGCCGCATGATCAACGACCTCGGCGCCACCGTGAAGGCGGCCGGCCCCGGCACGCCCGTCGAGGTGCTCGGGTTCGACGACGTGCCCGACGCGGGCGACCGGTTCTACGTGGTCGAGAAGGACGCCGACCTCAAGCGGATCCTCGCCGAGCGCGACGATCTGGCGCGCAAGACCGCGGGCGGGTTCGACCACATCCCCACCGACGAGCAGGGGATCTGGCGCGCGCTGATCGAGCAGGAGGTCAAGGAGGTCCGGCTCGTCCTCAAGACGGACGTGCAGGGCTCCCTGCAGGTGCTCAAGCGCGAGCTCGCCAACCTGTCGACCGACGAGGTGCGCTGCAAGGTGATCCGCGACGGCGTGGGCGGGATCTCGACGGCCGACGTGCTGCTCGCCACCGCGTCGGACGCGGTCGTGATCGGGTTCGGCGTCACGGCCGACGCGCAGGCGCGCACGCTCGCCCGCGAGAAGAACGTGGAGATCCGCACCTACCGGATCATCTACGAGCTGCTCGACGGCATGCGCGAGATCATGGGCGGCGTGCTCGAGCCCGAGGAGGTCGAGGAGGTCATCGGGCAGGTGCAGGTGCGCAAGGTGTTCAGGAGCTCGAAGCTCGGGAACATCGCCGGCTGCTTCGTGGAGTCGGGCGTGGTGCGCCGCAACGCGCTGCTCCGCCTCGTCCGCGACGGGATCATCCTCTGGCAGGGCCCGATGGACAGCCTGCGCCGCTTCAAGGACGACGTGAAGGAGGTCCGCGAGAACTTCGAGTGCGGCATCAAGCTGCACGGCTACGACGACCTCAAGGACGGCGACATGCTCGAGGTGATCGAGGTCAAGAAGATCCCGCGCACGCTGTAGCGTGCGCCGCGGCCTATGCTCTAGAGCAGGAGGCCCGGGCGCGCGCGTCCGGGTCTCGGCTCGTGTGTGGAGGAGGGTGTATGGCCCAGCCGATCCGGGTCGAGCGGGTCCGCGAGAAGGTGAAGTTCGAGGTCGCGCGCATCCTCCAGAGCGAGATGAGCGACCCCCGCATGGGCTTCGTGACGGTGGTCGGCTGCGACCTCAGCCCCGACTACCGCTACGCCACGATCCACGTCTCGTTCCTCGAGGACCGCGAGGGCGAGGTGAACCGGATGATGCGCATGCTCGAGGACGCGCGCGGCTACATCCAGAGCAAGGTCGCAGGCCGCCTCAGCACGCGCGTCACGCCCGAGCTCCGGTTCGAACGCGACACGGGCGCGCAGCGCTCGGTCGAGGTCTCGGGCCTGCTCGACGAGATCCGGCGCGAGCGCGAGGAGCGCGAGGGCGCGGCCGGTCAGGGCGACGCGGCGGAGGCCTGACCGACAGTTGGCGGTCAGCGGTTGGCCGAAGAAGCCGACCTCTGCTCAGAGATGGCGCCGCACCTCGGCTATCCGCCGACCGCTGAGGGCTGGCTTCTGTCGGCGCGACCTTGGCCTGACCGGCCCCATCTCCCGACCGGCCTGGGGTAGGCTGCCTCCCCCGGAGGGCCGGTGCGCGAGGGCTGGAGCGAGGAGCAACGGCTGTACGAGGCGGCGACCGGCGACGCCCCCGACCTCGACGCCAGCCGCGCGCTGGTGACGCTGCTCGAGGGCCGCGGGCAGCACGAGCTGGCCCGCGCGCTGCGCGAGCGCGGCGGGCTGCCGGCGGCGCCCGGCGTCCGCCACGCGCCCCCGGTGGCCGTCCCGCTCCCGCCGCCGCGCGCGATCGACGGCGCCTGCCTCCAGACCGGCATGCGGCTGATCTTCGCGCTCCTGGCGACCGCGGCGGCGGCGATCGCCCCGCGGCTCGTCGCCCGCGAGCTCACCCACGCGCAGCGCCTGGAGGCGCTCGCGTCGGCGGACGCGGACGCGCGCCTCCAGGCGGCGCGCGCGCTCGCCCGCCAGACCGACGACCTGCGGGCCGGCGACCTCGAGGCGATCCGGCGGGCGCTCTCGCTGCGCACGTACGCGCCCGCCGATCAGCGGCGCGCCCTGGCGGTGCTGCTCGAGACGAGCTACCTGCAAACGCCCACGGACCTCGCGCTGGCGCTGCTCGATGGGGTGGAGCAGGCCACCCCCGACGTGGCGTTCGTCGCGGCGCGCGAGCTCGCGCGACGCCATGGCCTCACCGGGGCGAGGGACCCGCGCCGGGCGCTCTGGGCGGCGGCCGACGACTCCGACTCGAGCCCGCTGCAAGGAGCGGCGCGAGCGCGGCTGGTGGCCGCGTTCGAGGCCGCCCCCCCGGACGTTCAGGCGGCGCTCCTCCCGGCGCTGCTGGCGCTGGGTGAGGAGGCTCCTCGGCGCGTGGCCATGCTGATCGAGACCGGGCCCGCGCCCGTCGCGGAGGCGGCGCTCGGGTTCGTCGACCTGTTGCTGGAGCCCGGCGCACCCGCCGAGGTTCGCGGCGCCGATCGCGCCACGGTGGAGCGCCTCGTCGAGCGCGCCCGGCGATCGCGGGACAGCGACGCGCAGGCGGCGGCGCGGTTGGCCGGCCTGCGGCTCGGCGCGCCCTGGGCGCTCGACGCCCTCATGGCGAACCTGCGGGCGCGCGCTCCCCAGATCACGACCCACGACGACGGGCGCCTCGAGGTGCAGCGACACGGAGCGTGGCGCTCGCGGTGGGGCGCGGCGGCGGAGCGCGTCCTGAAGCAGGAGCGGGCCCGCCAGCTGCCGGTCCTGCGGGTCCTCCTGGCGGCCTACCCGCCCGCCGAGCTCGCCGCGCGGGCCGCGGCGGAGCCGCACCCGTACCTGGCGCAGCTCCTGGCCGACCTCTCGGGGCGAACGCCCGGGGGAGGTGCGCGGTGAGGGGGAGCGAGGCGTCGCTCGAGCTCGCCGCCGCGGGGTCGGAGGAGCGCACAGACGTCGGCGCGCGCTGCCTGGAGGCGGCCCGCGCGGCGCCGGACGCGCCGACGGCCGCCGCGGTCGACGCGCTGCTGAGCGAGGCCTGGCGCCTCGGCGCGAGCGACGCCCACGTCGCGCCCGAGGTCGACGCCTTCCGCGTGCGCTTGCGCGTGGACGGGGTGCTGCGCGAGGTGGCCCGCCTGCCGCGCGAGGCGCTCCCGCTGTTGGTCCAGCGGATCAAGGTGCTGGCGGGCCTCCTCACCTACCGCACCGACGTGCCCCAGGACGGACGCGTGCCGCGCGAGAAGAGCGGCGGGCCTGGCGAGCTGCGGGTCTCGGTGGTGCCGACGCTGCACGGCGAGAAGGCGGTGCTCCGACTGCTCGGCGCGGCCGCCGGGCCCGAGGCGCTCGACGCGCTCGGCTGGCCGGAGGGCGAGCTCGCGGCGCTGCGGGCCGCGCTGCGTCAGCCGCAGGGCTTGCTCGCGTTCTGCGGCCCGGCCGGGAGCGGCAAGACGACCGCGATCTACGCGGCGCTGCGCGAGGTGGTGGCCGGCGGCGCGGCGGGCGCGCCCCGGAGCTGCGTCACGATCGAGGAGCCGGTCGAGGCCGCCCTCGACGGCGTGGACCAGACCCCCGTCGATCGGCTCGGCGGCCTCGACTTCGCCGCGGCGCTGCGCGCGCTGCTGCGCCAGGACCCCGAGGTGATCTTCGTGGGTGAGGTCCGTGACGGCGAGACCGCGGCGATCGCGGTCGAGGCCGGGCTGACCGGACACCTGGTGCTGACCACGATCCACGCCGGCGGGAGCTGCGAGGCGCTCGCCCGCCTGCTCGACCTCGGCGTGGAGCCGTTCGCGCTGGCCTCGACGCTGCGGCAGGTGTTCGCGCAGCGGCTGGTCCGCCGGACGTGCGCGCCCTGCGGCGGCGCGGGCGGGCCCTGCTGCGGCGGGACGGGTTTTCGCGGCCGGCTGCCCCTGGTCGAGCGGCTCGAGCTCGACGACGAGCTGCGGCGCGCGGTGCTGGAGCGGGCCAGCGTGGGGCGGCTCGAGGCGCTCGCCCGCCGCGACGGCTGGCGGGCCCTGGCGGACGCGGGCGCGGCCGCGGTCTCCGCCGGCTGGACGACCGCCGACGAGGTCGCGCGCGTGCTGGGGGCGCCGTGAGGGAGTACGCCGCGGAGCTCGTGGACGAGGATGGGATCGCCCGGCGCCTGACCCTCACCGGGCGCAGCCGCGCCGAGGCGCTGGGGACGCTGCCGACGCGCGCCAGGGACTCGCTCCAGGCGCTCGCGCCCGCCGGCGGGAGCGAGCCCTTGCCCGAGGTGGCGCTCGCGCGCGCGCTGCGCGACCTGGCCGCGCTGCTCGAGGCCGGGCTCCCGCTCGACCGCGCCCTGCGGCGGATCGCCGCCGGCCTGCGGCGCGGGCGGCTGACCGACGCGCTCGCCCAGGCCGCCGCGGCGAGCGGCGACGGCGCCTCGCTGGCCGACGCGCTCGCGGCGGGCGGCGGCGAGCTGGCGAGCCCGCTGGTCCAGGGCCTGGTCCGGGCGGGCGAGCGGAGCGGGGCGGTCCCGGCCTATCTGGGCGAGCTGGCGGACCTGCTGACGAGGCTCGACGCCGCGCGGGCGCGCGCCGCCGCGGCCGTGTCCTACCCGCTCCTGGTGAGCGGGCTGGCGGTGGGCATCGCCGCGGCGGGCTGCGTGCTCGGGGCGCCCGCCGCCGACGCGATCGTGCGGTTGACCGCGAGCACCGCTCGCGAGGTGCCCTGGCTGGTACGCGGCGTCGCCGCCGCCGGCGAGCGCCCCGACCTCGTCCTCGCCGCGGGCGCGGCGCTCGTGCTCGCCCTGCTCCTCCTCCCGCTCGCCCTCGGGCGCGGCCTGGCGCGGGCCCCCCTGCGTGGTCGCGGGCTCCCGGGGCTCGGCCGGCCGGTCCGTCAGGCCCTCGTGCTGCGCAGCCTCGCCGCGCTGCTCGCGCGCGGGATGGCCCCGGGCGAGGCCTGGTCGCTGACCGCGGCCGCGCTCGGCCGGATCGTGGGACGCAGACGCGCCGAGCGCGATCGGCTCGAGCCCGCGCTGGCGGAGGGCGTGGCGCTCGCGCGCGCCCTGGCGGACGCGCGGCTGGTCACGCCCGCCGAGGCGCGGGTCTTGACGGCGGTCGGGGAGCGCGGCGGTGAGGCGCTCGGGGCCGAGCTCGCCGTCATGGGCGAGGAGCGGCTGCGCGCGTTCGAGCGGCGCGCGCGCGGGTGGGGCGCCGCGCTCGAGCTGGCCCTCGAGCTCGCGCTCGGGGCGGCGGTCCTGATCGTGGCCACGCAGCTCCTGGCCGTCGCCACGAGGCTGCCCTGATGGGCCTCGCGGCCGGGACGCCGTTCTGGTGGCTGGACCTCCCGACCCTGGCGCTGGTCGGGGCCTGCCTGGGGCTCCTCCTGCTGTTCGTCGCGGTCGGCGGCCTGCTCAAGCGCGCGCGCAGCCGGGCCGACGAGGAGCTGCGCGCGCTCCTGCTCGACCAGCTCGCCTTCGCCTGCCGCAGGGGGCTGCCGCTCGAGCAGGCGCTGCTGGCGCTGGCCGAGGACCTCGAGCGGCGCGCGGGGACGGGCCCGCGCTCGGTCAGCACCTGGCGGCGGCTGTTCGGGCCGTCGACCGTGCTGTGGCTGCCCACGATCCGCCTGCGCCGCGCGCGCGCGCTGGCGTTCGACGTGGCCGCCGGGCTCCAGGAGGGCTCGCTGGGACGCGGCCTGGGGCGCGCGCCTGGCGCCTTCCCCGACCCCTGGCCGCAGGTCCTCGAGCGGGCGCGCGAGAGCGGGACCCTGCTCGCGGCCGTCGAGGCCCTGCGCGAGCACGACGCGTGCGGCGCGCGAGCCCGCAGCCTGATCCGCGGCGCGCTGGTGTACCCCGCGGCGACGCTGCTCATGCTGCAGGTCCCGCTGTGGGTCTACACCTCGGTCACGCGCCAGCGCCTGATGGACATGCTGAGCCACGCCGAGGCCCCGCTGCCGGGCTCGCTGGTCGCGCTCCTCGTCGCTCAGCCCCTGCTCCTGGTGGCGGTCCCGGTGCTCCTGTTCGTGGCGTGGGCGGCGGGCGGCCTCCTGGCGGCGAGGCCCGGCGAGGACGGGGCGCAGCGCTGGTTCCCCGGGGTGCGCGTCGCCTGGCGCGACCTCCAGCGCGCGCGCTTCGCGCGGCTGCTCGGCGCCTGCGTGCGCGCGGGCCTCCCCGCGCACGAGGCGCTCGAGCTGCTCGCCCCGGCCGGGCCGGTCTCCGAGCCCGCCCTGCGCGCGGCCGCGGCGCAGGCGCGCGAAGGGCGGCCGCTGCTCGAGGCGCTGGCGGCGAGCGGGGCGCTCGGGGAGCGCGCGCTCCCGCAGCTCGCCGGCGGCGAGGCGAGCGCGCTCGCCGCCGCCGCGGCCCGCGCGACCGCCGAGCACGAGCGGCGGGTGCGCGCCCTCGCCGCCTGGACGTTCCCGCTCGCGTTGCTGGCGATCGGCGCGCTGGTGGCGTGCCACTACTGGGCCCCGTTCCTGAGCGTGATGCACCTCACCGGAGGTATCCCGTGGTGACGAGCCGGAGGCTGACGCTCAGCGAGGTCGTGGTGGCGCTGGCGCTGGCGGTGATCCTGCTGCCCGCCTTGTTCCCGCCCCCCGGCGCCGAGCTGCGGGCCGTGCGCGAGGCGTTCGAGCGCGAGACGGCGCGGCTGATCGTCGAGGGCGAGCTGTCGCGCGCCCGGCAGGCCGCGACCTCGAACGGGCTGCGCCCGGGCGTGTTCCGGCTGGCGCCCGAGCGCTGGCCGAGCGCCGCCGGGCTCGGGGGGCTCGCCCTGCGGCTCGTCGTGCGCGAGCGCTCGGGTGCGCTCCTCGAGGTGGCGGTCGAGGCCTCGTGGAGCGCCGCCGGGGTCCCGCCGCGCGAGGCCGCGCGCACGCTGCGCTTGGTCACGCTGGTCGCCGCGGGGAGGGACCGCTCGTGACCGCCGCCCGCCGCGTGACGCTGATCGAGCTGGTGGTGGCGATCGGTCTGGTGGTCCTGCTCACGCTCTCGGTGCTCCCGCTCGGCACCCGGCTGGCGGCGCAGCACCGCCAGATGACGGCCTACGTGGACGACCTCGCGGCGTGCGTGCGCGCGATCGACCGCGTGGCGCTCGAGGTCCGCCAGGCCGCCCGCCTCGCCGCCCGCACGCCCGACGGCGCGATCGCGCACGGCCCCTCGGCGCTGGTGCTCGTCCGCCCCGACGGCGGGTACGTGGCCTTCCAGCTCGCCGGCGACGGCCCGGCGCGGGCGCTGGTCCAGCTCACGTATCCCGCGCGCGGCGGCGCGGCGCGGCGCGAGCGCCTCGCCGTCGCGGACGCGCTGACGCTGAGGTTCGACGCCCGCCGCCCCGAGGAGATCCGGGCCGTCGCGCTCGACCTCGCGCTGCCACGGCGCCGCGCCGGTAAAGCGCCCGCGCTCCTCTCCACGCGCGCCCTGGTCGGGAGCGGGGAGGTGGGGCGATGAGGCGCGCCGGCGGCCCGCGACGCCGCGGCATGGCGATCATGATGGTCCTGGCGGCCGCGCTGGTCGCGCTGGCCACGGCGATCGCCTGGCGCGCCGCGGTGGCCAGCGCCTTCCCCGTGGCGATCCGCGGCGAGCCGCGAGCGCAGGCCCGGGCGCTGGCGGACGCCGCCTGGGCCGAGGCGCGGGCCGCGCTGGCCGCCGGCCGCGCGCCGGCGCGCGGGTCGCGGGCCCTGCTCGGCGGGGAGGTCTCGGTCGAGGTCGTGGGGACCGGCCGCGAGCGCCGCGTGATCGTGCGGGCCTGGGCGCCGCGCGCGGGCTCGCGCGAGCGGATCGCGTCCGAGCTGCGGCTGCGCGTCCGCGTCGAGGGCGGCCGGTGCCGCGTGCTCGAGCGGCGGGAGCTCGGCGCGTGAGCGTCGGCGCGGAGCGGCGAGCGGCCGCGCTGCGGCGGCTGGCAGGCCTGGTCGAGCGCGGCGTCCCGCTCGGCGACGCGCTGGCGGTGCTCGACGTCGGGCGCGCCCCGCGGGGGGTCGGCGAGGGCGCGCGCCTGGACGAGGTGGTCGTGGCCGCCGGTCTGGCGACGCCCGCCGAGGCGGCGCTGCTCGCGGCCGGAGCGCACGATCCGGCGCGGGCCCTGGCGCTGTTGGCGACTCGAGTGGACGGGCAGGCGGAGCTCGCGCGCGCCTGGCGCGACGCGCTGGGGGGGCCGCTCCGCAAGGCGGTCGGGTTCGTGGTGCTCGCGATCGCGCTGCCCCTGGTGGTCACCGCGCTGCTCGTCGTGCCGGCGGACACCCTGGAGACGACGCTCCCGGCCGCGCTGTCGAGCTTCACGCTGCCGCCCGAGAGCACGCTGGACGCCGGCACCCCGCTCCAGCCCCTGCTGGCGGCCGCGGTGGGCGGTCTCCTGGCCCTGCCGACCCTGGTCGGCGCGATCTGGCTGGCGCTCCGCAGCGGCCCCGGCCTGCGCACGCTCGAGCGGATCGGCCGCGAGGCGCTCCTGGTCCGCCGCCTGCTCGAGCTCGAGACGACCGCGCGCTACCTCGACCTCGTCGCGGTCGCGCTCGGGAGCGGACTCCCCTTGCCCGAGGCCCTCGCCCACGCCGAGGCCGGGTTCGGCGAGCGGATCGTGGCCGAGGAGCTGCGCTGGCTGACGGAGCAGGCGCGGCAGGGCGCCGACGCGCGGCAGGTGCTCACGGGCGCGCCGTTCCTCGGAGCGACGGCGACCCTCGCGATCGAGCAGGCGGTCCGCCGCCCCGACCTCCCGGCCGAGCTGCGCGAGCTCGCCGCGCTCCACCGCGAGCAGCTCGCGCGAGAGGCCGCGCTGTGGGCCCCCGTCCTGGGCGGCCTGGCCGAGCTGTGCGTCGCGATCCCCGTGGCCGCCTACCTCGTCGCGGTGTTCCTGGGGACGGGCCTGGGACGCGTCTAGCGTCCTGTCAGGGGACATTGCACCAGTCGAGCGCCTGCGCCCGGCGCAGGCGGCGATCTAGCGCTTTGGGGAAGTGGCGTAGCGATCGACCTCGTGCTCGTGCTCGTGCTCGCCGACGTGACCGCAGCTCGGGCTGTGTCGTGGCGAAGCAAGCAGGCTGCAGCTTTCCAGGGCGGCCGCCAGGCCGAGCACGAGCACGAGCACGAGCACGAGCACTGCACGCGCTGGGCGTCGGGCAGTTCGTCGGCCGGCACGTCAGGGCGGGAACTGACGCAATCTCCCCTGACAAACCCTAGGCGAACAGCTCCTTCAGCACCTTGCCCCCCGCCTCGACCGCGCGGATCGGGCGGCCGCCGCGGGTCTCGTTCACGCGCGCGGGGTCGCAGCCGAGGGCGTGGAACAGCGTGGCCATGAGGTCCTGCGCGGTGACGGGGCGCTCGGCGATCGCGCGGCCGTCCTCGCTGGTGGCGCCGAGCGCGAGGCCGCCGCGCAGGCCGCCGCCGGCCAGGACCACGCTCCAGCCGTTGGCGAAGTGGTCGCGTCCCTCGTCGCGGTTGATCCCGGGCGTGCGGCCGAACTCGGTGAGCACGGCGACGAGCGTGCGGCCCAGGCGCTCGCGCTCCTGGAGATCGGCGAGCAGCGCCGACAGCCCGGCGTCGAGCTGACCCGCCAGCGCGCGGTTCTTGGTGAAGTTGTCCTGGTGGGTGTCCCAGCCCCCGAGCTCGACCTCGACCGCCTTGACCCCGACCTCGACCAGCCGGCGGGCCAGGAGGCAGCCCTGGCCGAAGGTCCCCTCGCCGTAGCGCGCGCGCACCGCCGCGTCCTCGCTCGCGACGTCGAACGCCGCCAGGCGCGGGGAGTGCATCAGCCGGTCCGCCCGCTCGTAGACCTCGGTGTGCCCCTCGGTCTCGAGGCCGGGGTGCTGCTTGCGGAACCGGCGCTCGATCGCCTCGAGCAGGCGCCGGCGGCGGCCGAACCGCCGCGCGTCGACCCCGTCGGGGTAGCGCAGGTCGGCCACGGGGCGGGTCGGGTCGCCGACCACGAACGGTGAGCAGCCGACCCCCAGGAAGCCCGCCCCCACGCCGGCGCCGCCGATCGTGACGTAGGCCGGCAGGTCGAGGTCGTCGTCGTGCTTGGCCTGCGCGACCAGCGCCCCGAGGTCGGGGTGCGCCACCGTCCCGCTCGGGGCGTAGCCGGTGTGGAGCAGGTAGCGGGCGCGGTCGTGGGCGCCCTCGCGGGTCGCCATGCTGCGGATCACCGCCAGCTCGTCGGCCCGCTCGGCCAGGCGCGGCAGCAGCTCGGAGAACTGGACCCCCTTGGCCCGCGTGGCGATCGCCCGCAGCGGCCCGGCGCTGGCCGTCCCCGGCTTGGGGTCGAAGGTGTCGGTCTGGCTCATGCCGCCGTTCATGTAGAGCAGGATCACCGCGTCCGCGCCGCGCGGGCGCTCCTGGCCGCGGGCGTCGCGCGCGCTCAGCGCGAGGCCGAGCGTCCCCGCCAGGGACCAGCGCAGCCCCCAGCCCAAGAACGCGCGACGGCCGGGGTCGCAGCCGCAGCCCTGCTGGCCGAGCTCGCTCATGACCCTCCTCCTCGACGCCCGATCGTAGCGCGGCGGCGGCTCCCCGCGGCCGCCGATCGAGCGCGCGAAACGCGGCCCGACGCGCTACCCTGGTCGCCCCATGAGCGCCCCCGAGCAGGACCAAGACGACACGGGACCCGCGCCCGAGGCTCGCTGGCGGCGCCGCGCCGTCGCGGGCGCGCTGACGCCGGTCGCGCTGGTCGGCGCGCTGCTGCTGGTCCTCGGGCCCGTGCACGACGGGCCCGAGCCGGCGGTCGTCGCGGCGAGCGCCACCGCCGCCGCGGTCGCCTCGCTGGCGGAGGCCGCGCCGCCCGCGCCTGGGGAGGACCAGGACGGCGACGGCCTCGACGACGCGCTCGAGCTGGCGATCGCGCGTCGCCACGCGCCGCGCTATCGGTTCACGGCCCACGACCCCAGCGGCCCCTCGAGCCGGCAGAACCGCGACGAGGAGTTCTTCCCGCTGTCGGTGGAGCGGTTCTTGGCCGCGCTCGAGGCCGGGCGGTTCGAGGTCGCCCTCGAGGACGGCGCGCGGACGACGGTCGAGCTGGCGGCGGGCGGCCGGCGCGAGGGGTTCGAGGGGGCCAACGTGGTCGGCTTCCCCTCGCGGCTGGTGGGCGACCCGCTCGGGAGCGCGCCGGTCTACGCGCACGTCTATCCGGCCGACGCGCCGGGCGAGGTGTTCTGCGAGTACTGGGTGTTCTACGGCTACGACCGCGCGGAGGCGCGCGTGCTCGGGCTGCCGGTCACCCTGGGCGACCACCGCTGCGACTGGGAGCACACCGCCTACCGCGTGCGCCTCGACCCCCCGCGCCTGCTCGAGGGCTTCTACTACGGCCACGCCAAGTGTCTGCTGGTGGCCGGGGACGACCTCGAGCGGGTCGAGGGCGAGCACCCGGTGGTCTACGTGAGTCAGGGGAAGCACGCCTCCTATCCGGTCGCCTGCACGCTCCCCTCGACCCCCGTCCCGACCTGGCTGGTGCAGCACCACGACGTGGCGAACGGGCGCGGGCCGACCTGGGATGCCTGGCGCGGACCGATCGTGCGGCTGGGGGAGCGTGGCCGCCCGACCGCCGCGGTCGCGCGCTGGCAGGCGTTCTTGGGCCGCTGGGGGCCCGATGGGATCGAGCTCGCCGGGCTCGAGATCGGGGCCAGCCCCACCGGGCCGCTCGTCAAGCGCTCGTGGGGGCGCCACGGCGAAGGCACCCCGTGGCGCGACGTGCTGCGCGCGCGGGGCGCGGTGGCCGCCGCGCTGCAGGAGTCGCCATGACCCTCGCTCGCTCCTTCACGGCCGCGCTGCTGAGCGCGGCGCTCGCGGGGCCGCTCGCCGCGCAGGACGCCGAGCCCGTGTTCGTCGAGGTCGCCGCCCGGCGCGGCCTCCCGACCGAGGGGCTGTTCCACCGCAACGTGCTGTGCGACGTCGACGGCGACGGCTGGGTGGACGCCCTGCTCCACAACGAGCGCCTGTTCCTCAACCGACCGGACCCGCGCGGCGGGCGGCGCTTCGAGGAGGCCCCGCTCCTCGGCGAGGGCGCGCCGCGCGCCGACCTGCTGCTGGTGGCCGACCTCGACGGCGACGGCGCGCGCGACCTCATGGTGGGCTACGGCGAGGCCAAGGAGATGCCGGGCCGATACGCCGAGGGGCGCGCCAGCCACGTCCGGCTGCAGCAGCGCGGCGAGGCGACCCGCTTCCCCGCGCCCCGCGAGGCGCCCCCGCTGATCCCGGCCGAGACGCTGGTGGCGGGCGCGCTCCTCGACTACGACGGCGACGGGGTGCTCGACCTGGTGACGGGCGCCCACTACGTGACCGGCGGGCTGGAGCTGGAGGCCTACCCGCTCCACCTGCTGCGCGGGAAGGGCGACGGCACGTTCGAGGAGCGCACCGAGGCGGCCGGCCTCGCGCTCCGCCGCGAGCCGGGCGAGCCCGACAGCCGCCGCCCGGTGTACGGGCTCGCCACGTACGACGTCGACGGCGACGGCTGGACCGACGTCCTGGTGTGCGCCTACGGACGGCAGCGGAACCTGCTCTACCTCAACCAGCGGGACGGGACGTTCCGCGAGGTCGGCCAGGCGAGCGGGTTCGCGGGGGACGAGGACCAGAGCGGGACCTACCCCGAGTCGACCAAGCGCATGTTCCGCGAGCGGTTCGGAGTGGAGCGCGAGGACGAGCTGCCGTTCCGCGCCAACGGCAACACGTTCGACGCGCCGTGCGGCGACTACGACAACGACGGCGACCTCGACCTGTTCCTCGGCGAGATCACCCACGCCTGGGCGGGCTCGTCCTCGGACCGCTCGAGCGTGCTCGAGAACCTCGGCGCCAGCCCGCTCCGCTTCGCGCGCCACCCCGACGCGGCGGCGCGCCGCCACGCGAGCGCCTCCTGGAACCAGGGCGACCTGTACGCCGGCTGGCTCGACGTCGACAACGACGGCTGGCTCGACCTCCTGATCGCGTCGGGCGACTACCCCGACGAGCAGCGCCTGCGCCTGTTCCGCCAGGTCGCGCCCGGCCGGTTCGAGGACGCCACCGGGTGGGCCGGGCTCGACTGGCTCAACTGCACGCAGCTCAGCCTGGCGGACTACGACCGCGACGGCGACGTCGACATCCTGGTCGGCAACTCGCACATGCGGCTGACCCCCGAGCAGCGCCAGGCGCAGCCGCTGCGGATCGCGCTGTTCGAGAACCGCCTCGGCCAGCGCAACCACTGGCTGAACGTGCGCCTCGTCGGCCGCGGCCCCGGCCGCGGCGCGAACCGCGACGCGATCGGCGCCCGCGTGCGTGTGACCGCCGGCGGCCTGACCCAGACCCGCGTGATCGCGGGCGGCCTCGGCCACGCCGGCCACAACGACGCCCTCGAGGCGGCCTTCGGCCTCGGCCGCGCGGAGCGGATCGAGCGCCTCGAGGTCCGCTGGCCCGGCCCGGCCGGGACGCAGGTGTTCGAGGACCTCCCGGTCGACACCAGCCTGGTGATCCGCGAGGGCGAGCCGACCCTGCGGGTGCACGGGCCACGCTGAGCGCGAACCGTGCGGGCCCCGCCCTCCCGGATCCGGGAAACGCGCGGCTCACCTGCGCTAACTCGCGTACCAGACGGGCGATGCCCGGGAGCGCTCTTTGCCACGCGCCGGCACGCCCGGGAAGGAGCACCTTCATGACCGCCATGTTCGTGAACACCGGTGTGATCGCGACCACGTTCGTCCGGATCGACGCCGAGGGTCTGCGCATGATCGAGGTCGACGAGAAGCCCGCGAAGAAGCTGCCCAAGGAGCCGCCGTTCGACCTCCAGGCCATCGCCCCTCACTCGCAGCGGGACGTGCTGGTGCCGCTCGACCAGATCGCGAAGGTGCAGGGCGGGCTCGGCTCCGGCCTGGACGTGGTCACCACCTCGGGCAAGCGCCACTTCCTGTCGTTTCGAGAGGAGCGCAAGGCCGCCGACGCGCTCGCCGCGTTCGAGGCCGCGCTCGGCTGCGAGCGGCAGATGGAGCAGGCGACCCTCGGCGAGGCCCTCGTCGCGCCGATCGTGTACATGATCCTGAGCGGGATCGGGGGCGGCATCCTGTATGGGATCGCCGCGAGCGGCGCCACTCAGGGCGACGTCCGCCCGGGGCGGCACGCGGGCGCCAAGGCCCTGCTGGCCGCCATCGGCGATGCGCTCGGCCCGACGGGCGCGCTCGGGCTCACGGCCCTGGTCCTCGCCGCGCTGGGCGCGTGGCTGGCCCTGCGCGTCGTGCGTCGCCCGCTGGTCCCCGTCCTGGTGCCGTCAGCGGCGAGAGAGCCGGCGCGGAGCTGAACGGAACGCCCAGGGAGCTGTCGTTCGAGCGACGGCTCGCGCACTCGAGCCAACCGTGCGGCCCCCGCACTCCCGGGGGAGCGCGCGGGTCGGCTTGCGCTGAGTTAGGTTGCCTGCCCGCCGGTGACGACGCCGAAGCGCTCCTTGCCAGCCGCGAGTCGACGCCACCGGGAGGAGCGCGCTCCGTGTCCGCCATGTTCGTACACACCGACGTGACCGCCACCACGTTCGTCCAGATCGACGACGCCGGCTTGCGCCTGATCGAGGTCGACGAGGAGCCGGCCAAGCGGCTCCCCACCGCTTCGCCGTTCGCGATCGAGGAGATCGCGCTCCACGCGCAGAAGGACGTCTGCGTGCCGCTCGACGCGATCGCCGAGGTCCGGGGCCACGGCAGCAGGTTCGTCGAGGTGATCACCACCGGGGGCGAGCATCACTTCGTCGTCCTCGGCGAGGTCCGCGAGCTGCTGCTCGCGCTCGAGGCGGTCCTGGGGTTCGAGCGGCGCGAGGAGGAGGCGAGCGCCGGCGAGGTGGTCGCCGCCCCGATCGCCAGCATGATCCTGAGCGGGATCGGGTGCGGGATCCTGTACGCGGTCGCCTCGAGCAGGGCGACGCTGGCGCTGCTCGCCCTGGTGCTCGCCGCCCATGGTGCTTGGGTGGTCCTGCGCGTCGTGCGGCGCCCGCTGGTCCCCGTGCTGGTGCCTCAGCGCCGGCAGAGCCAGCGCGGGGCTGAGCGCGAAGCCCCGGGATCACAGCCACGCTGAGCGCGAAGGCGCGCTCAGCGGCTGGGCGGCACGAACTCGGCGCGGACGAAGCCCTGGTAGCGGCGCTGCTCGCCCGTCTCCCGCCTGAACACCACGTCGATTCGTACGTCGAGCTCCTCGAGCATGGCCAGCTCCTCGTGCGCGCCCCCCAGGTGCGTGTCGGCGCAGGCGGTCCCGAGCCGGAGTCGGAGCAGGCCGTCCTGTTCGAGGGCGGCTCGGATCGGCAGCTCGAGCCCGTGGGCCTGTTGCCCGTCGAAGTTGGCCGAGGAGCCCTCGAAGCGCAGCACGCGGACGTCGATATCCACGTCGTTGTCCCAGGTCGCGTCGAGCGCGAGGTCGGCGGGCGGCTCGGCGACGAACACCAGCTGAGAGCTCCCCGGCCGGTGCTCGATCGGCGTCCACCGCTCCAGTCGCCAGGCGAGCGCCCCCGCCAGCGGAACGGACGCCACGGGCTCGAGGGGCGCCCGCGGGCTCGACGCGCAGCCCGGGGCGGCGACGAGCAGGGTCAGGGCGACGAGCAGGAGCTGCCGGCGTCGTGCGGTCACACGTCCTCCAAGGATAGTCCGTCCCCGGGGCGGGCACGTTCTAACCCACCCAGCGCACCAGCGGCCAGACCCGCCCCCTCTCGCTGTTCCGGAAGAACGACGCGCCCCGGAGCGGACTCCGGGGCGCGCGGGAGGGAGAGGAGTGTCTTGGTCGCTCAGCTCGTGCGCGGGAACAGCGCGAAGACCATTTCGCCCGCCGCATCCTTCTGCTTGAGCACGTCGAGCAGCTCGTTCGCCGCTTGCTCGTAGGCCTCCTCGGCGTAGGCCGAGGGGATCGAGTTGGTGAAGAACACCTGGCCGACGAAGGTCAGGAACGCGCCCGGCGAGCGGAACATGCGGTACTTCGCCAGGTCGGGGAAGATCCAGGTCAGGGCGGTCCAGGCCACGCGCCAGACGACCTGGATCACCGGGCCCACGGTCGGGATCAGGAAGATCGCGGTGTCGACCGCGGCGGCCACGGCGTCCTCGATGAACATCTGCTTGAGGATCGAGTCGCTCTGCTGCGTGGCCTGGTAGATGTTGTAGCCCACGTCGACCAGGCCGAGCGCGACGGTGATCACGCTGCCGGCGGGGATCCCGAGGATCTCCTGGCCGCGGAAGAAGTAGCGGGCGAGCGAGCCGGCGCCGCGGGCGACGTGCACGATCCCGAGCGCGTCGTCGCCGTCCATGAAGGCCTGGTGCGCCTGGACGCCGCTCACCGCCGCGCCGAGCACCGCGTTGCCCGCGGCGGCCCACTCGCTGTTGAAGGCCTGCAGGACGTCGACGCTGGCGCGGATCACGTAGAGGGTGCCGCGCAGGTTGTCGCCCTTGCGGAAGGCGTCGTATGCCTCGTAGACGTCGGTCGCGAAGGCCGCGGCCGCCGCCCCGGCGCGAATCAGCTCGGTGTCACCGATCGCGCGGAACACCTCGGTCACGCTGCGGGCGATGTAGAGGGTCGCGCGGATCGTGTCGCCCTGCTGGATCGAGACGACCGCCTGCAGGCCGTGCACCACCGCGTTGGCCGCGTTCTGGACCTTCTGGAGCTGCTCGATGATGTTCCCGTAGCGCTTGGCGTCCTCGGGCTTCATGAGCGAGGCGAGGTCGGCCCCGCTGGTCCAGGAGGTGAACTCGTCGATCTGCACCAGCGTGCCGACCGCGAGGCGGGCGATCGAGGCGGTGGTGTTGACGATCGAGTAGGTCCACTGCAGCGCGGTCGTCGGGCGGTTGCTCGAGGTGTCGCGGCTGATCACCGTCTTGGTGTCGGTCTTGACCGCGTGGAAGCTCGCGCTCGCCGCGGCGGCGCGCAGGTCGGTCGACATGTCGCGGAGGTCCGCGAAGATCCCGGTGACCGTCTGGCTCCGGTCCTTGCCGGTGCTCAGCTTCTGGTCGTGGGCCACCGCGCCGATCCGCAGGTTGGCGGCGTCGATCGCCTCGACCGAGGGGTTCTGGCCGGCGTGCTTCACGGCCCAGACGGGGGTCACCACCACGGTCCACTCGGCCGACGCGCCGCCGGCGGGGGTCGGCAGCGGGAGGCGCACCTCGTAGGCGTGCTCGTTGAGGCCCGCCCCGACCGCGACGTCGTCCGCGACCAGCTTGGCGTCGAGGAGGTCGGTCCCGCCGAACACCTGGAACGTGACCGCGGGGTAGACGTAGCTGTCGGTGCCGTCCTGGTAGCGGTCGGCCGCGGCGTCCACCGCGAACTGGAGGATCACCGTCGAGCTGTAGCCGCCGTGGACGGTGATCGGGAAGCTGCGGCTCGCCAGCGCGCGGCCCGCCTTGTCGCGGATCGTCGTCGCCTGCTTGTTGCGGAAGCCGACGTCGTACTGCTTGGAGTCGAAGGTGTAGTCGATCGTGTAGCGGCTCGGCCAGAACGTCTTCTTGTAGCGGTGCGACCCCAGGCTCGCGGCGCCGCCCTTGTCGGCGGCCTCGACCGGGACGAAGTCGGCCTGATCGGCGGCCGCCTTCATCTCCTTCAGCACGTTGCTGGTGGAGAGGTCGCTGCTGCGGGTCCCCTTGGTGCCCGAGTAGGTCTCGGCCCAGCCGAAGATGTAGTTCTTCTCGACCTTCGACTTGCCGGTCATGCCGGCGACCGTGTAGCGCTGCGTGGTGTGCACGCCGCCCGCGGGGTAGGTGGTCTCGAACGGACCGTAGGACGCGGCGCCGAACAGCGGGGCGAGGTCGCGGCCGTCCACGATCCCGTCGTCGTCGGTGTCGGGGTCGTTGGGGTCGGTCCCGAAGAACGCCTCCTCGTCGTTGGTCAGCCCGTCGCGGTCGGGGTCGTTGTCCGCGCCGCCGACCACGACGCCGCCGCCCGGAAGGCCGCCCGTCGTGCTCGGCAGCCCCACGCTCCCAGCAGCGGTGCTGCCCTCCTCGCGCTTGCCGCTGTTGCAGCCCGCGAGCACCCCACCGATCAGCGCCGCCACCAGAATCGACCGAGCCGTGCTGGACATCCGCGTCCCTCCGTTCCGGGGGGCGCCCTGTGCACGGCCGGTGCCGTCTGAAGTTAGCGTTTTGGCGTCGCCTCAACCCCCGCCGGTCGAGCCCCTAAACGTCTCGGGAGCGTCTCTCCCGATTTCGGGCGATCTTTTCTTCCGACTTTTCATGAGCCGGAGGAACCCGAGGCGCAACGTACTTGCACCGATCGTCCCCCCTCGTGCTCGCCCTAATTCGGCAGCTCGATCTGGCCGAGATGCGGCCCGACCGCGGGGTCGCCCACGAGGTCGCGGTGGACCGCCTCCGCGCGCGGGCGGTCCAGGCGATAGAGCTGCTGCAGGGCGTAGAGCCGCGCCCGCGGATCGTCCGCCGCGTCGCGGGCCACGTCCTCGAGGGCCGAGGCCGAGGCCGGGGCGAGCTGCTCCATGGCGAAGCCTCGCAGCCCGAGGTCCTGCCCGGTGGCCTGGACCACGTCCCCGATCACCCCCTGCGCGAAGGCCCCGTCGAGCTGCGAGAGCGTCCGCAGCGCGAGGAGCCTGACCTCGGGCGCGAAGGCCGCGTCGAGCGTGACGTCGGCCAGGCGCTCGAGGGCGGCTGGGCCCCCGAGCTTGCCGAGGAGCCGCACCCCGACCTCGTGGACGCCCGGGCGCTCGCCCGGGGCGAGCAGCGCGCGCGCCTCCTCGCGCGCCGCGTCGCCGCGCGCGCTCACGGCCTCGAGCAGCGCCACGAGGTCCGCCGCCGCGGCCTGCTCGGCGCGGCCGTCCGCGGCGCCCTCGCCCCGCGCCACGATCTCGCGCACCCGCGCGCGCAGCGCCTCGCCCGCGAGCGCCTCGTCGTCGGCGGCCGGCGGCTCGACCGCCGCGGTCGGCTCGCGCGGAGGGTCGACGGGCCGGGGGGGCCGCGCCGCGACGGGAGTCGACGGGCCCGGCCCTGGGGACGCCGGGCCCGGCCCGGGCGTGCCCACCGGCGCGCGCGGCGGCAGGATCGGCGCGACCTGCTGCGAGGAGCCGCCCAGGAGCACGACCGCGCTCACGGCCACGATCGCCGCCGCCGCCAGCCCGCCCGCCGCCATCAACACCTTCGGCTGCACGCGCCTCTCCTCGGCCGGCAGAATAGGCGCTGCGCGGCGGATCGGCCAGAGCCGCGCGAGGGGGCGCGTGCCGCGCTGGGTGCTGCAGGGAGACGACTGGCGCGCGGGTGACCACGCGGGCACGCTCGCGGGCACAGGCGGGCTGGAGCTGGTGAGCGGCGTCTCGCGCGGCGTGCTGCGGCGGCAGCTCGAGCCGCGCGGCCCGCTGCTCCGGCTGGTGGCCTCGCTCGACCCCGCGCCGTGGCCCGCCGGCGCGGGCGCGCGCCTCGCCGTCCGCGCCCGCCTGGCCGAGCGCTGGAGCGCGTGGCGCTCGCTGGGCGTGTTCGGCGCCGACCACGGGCTCCCCCGCAGCGAGGCCGCGCCGGCCGACGCGGACGGGTTGCGCGTCGCGATCGACGTCCTCGAGGCGGCGGCCCCGCTCGAGGAGCTCGAGCTGCGCCTGGAGCTCGAGGCGGGCTCGCTCGGCGGCAGCCCCCGGCTGCGCCGGCTGACGCTGCTGGGCTGGGACCCGAGCGAGCCGCCCCCCGCCCACCCGGGCGACCGGCGCGCCTGGGGCCGGACGCTGGACCTGCCCCAGCGCTCGCAGCGCGAGCTCGAGGGGGACCTCCCCACGCGCGGCTGCTCGCCGACCGCGCTCGCCATGGCGCTCGCCGCGCTCGGCTACCCGCTCGAGCCGAGCGTGGTGGCGCGCGGGGTGTACGACGCGGGCGCGGGGATCTACGGCAACTGGGCGTTCAACGTGGCGTTCGCCGCCGCGCTCGGGGTCGACGCGGCGGTCGAGCGCTGGGACCTCGGCGCGCTCGAGGCCGAGGTCGCGGCGGGGCGCCCCGCCGTGATCAGCGAGCGACACGAGGTGGGCGAGCTCGACGGCAGCCCGCTCCCCCGCACCGACGGGCACCTGCTCGCGGTCGCCGGCTTCACCGCGACGGGGGACGTCCTCGTCCACGACCCCGCGGCCGAACCGCGCCGCGGCGAGCCGGTCCGCCGCGTCTACTGCCGGGAGCAGCTCGCCCGCGCCTGGGTCGAGCGCGCCGGCGGGGTCGCCTACGCGTTGCGCCCGCGCGGGAGCAGCAGCGGCTGAGCTGGCTCAGCGCCCCTTGGCCTTCTCCTCCATCTGCTTGAGCCGGTCGCGCAGCTTGTCGTACGCGTCCTCGATCGCGTCGCTCTTGGCCGCCCGCCCGACGTTACGGATGTAGCGGAGGATCCGCCGCGCGTCCGAGAACGCGCCCGACCTGGCGCAGTCGTTCGCTGCCTGGCCGTAGATCTTGGCCAGGGTCTCGGCGACCTTGGGCACCGACTCCACGCTCTCGAACATCTTGTCCATCTCGCGGACGAGGGCGTACTGATCGGCGCCCCGGCGCGCGTCGTTGTAGAACCCGTCGGCCGAGCGGCAGAGCTGGTCGAGGTGCTTGGGCTCCTTGCTCGAGCGGTAGGCCCGGACCCAGAGCTCGATCGCCTTGCGCCAGTTGCGCGCCTTCTGCTCGACGGCGGCCTCGAGGGCGACGCTGGCCACGAGCTCGGCGTCGTACCCCCGCCCCGGCGCGAGCTCGCCGGCGCGCGTCAGGTCGGCGCGATACTCGTCGAACTGGTTCATGCTCTTGCGGGCCTGCCCGCGCAGGTAGTAGGCCAGCGCGTAGCCGTCGTAGCGGGCGATCGCCTCGTCGAGCTTCTGCACCGCCTCTTGGTAGCGGCGGGCCCGCATGGCCTGGACCCCGGCCGAGATGTAGCCGAGCGCGTCCTTCTGCCGGGTCATGGTGCTGGTGATCCGGTCGAGGTCGTGCAGCCGCACGCTCGCGAGGATCGCGTCGACCTCGCCCTGCAGCTTGCGCGAGTCCTCGTCGCTGAGCGGGGCCACGCCGGTGAACAGCAGGATCCGCCCGCGGATCGCGGCCGCGAAGCCGGAGAACCTCAGCTTCTTGCGGCCTCCGGCGCGGAAGTCCTCGAAGCCGAACCGGACCACGTCCGATCCGTCCTGCGCCGCCGCGCCCACCTCGAGCGCGGAGAGGTAGCGCGACGTCTCGCGCCGCTTGGCGATCCGCCCGTCGACCGCCTGCCGCGCGCTCGCGCCGTCGAGCACCTCGACCGTGACCTCGGCCCGCCCGTCGCGGGTCCGCAGCGCGAGCGGCTCGCGCTCGCTGAACGGCCGCTCGAGCAGCTCCCAGTCGCCCCCGGGGGAGCGCAGCGCGAACCCGCGCTCGTGATCGCTGTAGCGCTTGGCGGTCGCGTCGAGCGGGGAGAGGAAGCTGAACGCCTCGAGCGCGGCGTCCACCGCCTCCGCCGGCAGCGTGCCCTGCGCCTGCTTGCCCTGCGAGAGCGTGACCGCGTACTCGAAGCCGAAGCGCTGGAAGCGCACCTCCGTCACCGAGCGCGTCTCCCTCCCCGCGCCGTACTCGGTGACGGTGATCCCGTCGACCCGGACCACGAGGTCGCCCTGGTAGGGCGCCAGCGAGAACCTGCCGCGCCCGGCCCGCTCGTAGAGCGTGGCGAGCTCGGCGTTGATCGCGTCGGTCAGGCCGCGGTCGACGCGCCCCTTGGGGTCGTCGCCCAGCTCCCAGCTGCCCGCCGCGGGGCGCACCGTCACCTCGAGCACGGCGTCGCGCTCCTGGTGGCGCAGGGCGGAGCGCACCAGCGGGCCCGAGGGCTCGACGAGCTCCCAGCCGTCGGGCGGCACGAGGCGGAACCGCGTGTCCCAGTCGATCCCGCGCTCCTCCTCCGCCTCCTCGAGGTCCTCGACCCCGCCTTCGGGCTCGGGCGCGGACGGGATCAGCTTGGCCACGTCGCCGAGGTTGAAGGTCACCTCGCCGTACTGCGTGACGATGCGCACGCTCCGCCCGCGGACCTCGTACTCGACGTCCTCGAACTTGCGCCCGTCGTGCATGACCACGGTGCCGTGCGGCGCCGCCGCGGCGGGCGGGGCGAGGGCGACGAGCAGGATCGCGGCCGAGGCGGCGAGGAGCGGGCGCATGGCGGACCTCCTGGCGCGCTCGCGAGCGGAGCGCGGGCCGTGAGGGAGTGTAGGCCGCCGTGGCCGGACGGGCAACGCGCGAAAGCCGTCCGCGCCCGACGCGCCGCGTCGGCGTAGAATCCACCCATGAGCGAGGTCCACTGGCTCCACTCGGGCGCAGTGCGCTACCGGATCGTGCGGGAGATCGCGCGCGGCGGGATGGGGGTGGTGTACGAGGCCTACCAGCTGGGCGCGGAGGGGTTCGAGAAGCGGGTGGCCCTCAAGGTCATCTTGCGCGAGCTGACGAGCGACCCCGAGTTCGTGCAGATGTTCATCGGCGAGGCGATGCTCGTCGCCGACCTCGTGCACGAGAACATCGTGCAGATCTATCAGCTCGGCTGCACCGAGAGCATGTACTACATGTCGCTCGAGTACATCGACGGGATCACGCTCGAGGACCTCGCCGTGCGCCACCACGAGCTCGGCCGCCGCGCCCCGTTCGAGCTGGCGGCGTTCGTGATCGCGCGCGTGTGCCGGGCGCTGGAGTACGCGCACACCAAGTCCGACGACGCGGGCAACCTGCTCGGGATCGTGCACCGCGACGTCAGCCCCGGCAACGTGATGATGACGTTCGGCGGGGTGGTCAAGCTGACCGACTTCGGCGTGGCCAAGGCCAAGACGCTCGCCATGGACCTCGAGGGCGAGGTGCTGCTCGGGAAGGTGCGCTACATGTCGCCCGAGCAGGCGAGCTTCGGCCGGACCGACCAGCGCTCCGACGTGTTCGCGGCGGGGATCCTCCTCTACGAGCTCCTCACGGGGGACCCGCTGTTCGACGGCGACGACACGGTGGTCACGCTCGACGAGGTGGTCCACCGCGAGATCCCGCCGCTCGAAGAGGTGGCGCCCGACGTGCCCCCCGAGCTCGCCGCGATCGTGAGGCGCGCGCTCGAGCGCGACGTGGAGCGCCGCTTCCAGACCGCGGGTCAGATGGGGTTCGCGCTGGAGAAGTACATGTACAGCAACCGGTTCGGCCCGACGAACCTGTCGCTGCACCGCTACCTGCGCACGCTGTACCGCGAAAAGGTCCGCTCGCTGATCGACCCGAGCGTGCCCGACCCGTACTTCGAGCGCCTCGGGATGACGGTGTGATCGAGCGGCTCGCCGCTGGCGCGCTCCTGAGCGCGTCGCTGCTCGTCTGCGTCGCGCGGGGCGAGCCGCGGCAGGTCTACCTGCCCGAGCTGCGGCGCGACGCGCCCGAGCTCGCGGCCGAGCTGTCGGCCAGCGCGGAGGCCGCGCCCGAGGAGCGGGCGCGCGCCCTGCACGCGCTGCTCCGCCGCTGCGGGGACGTGGCGCTCGCGGGACGCCTGGTCCCCCGCTACGAGGCCGAGGCGCCACCCGGGCACGAGCGGCTGCTCGGGCTGCGGGCCGAGCTGTGTCGGCGGGCGGCGGCCCTGCCCGAGCAGGCGGCCCGCGCCCTGGCGGCGCTGCAGGAAGAGGCGGCGACGCTGGAGCTGCGCACCGACCGCCCGCCCGGCGACGAGCTGCTCGCGCTGCGCTACCCCTTCGCGCCGAGCGGGCGGGCGGCCGCGACCCGCCTGCTCGACGCGGCGCTCGAGGCGGGCGACCTCGGGCGCGCGCGACTCCTGGCCGAGGAGCTCGGCCTGGCGCCCGGCGCGCGCTCGCTGCTGGGGCCGCCCGCGCCGCGCCCGGCGGGGGAGCCCGCCCCCGAGGGCGCGCTGCTCACGGTGCAGCGGATCGAGCGGTTCGAGCAGGCCCCCGAGCAGCAGGGAGGCCTCCCCTCCCCCGCGGTGCCGGCCTGGGTGGGCGGACGGGTGTGCGTCAGCAACGGCGCCGAGCTGCGGGCCTACGACGCCGACGGCGAGCTGGTGGGCGCGGTGCCGCTCGATCCTCACGCCGCCAGCCGGCCGCTCCCCTCCGCGCGCGAGCACGCGGTCGCCGGCTGGGGCGAGCTCGCCTTCGCGCCGCTGGTGCTCGACCGCTGGCTGGCGCCGGGCCGCGGCGAGGCGCGCGACGAGCGCGGGAGCTCGCGCGACGGGTCGTTCGGCGGGCGCTTCCACGCGCTGGTCGCGCTGCACGCGCCGAGCGGCCGGCTCGCGTGGTGGGACGGCGACCCGGGTCCGACCTCCCCGGCCTCGGGGCCGCGCCCGGGCTCACCGCCGGGCTGGGACCGCGCCGGCCCCGAGCTGCGGGACCTCCTCGCGCGCGGCCACGTGCTGGCGTGCGTCGCCGACGAGGCGCGGGTCTACACGGCGCTGGCGCTGCAGGGAGAGGCGACCGAGCTGCAGCTCATGGCGTACCGCCGGGTCGGGACCGCCGGCCAGCCGCTCGCGCTCGCGCCGGCCTGGCCGCGCCCCGCGTTCGTGCTGGCGGCGGAGCGCCCGGCGGGGCGAAGCGGCGAAGACCGCCCGCCGGCGCCCGAGGTCTCGGCCGCGCTCACGCTCGACCGCAGCGGGCGCCTGGTGTGCACGACCGACCTCGGGGTGGTCGCCTGCTTCGACGCGGCCCGCGGGCTGATGCTCTGGGCGCGCCGGGCGCCGGTCGAGGCCGAGCGCGAGCGGTCGCGGTTCGAGGCGTTCCGCGGCCGGCGCACGACGCCGCGCGAGGCGCCGCCGACCCGGGCCGAGCCCGCGGCCTGCGTCGCGCCGCCCAACGGAGCGCGGACGCTCGTCGCGCTCGTCGCGCCCGACGTGCTGGGGCTGCGCCCCGCCGACGGCGAGCTGTTGTGGCGCGCGCGCTGCCCCCGAGCCGACCGGCTGGCCGGGCTCGGCGAGCGCCTCGCGGTCTACGGCGGAGAGCGGCTGGTGGTCCTGGGCGCGGACGGCGCGCGCCAGCTCGAGCACCCCACGGCGGGCGCCGTGCGCGGCCGGCTGGCGCGGTTCGGCGACACGCTCGTGCTCCCGGCCGAGCGCAGCCGGGGCGCGGGCGAGTACCAGCTCCTGCAGCTGCGACTGCGCGGCGCCGACCTCCGGCCGACCGGCGCGGTCCCGCTCGACCTACGCGAGCCGTTCAACCTGCTCGCCGTGCCGGGCGGCGCCGTGGCCGCCTCCCGCCGCCACGTGGTGTTCCTGCGCTGGATGCGGTGAGGGGGAGCGGGGCAGCTCCGCGGCGGACGAACCTTCCAACCGCCAAGAAGAGCTGTCGCCGACGAGGGCAGCTCCCTGGCGCGAGAACCAACCGCCAAGAGCGCCAAG
>CAZMSZ010000009.1:41161-45915 GCA_964569055.1 uncultured Planctomycetota bacterium | reverse complement strand
CTCGTACGAGCTCCAGCTAGGAGCGAAGCGCAGAGAGCGCCGAGGCCGCAGAGATTCTCTGCGGTCCCAGCGCTCTCTGCGCTTCGTACTCCCGCTCGCCTGCCGAGGAGTCATGCGAGAGCGACAGCCTCTCCTCGACGTCCGCGCGTTGACAGCTCCGCGCGCGCGCTCGCGTAGCAGCGGTTGCGTGTAGAGCGAGCGCTCTCCCACCGAGCTCGGAGGCTCGGCGGGCGCGGGCGGCCCAGCCTCTGGTCGTCCTCCCGTGTTCCCGAGGAGGCGCTTGGGAGCGCACCACAGCGTTAGCTCAATGGTAAGAGCAGCGGGCTGTTAACCCGTGGGTTGAAGGTTCGACTCCTTCATGCTGACCGCCTGGAAAGCGGACTCTGGGGCGGGGCGACCCGTCCACCACTGACGACTCGCGGTCCGGCCGCCTCGCGGAGCGTCGGCCGCGCGGCGCCTCGGCGCTCCTCCGGGAGCGGCGGGCGTCGCCCGGCGGCGCCGAGCCGACGGCCCTGCGGTCGGCGGACGCGCCGCGCGTGGCGCGCCCGGCGCGCTCGTCCCGCGCGCGGCCTCGGCCGCGGCCGCGCGGGCGGGGGGGCGCGCCCGCCGCGCGGCGGCGCCGCCGACCCCGCCCCCGGCGGCGTGACGCCACGCGCGCACGACCGGGCCGCGGGTCCCCCTTCACTGCGGCCGCCCTCAGCGGGAGGGCGGCGTGTCCCTCGTTCGCGACCCCACTCCTGGCTCGGAGGCTCACCATGCTGCAGCGCATCACGATCGGCCGCCACGAGCGCGGCTTCCTCCACCGCGGGCGCGACTACGCCCGCTACCTGCGCCCGGGCGCGCACTGGATCTGGGGCTTCGACGTGAACGTCGTGCGGGCCTCGACCAAGGGCACCGAGCCGCTGGCCCTCGAGGAGCTCGAGGTCTACCTGCGCGACCCGGCGGTCACGGGCGAGCTCCTGGTCGCCGACCTCGCGGGCGACGAGCGCGCGATCCTGTGGATCGACGGGCGCGTGGCGCGCGTGCTCGGCCCGGGCCTCCACGCGTTCTGGAAGGACCTGCACGAGCTGCGGCTCGAGGTCCGCGCGGCGGCGGAGCTGCGGTTCGAGCACCGGCAGCTCGACGCGGTGCTCGCGGCGCCGGACGGGACGCGGCACCTGCTCGAGGTCAACGTCGCGGCCGGCACCCGCGGCCTGCTCTACGTCGACGAGCAGCTCCACGCGGAGCTGACGCCGGGGCGCTACGCGTTCTGGCGCGGCGTGGCGCGGCTGGCGGTGCGCGCGCTCGACGTGCGCGAGCTGGCGCTCGAGGTGGCGGGTCAGGAGATCCTGACCGCCGACCGGGTCAGCCTGCGGCTGAACCTGACCGCGAGCTACCAGATCACCCAGCCGCGGGTCGTGGCCGAGCGCACGCCGGACCTCTCGACGGCGCTGTACCGCGAGCTGCAGCTCGCCCTCCGCGAGGCGGTGGGTGGGCGCACGCTCGACGAGCTGCTCGCGGCCAAGGACGCCCTCGGCAAGGAGGTCGCGGAGACCGTCGGGCCGCGGGCCAAGGCGCTGGGCGCCGTGCTCGGGCCGGTCGGGATCAAGGACGTGATCCTGCCGGGCGAGATGAAGACCCTCATGAACCAGGTGATCGAGGCCGAGAAGCGGGCCCAGGCCAACCTGATCGCGCGCCGTGAGGAGACGGCGGCCACCCGCTCGCTCCTCAACACGGCGCGGCTGATCGAGTCGTCGCCGACCCTCCTGCGGCTGAAGGAGCTCGAGGCCGCGGAGCGGATCGCGAGCTCGATCGGCACGCTCCAGGTCGGCAGCGGCGGCCTGGACGGCCTGCTGCGCGAGCTCCTGCCGCGCCGGCAGGTCGAGACGTAGCGGAGCGCTCGGCGGCCCGGGGGGCGACCCGCCCCGGGCCGCCGGGCCGTACGAGCCCGAACCGAGGCGGTCTTCAGGTTCTGGGCGAGACGCAACGACGGGGCGACGGAGCGCCTTGGGGTTGCGCGGACGAGCCCCGCCGATCGATCCGGCACGACGGTCGCTCAGGAGTGAGGCATAGCTGGCCAGGCGGCGACGAGACCCCCAACCAGGAGCGATTGTTGCCCGCCGCCCGACCCGCGAACGATCAACTCCCTCCTTCCTTCCAGCGAGCCCCGGCCCCTTCGGCCGGGGCTCGTGTTTTGGTTCGAGACGCCCCGGCCAACGTCGATCCCCCTCGTGCTCGTGCCCGTGCCCGTGCCCGTCCGCGTGGCCCGTCCCCGCCTCGTCGGTCGTACGTGGAGCCCAGAACCAAGGCTTCTCGCGTTGCGTGGGTCGGCGACGATGACGATGCGGCGAGGAGGCGGGCATGATCGCGATCGCGCGGCCGCGGCCCCGGGTGTTCGTGGTGGGCGGCGGGTTCGGCGGGCTCGAGGCCGCCAAGGCGCTCGCCGACGCGCCGGTCGAGGTGATCGTCGTCGACCGGCGCAATCACCACGTGTTCCAGCCGCTGCTGTATCAGGTCGCGACCGCCTCGCTCTCGCCGGCGGACATCAGCGCGCCGATCCGCACCGTCTTGCGCCGGCAGCAGAACGGCCGCGTGGTCATGGCCGAGGTGCGCGGCGTCGACGTGGCGCAGCGACGGCTGCTGTTCGAGGTCGGGCACGTCCGCTACGACTACCTGGTCCTCGCGGCCGGAGCGACCCACACCTACTTCGGCCACGACGAGTGGGCCGCGCTCGCGCCCGGGCTCAAGAGCCTGGAGGACGCGACCGAGCTGCGCCGCCGGATCCTGCTGGCGTTCGAGTCGGCCGAGTACGAGGGCAGCCCCGACGCGCGGCGCGCCGCGCTCACGTTCGGGATCGTGGGCGCGGGGCCGACCGGGGTGGAGCTGGCGGGGGCGATCATGGAGATCGCCGGGAAGACCCTCCCGCGGGACTACCGGAACATAGACACCCGCACCACGCGGGTGGTGCTCGTGGAGGCCGGCGAGCGCGTCCTGCCGACGTTCGCGCCCGAGCTGAGCGCGCGCGCGCAGCGCGACCTCGAGCGGCTGGGGGTGGAGGTCCGCCTCGGCGCGCCCGTGACCGACGTCACCCCCGAGGGCCTGTGGCTCGGCGACGAGCTCCTGTGCGTCCGCAACGTGTTCTGGGCGGCGGGGGTCAAGGCGAGCTCCCTGGGCGCCTCGCTCGGCGCGCCGCTCGACCGGGCCGGCCGCGTGATCGTCGGCCCCGACCTCACGATCCCGGGCCACCCCGAGGTGTTCGTGGTCGGCGACCTCGCGGCCGCCACCTCCGCCGACAGCGGCGCGCCCGTGCCGGGCGTCGCGCCGGGCGCGCTGCAGATGGGTCGCTACGCGGGGCGCGTGATCGCGGCCGAGGTCAGCGGCCGCTCGACGCCCGACCAGCGCGCCCCGTTCGTGTACCGCGACAAGGGCTCGCTGGCGGTGATCGGCCGGTCCAAGGCGGTCGCGCAGCTCGGTCGACTGAAGCTCGGCGGCTTCCTGGCATGGCTCCTGTGGGGCGGCGTCCACATCGCGTTCCTGATCGGGTTCCGCAACCGCGTGCAGGTGCTGCTCGGCTGGTTCTGGAGCTGGGTCCTCAACGCCCGCGACGCGCGCCTGATCACCCCCGAGACCCGGCTCGAGCTGCAGGTCCCCCTCCCCCCCGACTTCGTGCGCGACCACGAGGCGCCGCTCGGCGAGCGCGGCCTCGCCGAGGTCGCGCGCCAGTGAGGTGCGCAACCGAGCCGCTCTTCCAGATCTGGGGGAACGAATCGAGGGTAGGCACGGCCTCAGCAGGAGTTAGCCAAACGACGACGGCTCCCCGGGCGGGCACGAGGATCGCTCAGGAGTGAGGCATAGCAGGCCAGGCGGCGACGAACCCCTCAGCCAAGGAGCCTTAGCTGTCCGCGGCCGGCCGCGAACGATCAACTCCCTCCTTCCTTCCAGCGAGCCCCGGCCTTGTGGCCGGGGCTCGTGCTTTCCGGACTCGGCGCGCGGGGCGCCGCGGCACGCACGCGCCCGATCCGAGGCGCTCTCCCAGATCCTGCGAGACGCACCGAGCGCTGGCACCAAGCGGGCGCCGTTTGCGACGAGCCCCGCGGCTCCGAGCGTCGGCACGACGGTCGCTCAGGAGTGAGGCATAGCAGGCCAGGCGGCGACGAACCCCTCAGCCAAGGAGCCTTAGCTGTCCGCTGCCGGCCGTGCGAACGATCAACTCCCTCCTTCCTTCCAGCGCGAGCCCCGGCCAGTCGGCCGGGGCTCGTGCCTTTTTGGAGCTCTCACGTGCCCGCGAACGTGGTCACGACACGGACGGGCCCGATCCGAGGCGCTCTTCCAGATTCTGCGAGACGCACTCGGTCGCCTCACCGACAGCGCGCGGCTTGCGAAGCATGGTCGTGCTCCGCGCACCGGCACGACGGTCGCTCAGGAGTGAGGCATAGCAGGCCAGGCGGCGACGAACCCTCAGCCAAGGAGCCTTAGCTGTTCGCTGCCGGCCGTGCGAACGATCAACTCCCTCCTTCCTTCCAGCGAGCGCCGGCCTCTAGGCCGGCGCTCGTGTTCCGGAGTTCGGCGCGCCGATCATCGCCCTGATCTCGCGGGTGGCGTGCGGACAGCAGCGACAGCACACACTCGCCGGAGCCCCCTGGCGCCTGGACCAAGGAGCCCCTCTCAACCTCGTCGGAGTCCCCTGGCGCCTGGACCAAGGAGCCCCTCTCAACCTCGTCGGAGCCCCCTGGCGCCTGGACCAAGGAGCCCCTCTCAACCTCGTCGGAGCCCCC
>CAZMSZ010000009.1:31487-41061 GCA_964569055.1 uncultured Planctomycetota bacterium | reverse complement strand
CCCCTCTCAACCTCGTCGGAGCCCCCTGGCGCCTCGAACGAGGAGCCCCATCCGGATTCTTCGGCGCCGATCGCAACACCTGGCGGTACACACCACAGCAGCCGAAGAATCCGGCTAGGGGACGAGCTCGGGGCGGGCGCCCTTGGGTGGCATGCGGTGGCTGCCGAAGATCCAGGCGGGCTGCGTGGTGGGGCGGGTGTGGCCGCGCAGCGACGCGAGCGTCCCGGCGCAGGTGTGCATGCGGAGCTGTCCGCCCGCGACGAACAAGGTCACGCGCGTGTTGCCGTTGACCTTCCAGGTCACGTCGTCGAACACGAACCCGTCCGCCGCGAGCGTCTCGGCGTGCGCGGGGGTGAAGGCGGCGCTGCCGCCCTCGTCGTAGACCCACAGCGCGACCTGGCCGCGGCAGCTCGAGTGGACCGCGAGCTCGCCGTAGTTGAGCTCGCTGACCTTCAGCGGCGGGTCGCACTCGTGCTCGGGGTCGGGGTGCCGCGGCGAATGGACCGCCGGGCCGCGCAGCCCGGGTGTGGGCGGGGGCTCGGCGGGCGTGAGCGCGGTGACCTCCACCTCCCAGCGCGCCTCGGCCTCGCCCTGGGCCGAGGCGAAGCTCGCCACCACGACCGCGAAGCCGGCCTCCACCGCGACCGCGAACACCTGCTCGCCGGCGGGCAGGTCCCCGTCGGCGAGCGCGATCGCGGTGCCCTGCACCGCCCAGGTGACCGTCCCCGCCGCCCCCTGGGGGTGCGCCTGCGCGAACAGCTCCAGCACCGTGTCGAACGCGACCTGCGCGGGGGGCGGGTCGGTCGCCTCGCGCGTGCGCGAGAGCGTGAGGGAGACCGGCTCGGGGGCGGCGCCCGGCGGGGTCGGTCGCGGCGGAGCCGGGCGCGGCGGCGCGTCGAGCTCGGGGAACGAGAGGCGCGCCTCGGTGTGCGGCGCGATCCGCTGGCGGATCACGCCCTGCTCGTCGCTCACCACGGCGCGGCGCGAGCCGTCGGGGAAGATCAGCTCGCCCGCCAGGCTCGCGAGCGGGCGCTGCTGCGCGTTCACGACCAGCAGCTCGAGCAGCCCGTCCTCGGCCGCGACCGGCGCCAGCTCCTCGCGGACGTACTTGTTCTTGCGGTAGACGTCGCAGCGCTTCCAGTCGCAGGGCGCGTCCGGGTCCTCGTGGCAGAGGAGCTGCGGGGCGTCCTTGGCCTCGAACAGGAGCAGGTCGACCCGCGCGTCGGCCGTGCCGGCGTAGCTGCCGATCCGCACCCGGTCGAGCGGCCAGCTCGGGCCGCAGCCCACCGGCGCGTGGACCGGTCGCAGCCGCTCGCGCAGCCCCTCGAGCTCGCCCGGCCCGAGCTCGAGCAGCTCCGCCAGCGCCTCGTCGTACACGGCGAGCAGCGCGCCCCAGTCGGCCGCGCTCGGCGCGTCCGCCTCGGGGAGCGTCTCCCCGCTCGCCTCGGCGTGGCGCTCGAGCAGCGCGCGCAGGGCGCACTGCGCGCGCGGGCCGGGGTGATCGTCGATCGCGCCGGGGTCGCAGTCCCACCCGCGGCGGATCGCCGTCCAGGCGAGCACGCGCTGCCAGTCGCGGGTCAGCGCGCGCTCCGCGCAGGCGGCGCCGAAGGCGGCGCGGTCACCGCGCAGGCAGGCCTCCACGGCGCGGGCGCGCGCGCGGCTCAACCCGCCCTCCTCGTCGCCGGGGACGTGCGCCGCGACGAGCAGCTCTCGCGCGGGGCCGCGCTCGAGGGCGTCGAGCAGGGTGGCCAGCCCGCCCAGGAGGTCGAGCGGGCCGCCGTCGGGCGCGAGCGGGAGCGGGACCGCGCTCCCCTCGTGGAAGGCCGCCGCCGCGGGGAGCTCGAGGACCTGCACCGGGCGGCCGGCCCGCAGCCGGACCGTGGTCGTCCCGCCGCGCGTCAGCCGGATCTGCTGGCGGGCCGCCGTCTCGTGCAGGAACAGGTCCACCGCGCGCCGGCCGCTCATGGCCGCACCCCCGCCGCCTGGAGGGCCGCCAGGCGCGCCCTGGCGGCCTCGTTCTCGAGGCGGCCGTAGACCTCGGTCCCCCACAGCATGTGCTCGACGAACGAGCGGACCGCGACCTCCAGCGCGCGGGCCACGTCGTCGCGCACGGGGGAGAGCGGGTCCTCCACCACCCAGCGCTTCTCGTCGCCGACCCGCTCCCAGCGCTCGGTGGCGGGCACGTGGATCATGCACACCCACCGCCCGGTCTCGCGCGCGTCGAGCAGCAGGCGGTAGTACGACTCGTTGCACACGAAGTCGCCGGCGCTCGCGATCGGGTCGCGCGAGGCGAACTCCTCCACCCGCAGCGCGCGCACGTTCTTGAGCGCCGACTGCGCCAGCGCCCAGCCGCGGAGCGGGATCGTGGTGCGCAGCACCTCCGGCTCGCCCGGGAAGATCGGGCCCGTCGCGTCGAGCGCGAACCCGTCGTTGTCGACCACCGGCGAGGCGGCGTCGAACCCGCGCCCGAGGTTGCGCGCGAACAGCTCGAGGCGCGCGTGCTGCACCCCGCCCGCCGCCGTCCGGGCCATGGCGCCCGACTCGCCCACGATCACGACCAGGTCGGCGTCGACCTCCTGCGCCAGCTTCGAGATCCCCTCGCTCCCCTTCACCTCGAACGGCGGGCGCCCCGCCTTGGGGACCAGGTCCGGGTGCGGCGAGCGGGCGGCGGGGCAGGTCCACACCACGTCCACCGCCGGCTGCTTGACGAGCTTCAGCTCGAGCTCGATCCAGGGCGGCACGTCGGCGCCCCACTCGATGTTGAGCGGGATCACCCGCTTCACCGCCTCGGCCGCCCCGTTGGTCTTGGGGAACTCGGGGCGGTCGGTGGCGCCGAACGGGGCGAACCCGGTCAGGAGCACGGTGAGGCGGACCCGGTGCCTCTGCCCGCGGGCGCGCACGTGGTAGTCGGGCTCGAACCGGTAGAAGCCGCCCTCGTCGGGGTCGCCCAGCCCGGCGAGCTCGCGCGCGGCCGGCTTCATGGCGCGCGCCACGCCGGCGTGGATCGTGAGCGCGCCGGTCTGGTGCGCGTCCTTGAACCAGGCCCAGGTGCCGGGCACCGCCGCGAAGCACGGCCGACCCAGCGCGACCGCCAGGCCCTGGGCGTAGCTGCGGCGCAGGTTGCTCAGCCAGCACAGCTCGAAGTCGCGGCGGCGGACCTCCCAGGTGTGGAGGTCCGACTCCCCGCCGTGCTCGTGGAAGGCGCGCAGCCGGAGCAGGCGATTGGGCGAGCGCTGGCCGCGCGCGTCGAGCCGGCGCGCCTCCTGGACGGCGGCGCGCCACAGCCCGCCCATGCTGCCGTTGCTGCAGCCCCACACCCGCAGGGTGGCGTCCTCGTGCAAGGCGGCGCGCATCGCGTCGAGCGACACCAGGCGCGGCGGGCCGACGGGCCCCGCCTGCAGGAGCATGCCCGGATGGCAGAAGTCGGTGTTGCGCGGGTCGCGGTCGAGGAGCGCGAGGTCGCGCGGCTGGCCGTTCTGGCCGTTCGCGCGGTCGAACGAGCGCTGGTGGCCGAGGTCGTGGGCGGGGAAGTTGCTCCAGCGCTCGCTGTCGGCGAGCTCGAACGTCAGCTCGCGCAGGATCACGCCCACGTTCACCGCCGGCTCGCTCGGGTCCGGCGCGGGCTCGCCCAGCCAACGGGTGTGCTCGACGACCTGCCGCGGCACCGGGCACAGCGTGTTCTTGTGACGGCCGCCGTGGATCGGGCAGGCGCCGTAGCAGCCGTAGCCGCGGCGGACCGTGTTGAGCAGCACCGGCCCGATCCAGTAGGCGTGGTTCAAGAACCCGACCTCGAGCACGCTGCCCGGCCGCTCGCGCCCGATCCGGGCCAGCGCCTGATAGACGGCGAACACGCTCTTCTCTTCTTCGGCCGTGACGACCTGCCGGGTCATGACGCACGGGCGGTGGCGCACGGCGCCGACCAGGAGCGTCTCGATCGTGAGCTCGAAGGTGGGCGGGTCGGCCCTCGGCTCGCTCTCGTAGCGGAGCTGCGTCAGCACGCAGCCGCGGTGCGCGCGCCCGCGGTCGAGCAGCCAGCCCTGCCGGCGCGCGGCCGAGGGGTGGAACATGGCGTCGCGCCCGCTCGCCATCACGAGCTCCTGCGCCGGGGCGTGCCAGTCGACGGTCAGGAGCGCGCGCCGGACCTTCTTCCCCTCGCGCTCCTCCACGCCGGCGTGGGCCAGCCGCATGATCAGCGGCTGGCGGTGGACGAACCCGAGGTTCGCCCCGATCCGCAGGCTGACCTGCAGCGGGTGGAAGCCCTCGCGCAGGAGGCGCACCACGAGCTCCTTCCCCTCGGCGAGCTCGACCTCGAACGCGCCCGCCCCGACGGTGCGCACCGGCAACCCGAGCTCGAGCGCGGGGTCGAGGTCGCTCCCGGCCCCGTCGCCGGGCGGGCCCGCCTGCACGGCCACACCGCCCACGGGCGTCGGCTTGTTGCCGACCTGGCGGTCGGGGTCGCGCACCACGATCTGCAGGAGGGCGGCCATCAGTTGATCCGCTCCGGCTCGTCCAGGGCGCCCGCGCGGTCGGGCTGGGGCGGGAAGTCGCGCTCCCCCGCCTCCACCTCGCGCAGGTCCTCGAACGGCCCGACGAAGGCCTGCTCGCCCAGCGCCTCCTCCTCGGGGGTCGGCACCTCGCGCGTCTGGAACGCCTCGTCCGGGAGGTCGATCGGCAGGAACGGCGGGCTGCCCGCGGCGAGCGCCTCCTCCACGTAGCGGCTGAGGTCGACCCGATCGAACAGCACCAGCGTGGCCTGGGTCGAGACCAGCGTCGCGCGGCAGCGGGCGCCGGGCGGCGGGTCGTGGATCGCGAACGCGTAGCGCCCGGCCTCGGGGTCGTGGTGCTCGGCGGCGCGCAGGCGGAGCGGGCTCGGCAGCCCGTGCACCACCAGCTCGGCGTCCTCGGGGAGGAGGACGTCGTCGGTCAGCTCGAGCGTGAAGGTCCGCCCGCGCGGGGCGGGGAGCTGATCGCGCAGGTCGATCGTCTCGGCCGCCCGCGCGACCCACTGCGCGTGCTCGGCGCAGCCGGGCGCCGGGCAGCGCTCCTGCGGCGCCGGCTCGATCGGCCCCTCGAACAGGAACACCTCCACCCGCCGGTTCTCCTCCTCGGCCACCCCGTCGGCGGTCGCGACCTCGGGGTGGAGCTCGCCGCAGCCGTGGACCGCGACCGTGGTCCCGGGCGGGAGCGAGGTGCCGTCCTGCGCCATGTAGGCGGCGATCAGCGCGCGCCGGGTGTGCTCGCCCGCGATCCCGTCCACGGCCAGGGTCGTGCCGCGCTCCTGGTTGCTCCACTCCTGGAACCGCCGCACGGCGGCCTTCGTGGTCTCGTCGCGCTGATCGTCGGCGGCGCCGTCCAGGAACGGCCCGTCCGCGTCGCCGAGGGCCGAGAGCATGTGCTCGTCCTCGCGGGTGCCCCAGGCCTTCTCCTGCTCGGGCGAGCGGTACCAGGCCAGCCAGTCGTCGACCCGATCGGCGAGGAAGGCGCCCACCGCCTCGGCGCGCTGGCGCGAGAGGGTGAGGTTGTAGGCGGCCGCGCCGGCGGCGTCGGCGTGCCCCACGATCAGCACGCTCGCGCCGGGGTACTGCTCGTACAGCGCCTTGAGCCGGCGCACCCCGTTGAGCGCGCGCGGGAGCAGGAACGTGCGGCTGGTGTCGAACAGCAGCCCCCTGAGCCGCACGCGCAGCGCGCGCGGCGGGAGCTGGACCACCTGCCGCGCCCCGACTCGGACGGGGACCGGCTCGCCCCGGTACTCGATCGCCTCGGCCATGTCCGAGTTATGCCGCGGACGGGGGCGCCGGCGCAACGTGCGCTCCCCGCCCGCCGCGGCTCGCGGGCCGGCGCCTGGGCGCGGCCCTCGGGGATCGCCCGACGCCGCGCTCGCGCAGCCGCGACCGGATGGGGTTTGCGCCGAGCTCAGTACCAGGCGCCGCCTTCGCGCAGGGGCGGCGCGAGGATCACGTCGCCGTCGCCCGGGCGGGCCTCGCCGCACACCACCGTCAGGCGCGCCAGCGGGAGGCGACGGGTGACCCGGTCGGGGATCCCGGTCCCGCCCCCTTCGATGTGGGCGCGCCCCGCGACCACGAGCATGCGGAGGTCGGGGCGGCGGTCGCGCAAGAACGCCTCGCACACCGAGTCCGCCATGACCTCGTCCCACACGGTGAACGCCTGGTAGTAGCGCTCGCGCATGGGCTCGGGCATGGGGTGGACCTGCTGGAGCTGCGCGATCACGCGCTCGCGGTGCGCGGGGTGGTCGAGGTCGAGCCGCGGCAGGCGGGCGCGCTCGGCGAGCTCGAGCCCCTCGAGCCCGACCTTGCGCACGCGCCGCACCAGCTCGCGCTCGGCGTTGAGCGCGATCACCGGGATCCGACGCTCCTGGCATAGCGCGAACAGCGGGCGGTACGCCTCCCAGTCGTGGTTCCACACCTCGCGCCAGCCGACCGCCTCGGGGAGCTCGTCGAGGTCGAGCTCGCCGGCGTTGAACCGGTCGAGCACGGGCTGGAGGCTGCGCGGGAAGTACTCGCAGCCGAGGAGCACCGGGCCCGCGCTCGCCATGTGGGCCAGTAGGTCGCGCTGTAGCAGGTGGTGCTCGCGGCGGCCGTGCTCCTCGCCCACGAACACCAGGCGCGCCTGGCAAGCGCGCGCGGCGACCGTCTCCCAGGCGACCGGCTCCCCGCGCGCGAACAGGCGTCGGGCGGAGGGCGCGGCCAGCGCCGCGGCGGACGCGGCGAGCACCAGCGCGGACACGAGCAGCGGGCGGCGGAGCGTCACGGGGCCTCCTCTCGAGAGGCCGTGACCCTACCCGAGGCGCTGACCCGCCGCAGCGGGCGCGGCGACGCTCACGGCCAGAAGGCCGCCACGCTGAGGGCGATCCAGATCGCGACGCCGACCGCCAGCTTGCCGATCGTCCCGAGCAGGCGGCCCGTGGTCGCGCCGAGCGCCGCCTTGAGGTCGGGGCCCCAGCCGAGGTCGCGGCCGGGCTCGGGCGCGGCGGGCAGCGCCGGATCGGCCGCGTCGCCGACCGCGACCACCTCCGCGCCCGACGCTCCGACGGGAGCCGGGACGGGGGCCACCGGGCTGGGGCGCCGCCGGTCGGGGCGGGTCCGCTCGGCGACGAGCGCGCCGCAGAACGTCCCGATCAGCGCGCCCACCAGGGTCCCGACCAGCGGGACCGGGATCACCGGCGTCAGCAGGATCGCGCCCAGGATCCCGCCCACGATCGCGCCCACCATGCCGCGCCGGCTGCCGCCGCCCACCTTGGTCCCGGCGGCTCCGGCCAGGAACTCGAGCAGCTCACCGAACAGGGCGAGCGCCAGGCAGGCGATCAGCAGCCACCACCCGAAGGTCTGCGGCTCGGGCGATTGCGCGTAGGCGCGGTCGCTCAGCTCGACCACCAGGGCCAGGGCGAGCAGGATCCAGGTCCCCGGCAGCCCCACCGCCACCAGGATCAAGCAGCCGACGCCGAGCAGGGCGAACAGCGCCGCGACGAGCAGGGCGATCCATTCCATGCCGGCCAATATGCCTTACGGCGGCCGGTACGTCCGGATCTCTCTTGTCGTCCCCTACCTTGCCCTGCTCAGCACAGACCGCTGTCGCCCAGCGTCAGCGGAGAGCAAGAGCTGAACGATATCCGCGGCCTAGTGGCCGTGGCCGTGGTGGCCGTGGCCGTGGCCGTGGTGCCCGTGGCCACCGTGGTGCCCGTGGTCGTCGTCGTCGCAGTCGTCGTCGTCGCCCTGATCGTGACCACCACCGCCGTGCCCGCCGCCGCCGTGGCCGTTGTCGTGCGGGATCACGAGCTGGCCCACGGCCGGGATCACGTGACCGCAAGCCAGGGTCAGCTCGGCCGTGACCGTGTAGACCCGGCCCGAGCCCTTGCCGGAGCGCTCGGCGCGCAGGAGCAGGTGGCCGTCGTCGGTCTGCTGCCAGTCGCAGGCGGTGTTGCCGTCGCCGTGGCCGTTCTCCGGCTCGTTCGAGGTCACCGAGACCAGGCGCACCGAGACCACGTCGAGGTCGTCGGGGATGTCGACCAGGTAGGTCACGTCCACGAGCTTGTGGTTCGGCACCCAGCGGACCTCGACCCGGATCGAGACCGCGCTGTGCTGGATCGCGCACACCGGCGGATCCTCGGGGTCCTCTTCGCCGGGGGGATCCTCGGGATCCTCACCGCCGGGGGGATCCTCGGGGTCCTCACCGCCGGGGGGATCCTCGGGGTCCTCGTCACCGGGCGGATCCTGCGGGTCCTCGCCGCCCGGGGGATCCTCGGGGTCCTCGCCCGGGAGGACCCGCTCGGTGCGCGTGACCCCACGGACGCGCCACAGCCCGTAGGTGATCCCCTTCGAGTCGAACGAGCGCACGTCGCTCGCGAGGTCGAACGAGACGACCGCCGCGCTCGCGGGGTCCGCGGCCAGGCTGGTCGAGGTCCAGTAGATGAAGGAGACCCCGTCGAACGGGTGCCCCGGCGGGAGGGGCGCCTGCATGCGGCTGTAGTCGACCAGGCTGCGCAGCTCGCGCGCGTTGGGGAGCCGCCAGTCGTCGTAGCCGAACAGCGCGTCGGCGTTCCCCGCCGCCACGGCGTCCAGGGCGGCCTGCCAGTTGAGGGGCGCCTCGAGGTCGGCGCGCTCGGTCCACATGAGGCCGGTCAGCTCGTCGGTGACGGTGCCGTCGCCGTGCACGGTGAAGCGCGGCTCGGGCCAGGCGAGCCCCATCTGCAGGTCGCCGTCGTCGCCCCCCGCGTTGGCGTTGGAGATCGTCCACCCGGTCCGCGGCAGCCGGACGGCGCCGCCGGTCCCGTCGCCGCGGCAGGCCAGCACCCAGTGGGTGGCGTTGGTCGCGGGGCCGAACGTGCGGCCGGTCCCGAACGACTTGATGAGTCGCCGGCTGGGCAGGCCGGTCGAGTCGAGCACCGACGTCGACGTCCAGTAGGCGCTCGAGCTCTCCAACCCGAACGAGAACTGCATGTCCACGAACGGCGCGTCGCTGGAGAGCGTGGGGAACGAGGCGCCGTAGTCGACCAGGCTCTCCAGCTCGTTGATGTTGGGCAGCCGCCAGTCGTCGAGCTCGGCGACCGCCAGTCCGTCGACGAAGGCGAGCGCCGCCTCCCAGTTCAGCTTGGTCGTCGAGGTCAGGCCGCTGCGCGTCCACTGCAGCCCGGTCAGGTGATCGGTGACGACCTGTCCGGTCGAGTCGAGCTCGAACCGCGGCGAGGGCCAGGCGAACCCAGCCTGCAGGTCGCCGTCGTCGCCGAGCGCCTCCGCGAGGACCTGCCCGGTGACCGGGACCGCGGCGCAAGGCTCGACGATCGGTTCGGGCTCGGGGGCCGGCTCCTCCTCCTCGACGACCGGCTCCTCCACCGTCGGCTCGGGCGTGGTCTCCGTGACCGGCGCGGGCTCTTCGGCTTCGGTAGACCCAGACGAGGACGACCCGGTTGGCGGGTCGCAGGCGACCAGCGCGACGCAGCAGAACGCTGCGATCGAGCGGTGCAACCTGCCTGATGCGCTTCCCAGCATGTAGGCCCGCCCTTCCGACCGAAGGGACGATGGCAGCGCCGCCAGGGGGCTGCAACCAGCTCAGGTTGGGT
>CAZMSZ010000009.1:28151-31387 GCA_964569055.1 uncultured Planctomycetota bacterium | reverse complement strand
CCGTCGGCGTAGCTGAGCACGAGGTCGGGGTCGCCGTCGCGATCGAGGTCGGCCAGCGCCACTCGAGCGGGTTCGTCGGTGAGCGCCTGGTCGGCCTGCGCGACCCAGCCGCTGCCGTTGCCGGCGTTGAGGAACACCTTGTAGGCGTGGGTCGTCGCGCCGTCGCTGCCGCACAACACGAAGTCGGGAGAGCCGTCGAGGTCGACATCCCCCGCGGCCACGCCCAAGGGGGTCAGGGCCCAGCTCACCGAGTCGACCGTCCGGACCGCGAAGCGGAAGCTGGCCGGCCCGAGGCCACCGCCGGTCCCCTCGCGGAGCAGGACCGAGACCTCGTTCGCGGCGGTCGAGCCCACGAGCAGGTCGGGGTCGCCATCGCGGTCGATGTCGCCGACCGCCACCGGGCCCGGGTCCTGCACCAACCCGGTGATCTCGCCGGCCAGCGGCTGCGCGAACGGCGCCGTGAGCCGCCCCTGACCGGGGGCGAGCACCAGGCCGTCGAGGCCCTGGTGGCTCACCGCGAGGTCCAGCTTGCCGTCGCGGTCCCAGTCGGCGAAGGCCGCACGCCGGGCGCCCGTGGAGGTGAGCGGGCTGGGCGCGGTCTCGCCCTGATCGTCGAGCGCGACGGTCCCGCCGCCGCCGGCGAGGACGCTCAACTCGTCACCGGTCCCGATCGTCGCCGCGTCGGGGGTCGCGTCGCGATCGAGGTCGCCCGCGAGGAGGTCGCCTGCGCCGCCGGCCACCGCGGCCGCCACGCTCGGCGCCGCGAAGAACCCGCCGCTCGCCGGGGCGACCCACACTGCGCCGTCGAGCCGCACCACGAGGTCGAGCTCGCCGTCGAGGTCGAGGTCGGCCGCGGCGAGGTCGAGCGGCGCGGCCCCGAACCCGCCGGGGATCGCGGCCGCTCCGGCCAGGCCGCCGGCGCCGTCGCCTTCGAGGCCGAACACGTCCGTCCCGCCGCCGTCCGCGACGAGCACGTCGAGGTCGCCGTCGCGGTCGTAGTCGAGCAGCAGCAGGTCGGAGAGGGCCGAGGCGCCCGTGACGGCCGTGTCGGCGCCCGCCAGGAAGAGACCGGGATTGCCGGCGTCCTGACGCCAAACGGTGACGGCGGTCGCGTAGGCGGCCACCACGTCCAGGAGCCCGTCCCGATCGAGGTCGCCCAGGGCGAGCGCCGCGGGGCCGCTCTGCACGCCGGCCGGGTCGAGCACGGGGCCGGCGGCGAACGTGCCGTCGCCGCCGCCCGCCCGCACCTCGACCTGGCCGTTAGCGAGGAGGGCGGCGTAATCGAGGTCCCCTCCGCCGCTGAGCTCGCCGGTGGCGAGCGCGACGACGGGCTGGGCGACGGCGAGCGTGTCGGACGTGGGCGCGTCGAAGGCCGGGACGATCGTCACCAGCGGTCCCTGGACCAGTCCTTCGAGGGTGGGCGTCGCGGGCGTGCTTGCGCCGAACACGAGCTCCACGTCGCCGGGGAGCAGCACGCCGACCTGCATGTCGGCGCCGGGCGCGATCCCGGCGGCGAGGTCGAACGTCACGAGCAGATCGAGCGTCCCGCTCGCGGGCACGCTCACAGCGCGAGCGAGGCTGAAGGTGACCGAGGAGTCGTCGGCCGGGAACGCCGCGATCCCGAGCTGGGTGTCGCCCTCGTCGCGCACGCCCAGAGGAGCGACGTCGCGCCAGAGGCGCAAGGCGACGATGTCCACGTCGTCCACTGCCCCCGTCAGCTGCGGGGGAGTGAGCGTGATCGCTTCGATGTCGACCAACGTTCCCGCTCGCTCGGTGAGGCGCAGCTGGAGCGCCTCGACGTCCGACTCACCGGGCAGCGCGCGTGCGGCGCTGCGCCACACCACAGCCTGGCTGACGAGGACGTCCGGTTCCTGGCCCACGACGACGGGGGTGAACGTGACCGTGGGCGTGGCGCTCAGCACCACCTGATTCGGGCCGGGGTTGACGATGACCGTAATCGTCTTGTCCCCGTCCACCGACGAGTCGATGTTCCCCGTCGCGATCCCGTCGGCGCCGGTCAAGCCGACGGGCTGGTCGATGTCGTCGCTATCGTTCACTCCTGTTGCCAGGAGGAACACCGCCTGGCCCGCCATGGGGCTTCCCGATCCGTCTTTGACCGTCACGGTGATCGGGAGACCGCCCGCGTCGACTTGCTTGGTGAGGGGGTTCACGTCGACGGTGGAGTTGCTCGGGTGGACCTCCGACTCGGCCAGCGTCTGGACGGCCCCGCTAGCGCCCGCGCCGCCCGCCGAGACCGCCAACAGGCTGGTCTCACCGATCGCTGTGACGCCGGTCGCGAGCAGCCGGGCCGAGAACGAGTCGCCTTCCTGTGCGGTGCCGCCGAACGACACGACCAGCAACACGTCTCGCCCCTGACCTGCTGGGATCTCCAGTTCGCCCGCGGCGAGCGTGAAGGTCGTGGAGGCAGGCGAGGTGGCGTCGAAACCGCCGACGACCGTCGCCCCGAGCTGCGACTCGAAGCCATCGTAGACGCCGTTGCCGTCGTCGACGTAGAGCGCGATCGCCGTGACCCCGGACGTCGCGTCGAGCGTCCCGAGCGCCTCGAAGCGCAGTTCGCTCACCTCGACTGCCTCGGCCGAGCCTGCGATCAGGCGGGCCTGGAGCACCTCGACGTCGGCCTGGGTCCGGAACGGAGTGCTCGCCCCCGGACTCTGCGCGCCGAGCGCGACCGTGAGCGTCGGCGCGCGCACCGTGATCGCGCTCCCAGTCAAGGCCGAGCCGGTCGCGGTCAGCGGCAGCCCGCTCGACGCGCCCTCGGCGCTCACGCCGCCCGGCGTGAGGGCCACGCGGAACGTCTCGCCGTCGCTCGCCTGCCCGTTGAAGTCGTACACGACCCACAGGCGCGTACTCCCGCCAGCCGGGGCCGTGACGCCGCTCAGCGCGACCGTGGCGGTCTGATCGTTGGTCGCGAAGGTTCCGCTCGCGCGCAGGGTGTCGCCGCCGTCGAACGTGCCCAGCACACCGCCGTCCTGGTACACCTCGAACGCCAGGTCCGTGGCGTCGTTCCCGGTGCCGCTCGGCGTGAGCACGAGCTGTGTGACATTGACCGCCTCGCCCGCGCCGGCCGTGAGGATCGCCTCGAGCGCGACCACGTCGGTGGCGTTGGCGAAGCGGGTCAGCGCCCCCGCGGCCGGGCCGGAGAGCGCCACCGAGCCCGCGATCGTGAGCGCGCCGCCGCTGGCGGGGCTGGTGGTGAGGGTCACGTCGAGGCCCGA
>CAZMSZ010000009.1:26314-28051 GCA_964569055.1 uncultured Planctomycetota bacterium | reverse complement strand
GCGAAGGCGGGGAGCTCGCTGCCGGGGTCGATCAGGCCGTTGCCGTCGAGGTCGCGCACCAGGCGGGCCTGCACCCCCGACGACTCGTCGCCGCTGCCGCTCCCCTCGATCGTGAGCTCGGTGATCGTGACCGGCTCGGCGGGGCCGGCGGTGAGCGAGAGCTGCAGCATGGGGACCAGCCCCGTGCCCGGGGTGGCGCTGGCCGGCATGGGCAGCACCGCCGTGCCCGGGCCGACCTGGAGCGTGGCGTCGCGGACCGTGAGCGTGGCGCCCGCGAGCGGGGCGCCGCTCACGGCGATCGGCGCGCTCGAGCTGAGGCCGACCGCGGTCACGTCGCCGTTGGCGCCGAGGTCGACCCGGAACGTCTCGGCGTCGCCGGGGGGGGCGCCGAAGGAGAGGACCACCAGCCAGCGCACCACCTCGCGCGCGTTGAGCGCCTGGCCCAGGCTGGTGAACTCGAACGCGCCGTCGTCCCCTGTCGCCACCTCGTTGAGCGCCAGCGGGAGGTCGACCAGCGGGTCGACCACGCCGTCGCTGTCGACGTCGAGGTAGAGGTCGGCGCGCGCGGCGCCGTCGTTGCCGCTGCCCGAGGCGCGCAGCGTGAGCGCGTCCACGCGCAGCGGCTCCACGCTCGAGGCGCGCAGGTCGAGCTGCAGCACCTCCTCGTCGTCCGCGTTGGCGAACACGGTCCGATCCGCGGGCGGGTTGGGGCCCAGGAACAGGCTCAGGCTGCCGGTGGGGCTGATCTGCTTGACCCCGCTCCGCAGCGGCGCCCCGAACACCGGCACGCGCTCGCGCTTGCCGGTGACGGTCGTGGTCGCCCGCACCGCGAGCGGCCCGGCGATCTCGACCTGGAACGTCTGGCCGTCCACGGCCCCGGCGGGGAGGTCGGCCACCACCAGCAGGTCGCGCGAGTCGCCGCCCGTGAACGTGAGCGCGAGGTCGTCCAGCCGCAGCTCGCCGTCGTCCTCGGCGAAGGTCCCGGGCGGCGCGAGCTCGGGCTCGCCGGCGTCGACCTGCCCGTCGCCGTCGTCGTCGAGCACCAGGCGCACGTTGGTGAGCGCCGCGTCGTCGCCGGTCCCCGAGGCCGTGAGGGTCAGTGCCTCGAGCGTGCTGGAGTTGGTGGCGTTGAAGCGGAACTGCGCGATCACCAGGTCGACGGCGGCCTTGCCCTCCAGGCTGTCGCCCGGGTCGAACGGGCCGCGCGCCAGCACCAGGTCGGCGTTGCTCGCGAACACCACCTTGCGCGAGCTGCCGCCCTGCACCCCCAGCACGCCGCCGGCGCCCGCGGCGGCGAGGTAGCCGCAGCCGGTGAGCACGAGCGGCAGCAGCGCCGCGAAGGTGGGCGCCGCGCCCCGACTCAGGCTCTTCATGCAGACCTCCCCGCGCGGCGCGTCGTCAGCAGATCGCGGGCCAGCGCGGGGCCGGCCCCGGCGCGAGCCCTGGCGAGAGAACGGTTCACGATCGAGCTCAGCTCGTTCGGGGCGGAGCCCCTCAGCGCGGCCACGCGATCCCCCACTGCACCGGCGCCGGCGCGTCCTCGCCCTCACCGTCGTCGGGCGCGCTCCTGGTGGGCGCGATCCCGACCGCGAGCGGCACCTGCTCGAAGCCCTCCAGCCCGGCGCGGCTCGGGACCTCGAGCGCGAGGTAGTCGCGCAGCTCGGCCAGCTCGACTCGCCCGTCGCCGAGCGCGTCCGCCGCGCCGCGCAGGCCGCTCAGGAGCGCCTGGGTGAACAG
>CAZMSZ010000009.1:17116-26214 GCA_964569055.1 uncultured Planctomycetota bacterium | reverse complement strand
CCGCTCGCGAGGAGGTCGTCGGCCCGCGCGTCGTGCGGCAGGAACACCGGGACCCCTCGCCCGTCCTCCTCGCGCGGGACCGTGGCGCCGCGTCCGGCGAGGTACACCAACAGCTCGTCGGTGGGGGCCGCGAGCGAGGCGACCGCGGCGATCGAGGCCAGCACGTCCGCGCGGGGGGCGGCCTCCCCCGCGAGCAGGTGGAGGTCGCGACCGGCCACCAGCCCGCCGCCGCGCGGGCTGGCGAGGAGCTCGGCCACCCGCGCCGCGTCCTCGGCGCCGTGGGGCGCGCTCCCCAGGCGCGGGTCGGCGTAGCCGGTCACCCCGACCACGACCGCGAACCGCTTGCGCAGGCTGGCGAGCACCCGCTCGCGCGCGCGCGGGTCGTCGCCGCGCAGCGGCGCGGCCACACGCTCGGCGAGGTCGTGGAGCAGCGCGAGCAGCGCGCGCCGGCGGGCGTGGGGCGCCACGTTGCGCTCGATCGCCCGCCAGTTCGACTCCTCCAGCGAGGTCTCCACGTTCCACAGCGCGCCCACGTCGAGGAAGCCCGCCAGCTCGCGGTCGAACGGGGTGTGCTCCTGCGCGGTCTCGGCCGGCGAGACGCGGTAGACCGCCTCGAACACCGGCGGCGCCTCGGGCTGGACCCCGCGCAGCCGCGCGTGCAGCTCGAGCCCGACCCCGTAGCGGTCGACGGGGACGAAGTAGCCGGGCCACACCCAGAGCGTGTAGTTGAGGAACCACCACAGCGAGTTGACGTGGCCGAGGTACTCCTGGTGGTAGGCCTTGACCACCAGCTCGAGCACGAGGTCGTCGCCCTCGCGCCAGGCGAGCTCGTCGAGCGCGGCCGCGTCCTGCTCGGGTCCGCCGCGCGGGGCCACGCGGGCGAACAGGCCGAGCGCCTCGATCGCCGCCACCGCGTCGGCGCGCAGGGCGTCGAGGTCGGGCGCGACGGCGCGTCGCGTGGCGTCGCCGGGCGGCGCCACGGCCGTCGGGTCGTAGTCGGCCACGACCGGGAGGACGCCGAGCCGGAGCGGCAGCGGCTCGCCCTGGCCGACGGCGCTCAAGGCCGGCGCGGCCCGGACCGCCTCGCGCACGGGGGTGGGGGCCGGCACGCCGCCGGTGCGGCACCCGCCGAGGGCGAGCGCGCCGAGCACGAGGCACGGCCCGAGGGCGAGACGCATCAGCGATCCTCCTGGAGGCGCAGGGGCGGGGGCGGGGGGACGTCGGCGGCGCAGCGGAAGCCGAGCGCCGCGTCGCGGTAGACGGGGGCGGGCCGCTTGACCCAGGCCAGCAGCCCGCCCTCGAGGTCGTGGGCGTAGGCGCGGAACGAGAGGCCGCGGACCGCGCCCTCGGCCAGCCACTCGGAGACGTTGAGCGCGAGGTCGCGCGCGCCGAACGGGCTGGTGTCCCGCTCGTCGGCCCCGGCGGCGCGCGGCCCGTCGGGGAGGCCGCTCGGCGGCTCGTCGCCCCAGGGGTAGCGGCGGCGGCGACCCGTGCCGGGGTCGAGGCAGGCCACGAGCAGCCACTCCCGCTCGGTCGGGAGGCGGCGCTTCGCCCAGCGCGCGAACGCCGCCGCCTCGTGGAACGAGACGCCCGTCACGGGCAGCGCCTCGCTCCCGGCCTGGGGGCGCCCCTTGCTCCAGCCGCTCGGACCGGGCTGCCCGGTGCCGTCGACCAGCCGCGCCCGCGCGGCCCAGCCCGCCTCGCTCCACAGCTCGCGCCGGGAGTAGCCGCCGTCCTGCGCGAAGGCGGCGAAGCGCTCGTGCGTGACCTCGTCGCGGTCGACGTAGAAGCGCGCGTCGCTGGCGCGCGCCTCCCCGAGCAGGCGGGCGGGCACGCTGACCAGCACCATGTCGGGCGGGCAGGCCGCGCGCGCCAGCGCGTCGGCGCGGCCCCGCAGCGCCTCGGCCCCCTCGGGGCGGAAGGCGAGGGCCGCCTCGTAGCGCCCGGCCACGGCGGTCCAGCCGCCGCCGCGCGCCTCGGCCGCGGCGGCTGCCTGGTCGGCCGCCCCGAGCGCCTTCTCGTACAGCAGCCGCTCCAGCCGCGCGATCTTGGGGTCGAGCGTCGCCGGCGCGTCGTGGAGCGGGCGCGCCCGCCGCAGCGCCCGCCGCTCGCCCGCGAGGTCGCCCGAGGCGTGCGCCTCGTCCGCCTCGGCCAGCGCGAGCGCGAGCGCGTGGCGGCGGCGCACGGCCGGGTCGTTCATGGCCCGCAGCGCCGCGGCGTAGGCGTCGCGCGCCTTGGCGTGCCGTCCCGCCGCCAGGTGATCGTCCGCCTCGCGGCGGTAGCGCGCGAAGTCGCGGGCCGACTCGCTCGCCGCGCGCAGCCGCTCCTCGAGCGCCGCGACCCGCTCGGGCAGGTGGCCGTAGATCCGCGCGTAGCGCAGCCGGTCGGCCGCGACCTCGTGGCGGCCCTGCCCGAGCAGCAGCTCGGCCTGCGCGAGCCGGACGCGCGTCACCGCGAGCTGCCCCTCCCGGGACTCGGGGTGGAACGCGAGCGCCTCGGTGAGCAGGAACGCGGCCTGGCCGAGGTGCTCCTCGGCGAGCCGGGTCGCGGCCGCGGCGGCCTCGGAGTCCTCGGGCGCGGCGGCGGCCTGGGCCAGCGCGGCGGCGGCCGCCGCCTCGGTCTCGGCCGCCTGCGCGAGCCGCTGGCGCGCCTGCGCCAGCCGCTGCTGCCGGTCACGGTCGAGGCGGAGCTGGTCGGCGGCCCGCTCGGTGCGGAGCTGCTCGGCGCGGACCTCCTCGCTGCCGCGGTCGAGCGCGGCGGCCTGGTCGAGGTGGCGGCGCGCCTCGTCGAGCGCGTCCTGGCGCCGGTCGAGCGCGTCGGCCGCGAGCGCGTCGTGCTCCGCCAGCCGCGCGCGCGCCAGGCCCAAGAACTCCTGCGCGATCCGCGCGTTGAGCTGGAGCAGGTCCTCGTCGCGCGGCACCAGCTCGAGGGCGGCCTGCGCGGCGCGGCGCGCCTCGTCGAGGCTCTCCGCGGCCACGTCCGTCTCGCCCTCGTCGAGCCGCTCCTGGAACTGCCGCAGGCGCACGCGCGCCCGATCGGCCTGGCGGTAGGCCTGCAGCAGGTCGAGCCGACGGCGGGCGAGCCCCAGCCAGGTGGCGAGGCGGTGCTTGGTGAGGAAGGGCGAGGCCTGCTGCTCGCCCGGCAGCGCGTCGTAGACGTCGGGCGGGATCGGCAGGCCGCCCGGCGGGAGCGGGAGCAGGTCCTCGGCGGTGGCGCGGTCGTAGGCGAACTTGAACCGGGTGTGCGCCTCGTCGTAGCGGTCGAGCGCGAACTGGCGCCACCCCTCGCGCGCGTCGCCCGTGATCGCGGCCACGCGCGCCCGCTCGGTCTTGACCCGCTCCCAGGCCCACGACCCGATCAGGGCCGCCGTCCCGAGCAGGAGCGCCGCGGCGGTCGTCACGCTCCAGCGGTTGCGCACCAGCCACTTGCGCATCCGGTAGCCGAGGCTGGCCTGGCGCGCCGTGATCGGGCGCCCCTCGAGGTAGCGCTCGACGTCGCGGCGCAGCTCGATCACCGACTGATAGCGCTCGTCGCGGTCTTTCTCCAGCGCCTTGAGCGCGATCGCGTCGAGCTCCCACGGCAGCCCGAACCGGCGCTGGACCAGGCCGGGCGGGCGCGGCTCGGTCATCAGGATCTGGTGGAGCTGCTCGCGGATCGAGCCGCCGAACGGCGTCTCGCCGCAGGCGAGCTCGTACAGGATCGAGCCCAGGGCGTAGACGTCGCTGCGGACGTCGACCTTGCTCACCTCGCCCGCGGCCTGCTCGGGCGGCATGTAGCGCAGCGTGCCGAGGACGTCGCCCTCGGTGGTCAGCGTGCCGGCGCCGTCCTCCTCGAGGTCGAGCTTCTTGGCGATCCCGAAGTCGAGGACGTGCGGCTCGCCGTCCTGGCCGACGATGATGTTGTCCGGCTTGAGGTCGCGGTGGACGATCCCCTGCGCGTGGGCGTGCTGCACGCCGTCGCACACCTTCACGAACAGGCCGAGCAGCTCGTGCAGCTCGGCGAGGTCGCGTGGACGGCCGCGGCGGTGGTCGCCCAGGCGGGCGCCCCGCACGTAGTCCATGCACAGGAAGTAGACGCCGCGGTGCTGCCCGGCGTCGAGCACGCGCACGAGGTTGGGGTGGTTGAGCGCGCCCGCGGCCTCGGCCTCGCGCAGGAACCGGCGGCGCTCCTCCTCGCTCGCGACCGCGCCCGAGAGCAGGACCTTGAGCGCGACGTCGCGGCGCAGCCCGTGGTGGAAGGCGCGGTAGACCACGCCCATTCCGCCGCGCCCGAGCTCCTCGTCGAGGCGGAAGTGGTGGAACGTCTGGCCGGGGCGGAACGCGCCCCGCATCAGCGCCTCGGGCGGGGTCTCCTCGCCCTCGTCGGCCTGCGCCGCGAGGCGCGCCAGCGCCTCTTGCGGCGGGAGCAGCGGCGTGAGCGCCTCGGCGAGCTCGGCGGCCGTGGGCCGCTCGGCCGCGCGCTTGGAGAGGAGGCGGTCGACCAGCTCGGCGATCGGCGCGGGGGCGCCCGGCAGCAGGTCGCGCAGGCGCGGCGGGCGCTCGTGCAGGTGGGCGTAGATCACGTCGACCGGGCGGTCGTGCTCGAACAGCGGGCGGCCGGTGAGCACGCGGAAGGCGAAGGAGCCGAGCGCGTACATGTCGGCCGCGGGGGTCCAGTCGCTGCCCTCGACCACCTCGGGCGGAATGTACTGCGGTGTACCGACGATCTCGTCCTCGGCCGTGAGGCGGACCGAGGCGTCGGCCGAGAGCGCGATCCCAAAGTCGGTCAGCTTGACGTCGCCCGCGCTGGTCGTGAGCACGTTGGCCGGCTTCACGTCGCGGTGGATCACGCCGGCGGTGTGCGCGGCGGCGAGGCCGCGCGCGCAGCCGTGGAGCACCCACACGCCCTCCTCGATGCTGAGGCGCGGGACGGGGCGCTCGTTGAGGATCGAGCGCAGGTCGCGCCCGCGCACCCGCTCGAGCGCGATGTACGGCAGCCCGCTCTGCGGGTCGACCCCGTGGGCGAGCGGGGTGACGAGGTTCTCGTGGCGCAGCCCCTCGAGGACCGCCCCCTCGCGCTCGAATCGCTTGAGGTCGACCTCCTCCGCCTGCGCGATCGCCAGCAGCTTGAGCGCGACCGGCTCGCCGGCGGGGCCGACGGCCGCGTAGACGTCGCCCATGCCGCCGCGGCCGAGCAGGTGCTCGAGCTTGTAGGGGCCGACCGTGCGCCCGGCCCGGTCGATCCGCGACGGCTCGGGCGCCGGCGCGGCGGGCTCGCCGTCACGGCTGGTCGCCACCGTCTTCTCGCCGCCGCCGACGAGGAGCGCGCAGGCGGGGCAGCGGCACGAGAGCGCGAGGTCGTGCAGGGCGCGCGGCAGCAGGTAGCCGACCCCGCAGCTCTCGCAGGCGATCTCGGCCTCGTCGGAGACCGCGAGCTGCTCGGCGGCGCGCCAGTCCAGGCTGCCGCGCCCGACCAGCACCTGGTGGAGCGGCTCCCCCGCGGCCTCGGCGCGGGCGACGTCGACCTCGGTGGGCTCGACGCCGGCCTGCGCGATCGCCCAGCGCGCGACCGCCTCGTCCATGAGGCGGCGCTGGTCCTCGGGGGGGGCCGCCGGAGCCAGGCGATCGGGGCGCAGCCCGACCACGGTGTCCCAGCCCACGTCGAGGGCGGGCTCGATCACCAGGCCGCAGCCCAGGCAGGTCTGCACGTGCGGGATCAGGATCGGGGGCAGGTCGAGCTCGAGGGTGCAGGCGGGGCAGCGGTAGCGGCCGCGCGCGGTCAGCTCGTCCTCGGGCAGCCCGAGCGCAGGCTCCTCGGCCAGGGCGCGCCACAGCGCGGTGCCCGGACGGTCGTCCGCGGCGCGGGCGCGGGCCCGCGCGACGGCCTGGGCGCGGGCGGGGTCGTGGCGCGCCCAGCGGGTGAGCGCCTGCTCGGCTGCGGCGCGTTGCAGGTCGGGCGCGGCGGCGATCAGCCGCGCGATCAGCGCCGCGCGCTCCGACCCCTCGAGGTCGAGCACGTCGAGGAGCGAGCGCCCTGGCTGCTCGAGCAGCGCCTCGGCCGCGGCCCGCACGGCGCGCTGGTCGAGCAGGCCGCGCTCGACCGCCGCCCGCGCCAACCACGGCAGCGTGCGCGTCCCGGGGGTAGGAGTCAGCGCCGTCACGTATCGACTCCGCCTGCCCTGCCCACCCCCTCCTAAGTAACGCTTCTGCCGGCGCGAGTCGAGCGTGGTCGTGTCCGTGAGCTTTCGTCAAAGGCGCCGAGGGTCGCCTCTGGGCCGAGATGCCCTTGCGCCCGCCGCGCGAGTTTGATCCAGCGGGGCGGCTATGATCGGGCCGCGCTGAACGGACAGGAGGGCGCATGGGCCTGCAGGACATGTTCGAGGGGTTCCTCGGCGGCGGGGCCTCGTACGAGAGCGAGGCTCAGCGCGAGGCGGCCGCGCGAGACATCGCCGAGAAGTGCGGCTACGCGGCGGCGGCGCTGACGATCTTCCCGATCCCGCTGAGCGAGGTGCTCGCGGTCATGCCGCTCCACGTGGGCATGGTGGTCGCGATCGGGAACGTCTACGGGGTCGACATGACGCGCGACACGGCCGAGAAGCTGATCCTCAAGATCGGCGGCACGGTCGGCCTGTCGCTGATCGGCAGCCGGATCGCGACGACGGCCGCGAAGGTGATCCTGCCGGGCCTGGGCGGGCTGATCGGGGCGCCCTTCATGTACGGCTCGACGATCGCGATCGGGACGATCGCGCGGATCTACTTCGCCAACCAGGGCCAGCTCTCCGACGAGCAGATCAAGGACCTGTACCGCGACTCGTTGAAGCGGGCCAAGCAGCAGTTCGACCCCTCGCGCGCCCGCGACCCCAAGGCCCGGCAGATGGCCGAGGCGGCCGCGGCCGAGGCGAAGGAGGGCGCCCCGGCCGCCGCCCCCGAGCCGCAGGAGGACCCGATCACCCGGCTCGAGCGGCTCAAGGCGCTGCTCGACAAGGGGCTGATCGAGCCCGAGGAGTTCGGGGAGGTCAAGCGCAGGATCCTGGACTCCATGTAGCGTAGCCGGAGCCTCGGCCAGCGCCGAGCGCGCGCCCGCTCTCCTCCTCGTCGTCGTGCGGCGCGCCTTCGAGTCGGCGGACGCGACCTCGCGCGAGCGCTGCCAGGTCCCGCCGGACGCTCAGGCGTTCGCGCCCTGTACCCGCCAGCTCCCCGCGTGCTGCTTGCCGAGCCCGAGGTCGGCCAGGAGCCCTTGGATGTGGTGCTCGTCCGTCTGCTCTTGCGTGGGTTCGGAGGTGGCCCACATGTAGCTCGGGTGCTCGTCCGGGTCGAACGCCTTCCACTTCTTCTTCTTCTTGAAGTACGTGTAGATCCCCTCCTGGACGGCGCAGATGATCAGTTGCCCGATGACGTGGTTGCGCCACTTCTTGGGGGCGGCCTCATCGTTCTCGGTGCCCTCCCAGTCCTCGGTGAGGATCTGGTGGATCGTCCTCAGCTGTGCCCAGTTCGGGTTGAAGTTGACCAGGACGTCGAACTGGGTCTCGGTGATCGGGATCTCGCGGTTGTGCTGGTCGAGCCCGAGCGCCTGCGCGCGCTCGATGTACGAGTCGATCATGGTGCGGATCGCCTTGTGGCCAGGCGGCGCGTACATCGCCCACACGTCGCAGCCGTGCGTATGCACCACCCCCTGCCGGTTCCTCCAGCCGGGGTTGGTGTTGGCGCACAGCGTGCCCGCGAGCGAGCGGTCGTCGGGGTCGAAGTAGAACAGGCCGCCCGTCTTGGTGCGCGCGATCCGAAACTCGTCGTGCGCCACGAGCTGCGGGGGGATCGTCGCGAGGTCCTCCGCCACCAGCGCGGTGGTGGTGTCGAAGTAGTAGCCGCCGTGCTTGTAGAGGATCAGCAGGCTGAGGAGGTCCTTCACGGCCGAGAGGCAGCGGTACTGCTTGAGCGTATCGAGGATCGAGGTGAGGAGCCCCTGCCGTCCCATGAACACGCCGTCGACCGAGCCGCGGTCGTTCTTGAGCAAATCGAACGGCGCCTCGATCACCTTCTCCTCGAGGTTCTGGGGGAACACGATCGGTGTGTCGCCCCCGAACGCCCCCTCGACCGGCTGGCGCCAGTAGTAGGCGGCGACGCGCAGCGCCGCCATGGCGCGAGGCGTGTCCATGGCGTTCGCGCGGTACTCGTCGGTGGACGGGTTGCCCGCCCACACGTAGTGCACGACGGGCACCTTCTCGAGCCTGGCCTTCCGGGTCGGGCCGGTGGCGGTGTACTTCTCCTGCACGACCCAGCCATCGTCGTCGTCGTCGGCCATCATGTAGGGCCGGGGGAACTCGACGGTGACCCGCCCCAGCGGGAGCTTCTTGAACGTGACCTTCCCGCCGCTGTCGGTGACCTTCCTCCAGACCTTCTCGTCCTCGTGGTCGCCATCCTCGCCGTCGTCGGCGTAGGCGATCTCGGCCGCGGCGAAGTCGTGATCGACCTCGACCGAGAGCTTGACCTCCACGCCCTTGATCGCCCTGCCGCGGAGGTCGACGACCTTGACCTCGATCGTGGGGTGGTAGACCACCACGTCGGCCTCGCCTCGCGACTCCTCGTCGTGACGGATCTCGAAGTGGAAGTGCCCGGCGAGCTCGTTCGCCTCGAGCGCCTTCTTGGTCTCCCAGGTGAACTTCGCCCTCCCGCCCGAGAACTTCATGACGTCCTTGTCGAGCTCGACCTCGTTGCGGGCGAGGCCGGCGAGCTTCCAGACCTTCACCCTCATCTCCGGGACCTCACCCTTCGTGAGGTTCGCGGCCAGGGTCACCTTGCTGCCGACCTGTCGAAACGCCTTGGGCACGGTCTTCCTCCTAGCTGCTCTCCGCGACGCGCCGCGAGCCGCGGCGACCGGCGCGCGCCTGGTGTTCGGCGCGCGCGGGCCGCCTCCGCCGCTCAGCCCTCGTCCTGTTCGTCCTGTTCGTCCTGTTCGTCCCTGCCGAGCTCGTCCTCGCTCGGGCCCTCGTCTGCCTCGTCGACCGCCTCATCCTCGTCCTCGCCCTCGTCCTCCTCGAGCGTGAGGTCGAGCTCGACCTCCTCGGCGGCCTCGTCCTCGCCCTCGTCCTCCTCGAGCGTGAGGTCGAGCTCGACCTCCTCGGC
>CAZMSZ010000009.1:15090-17016 GCA_964569055.1 uncultured Planctomycetota bacterium | reverse complement strand
CCTCGGCGGCCTCGTCCTCGAGCGCCTCGTCGTCCTCGAACGCGAGCTCGAGCTCGGCCTCGTCTTCGTCCTCGGGCGGCTCCTCCTCCTCGAAGGCGAGCTCGAGCTCGGGCTCCTGTTCGTCCTCGGGCGGCTCGTCGTCCTCGAGCGCGAGCTCGAGCTCGAGCTCCTCGACCGGCTCCTCCTCCTCCTCGAGCTCGACCGCCTCGATAGCGAGCTCGACGATCACCTTGGGACGCGGCGAGATCCGGAACGCGCGCGTCGCGGCGTAGCGCACGGTCCAGGCGTCCTTGACGTGCCCGCACGTGGGACACGCGCGGTCGTCGACGATCGTCTTCCCGCAGTGCTCCCAGGGCATGGTGCGCTCCGCGGCGGGTCAAGTTACCACGGCCCGCGGGCCGTCCGAGAGGTCCTACGGGGCGCGCGCGGCGCGCAGCGCGTCCCAGATCCAGGCGGCGTCGGCGGCGCTCGGCGCGGCGTGGCCGACGCCCGCCAGCTCGGCGTAGTGGACCGGGTGGCCGGCGGCGCGGAGGCGGTCGCGCGCGAGGCGGCCTTCGGCGAGCGGGACGACCTGGTCGACGGACCCGTGACGGATCGCGACCGGGAGCTTGAACGGCGCCGCGCTCGAGACCAGGCCCTGCTGCAGCGCCACGCCGAGCGAGCCGGCGTGGATTCCCAGCCCGGCGAACACGCCGGGGTTGGCGAGCGCGACCGCGTAGCCCCAGTGGGCGCCGGCCGAGAAGCCGTGGTAGTGGAGCCGACGCGCGTCGACCGTGTAGGCGGCCAGGAGGTCCTGCACGATCGCGTCGAGGCGGAGCACGTCGAGCCCGAAGTCGTAGCCGCCGTTCCCGTCGTAGTCGCGGAAGTCGACCACCAGCAGGCCGTGCTGCTCGGCGAGCGCCTCCCACGGCGAGAGCCCCATCAGCGCGGCGATCACGACCGGAGCCGGGGTGGCCGGGTCGTAGCTCGCCGGGACGTACAGCTCGTAGCTGAACGTGATCGCCGGGGTCGCGCCCTGGGCTGCCGTGGCGGTGGTCCGGCTCACGCGCCCGCGCGGGACGGGGACCGGCGCGCTCGTGGACGGCGGGGCGGCCGGTGAAGCGGCGGGAGGCGAGGGCGGGAGCGAGGAGCTCGCGGGCGTGGTGCTCGCGCTGGTCGACGGGCGGTCGCGGGCGCCGCAGCCCGCTGCGAGCGAGATCGCGAGCACGACCCCGAGGGAGAACGGCGCGCGCATGGAGGAGCCTCCGGTGCGGGCGCGGGGCAGCAGGGCTCGGGCCGCGCTCGGTCACGGGCGCGTCAGATCGTGCAATCGCTGCGAGAGCCTAGACTCGAGAGCGCCAGGTGAGCGCGCGCAGGGCGACCGTCTGCGGGCGCCACCGTTTTCGTCCCACCGACTCCCGGAACGGTGCGCACGAAGGGCGCACTCCGGGGTGGCGGTAGACTGAGCGTGAAGGAGGTCGCCGTGCCGAGCCCGTTCCCTGGCATGGACCCGTTCCTCGAGGAGCCGGCGCTGTGGCCGAACGTCCACCAGAGCTTGATCACCTACGCGCGAGATCAGCTCCAGGACGAGGCGGGTGAGCGCTACTTCGTGGCGATCGGCGAGCGCGTCTATCTGGAAGAGCCAGCCCGCACCGCCTATCGCGACGTCCACGTGGTCGAGGACGGGGAAGCGCGCGACCAGGCGCGGGGACCCCGCGGGCTCGCCGCCGACCGCCCGACCGTGCTCGTGCTCGAGGAGGTGGAGCGGCGCGAGCCGTACTTGGAGCTGCAGGACGCGACCAGCGGTGGGCGCGTGATCGCGGTGATCGAGCTGCTCTCGCCCTCGAACAAGGACCCGGGGCGGGACCGCGAGCTGTACCTGCGCAAGCAGGCGGACGTGCTCGCGTCGCAGGCGCACCTCGTGGAGGTGGACCTGCTGCGCGGCGG
>CAZMSZ010000009.1:8566-14990 GCA_964569055.1 uncultured Planctomycetota bacterium | reverse complement strand
AAGGCCGCGAAGCCGCGGCGGCCGAGGGCGAGCATGATCGCCCAGAACGCCAGCCACCCGCCCCACAGCAGGCACTGCGCGAGGGTGAACGGGCCGAGCGCCGCGGCCGGGTAGGCCCAGTGGAGGAAGATCAACAGGACCGCCACCTGCTGGGTGAACGTCTTGAGCCGCCCGGCCTGGCTGGTGCGGATCGCGATCCGCTCGAGGTTGGCGGCGATCCGCAGGCAGGTGACGAACAGCTCGCGCAGCACGAGCAGCGCGAGCGCCCAGGCGGGGAAGGCGCCGAACACCACCAGGAAGGAGAACAGCGCCAGGGTGACGAGCTTGTCGGAGATCTGGTCGAGCACCGCGCCCAGCGCCGAGCTCCAGCCGTAGCGCTTGGCGAGGAACCCGTCGAGCCGATCGGTGAGCGCCGCCACCACGATCACGGCGATCGCCGCCGCCGACCACTCCCCCTCGGTCCGGTGCAGCTCGCCGAGCGCGGCGAGCGCCCAGAACACCGCGACCACGCGCAGCACGCAGATCAGGTTGGGGAGCTGGTGCAGGCCGAACAGCCCCCGCGCGGGCGGCGGCGGCGCGGCCGGCGTTCCGGCGAAGGAGGGCGACGTCATTCGGCGGCTACGCTAGCAGAAGCGGCGAGAGGGCGCCGGAGCGAGCGCGGACCTGGGCGCCTGCCGCGTCGCTGGCGATCAGGGAGCACCAACCGCACAGAGCGCGGGGACCGCGGCGACCCTGCGTCCTGCGCGCCCTCTGCGCTTCCTCCCCAGCTGGCGCTCGCATGCCTCGGCCTCTCGGCGTCGGCGTCGGGCTTGCCCCGGTCTGCTGGGCAGCGCGCCGCGCCCCGTTTACCCTCACGCTGCCCCGCCGCCGCACGCGGGGAGCCGAGGCTTCGTGCTCGACCCTGCCTCCCTGGCGCTCGCGCTGCTGTTGCTCCCGCTGCTGGCGGGCGCGGTCCAGCTCGCGCTCGCGGCGAGCGGCAGGGGGGCCGCGGGCGGGCCGGCGTTGGCCGGGATCGCCGCCGCGGCGCTCGCGGCGCTGGCGCTGCACGGCCAGCTCGCCCGCGGTCCGCGCGCGCGGGTCGCGCTCGCCAGCCCCGCGCCTGCGCCGAGCGTGGTGGACGCGGGGCTGCGCCGCACGTTCGCGGCGCTCGACGACGACCGGGACGGGACGCTCTCGGCTGGCGAGCTCGGCCGCCTGGGGCCGCTGCCGCTCGGGTTCGACCCGAACAGCGACGGGGCGGTGAGCGGCGAGGAGGCGCGCGCGGCGCTCACGGTGGTGAGCGGCGGGGCCTGGCTGCGCAGCAGCCCGCCCACGCTGAGCAGCTCGGGGACCGAGGCCCTGCTCGCCGCGCCGCCGCTGCCGCGCCTGGTGCTCGAGCTGGGGCCGGCCCGCAGCCTGGTCGCGCTGCTCGCGCTGCTCGCCGCGCTCCTGGCCGGGGTGCACACCGTCGAGCCGAGCCGCGCCGCCGGCGCGGAGCGCGGCGCGGCGTGGAGCGCGGGCGCGCTCGCGCTGGTGGCGGCCGCGCTCGCGGCGGCGGGTCTGCTGGGTTCGCCGCCGCTGGCGGTCGCGGCGCTCGGCCTGGGCGCGGCGGGGACCCTCCTGCTGCGACAGGCGAGCAGCCTGGCGGGCGCGCCGCTGCGGGTGGGCGTGGGCACGCTGCTCGGCGCGGCGGCGGCCGCCGGCCTCCTGAGCGCGGGGCTGCTGCTCCCGAGCGGGACGGGGCGCGCGCTCACGCTCGTGACGTGCGGGCTGGCGGCGCTGGTGCTGCCGCTCCAGGCGACGCCGGGGGCGCCGGGCCGCGCCGCGCTGGCGCAGACGCTGTGGGCCGGGGCCGTCGCGCCCGCCGCGGCGCTGCTCCTCGCGCCGCACGCGACCGCGGTCGGCCCCGAGGTCCGCGCGTTGTTGGCGGTCCCGCTCGGGCTGTGGGCCGGGTTCGCGGCGCTGCGGGCCCTCGCCGCGGCGCGCCTCGACGACGGGGTGCGCTGGCTCGTGAGCGCTCACCTCGCCGGCCTGCTGGCGCTGACGGTCGCGCCGCTCCCGCCCGCGGCCGCGCTGGTGGCGGCCGCCAGCGGAGCGCTCGCCCTGCCGGCGTTCGCGCTCGGGGCCGACGCGCTCGAGCGCGCGGCGGGCAGCGGCGAGCTGGTCCGGCTGGGCGGGCTGCGGCGCCGCGCGCCCGCGGCGCTCCTGGCGGGCGCGGCCGGCGCGGTCACGCTGCTGGGGTGGCAGGCGACGTGGGTCGTCCCCGCCGTCCTCGGCGACGCGCGGGAGCGCGGCGGAGCGGCCGCCTGGGCGGTGGCGCTCGCGCTGGCCCTGGCGCTGGCGGCCAGCGCGGCGGCCTCGCTCCGCTGGGCGCTGCTCGCCTTCGGCCGGCGCAAGCGCGCCGGCGTGCTCACGCCGCCCCTCCAGCTGGCCGCCACGCGCGGCCTCGCGGCCGGCCCGCTGGTCCTCGCCGCGGCGCTGGCCGCCGTCGGCCCCGCGCTGCTGCTGGGCGCCAGTCGGTTCGCGCCCGTGCCCTCCTGGAGCCTGGTCGGCCCCTCCCCCAGCGGGCTGCAGGCCCTGGCCGGGCTGGGGCTGCTCGCGCTGGGGCTGGCGGTCGGCGCGGCGAGCCGCGTGGGTCCGCCGCCGCTCGAACGGGCGCTGCGCCTCGAGGTGCTGCTCGAGCCCTACGCGCCCAAGCGCCGGCTGGTCCAGCCGCTGCTCGGCCTCGCCCGCCGCCTCGCCGCGGCCGACGCGGCGCACCTGCAGGAGCGGCCGCAGCGCGCGCTGCTCGCCCTGGGCGCGGCGCTCGCCCGCGCGCTGCGTCGCGTCCCCTCGCCCCCCGCGTGCGAGCCGAGCGAGCGCGCGGCCTGGGGCGAGGTCGCCCGGACCGCGGCCGCGCTCGTCGTCCTGCTGCTCGCGCTGCTCCTGCTGGCGCGCTCGTGACGTCTCCGGAGGCTCCGTGCCCGAACCGCTGACCCCGCCGATCGTCGCCTCCAGCGCCTACCGCTTCGCCGACACGGCCGAGACGCTGCGCGCGCTGGCGGGCGAGGGGCACATGTACTCGCGCTGGTCGAACCCGACCGTGGAGGCCGTCGAGCAGCGGCTGGCCGCGCTGACCGGCGGCGAGCGCGCGCTGTGCTTCGGCTCGGGCATGGCGGCGATCTCGTCCACGCTGATCTGCGCGCTGGCCGAGCGACCGCGCCTGCTCTGCGCCGAGGCGGTCTACGGCGAGACCCGCCGCCTGGTGAAGGAGCTGCTGCCCCGCCTCGGCGTCGAGGTGACCTGGCTCCCGCCCGAGGACCTCCCCGCCGCGATCGAGGCCGCGGGCGAGGCGGGGGTGGTGTGGGTCGAGAGCCCGAGCAACCCGCTGGTGCGGCTGGTCGAGATCGAGGCCGCCGCGGCCGCCGCGCGCCGGGTCGGCGCGCGCCTGATCGTCGACGCCACCTTCGCCAGCCCCGTCGTGCTGCGCCCCCTCGCGCTCGGGGCCGACGTCGAGGTCCACTCGGCGAGCAAGTGGCTCGGCGGGCACCACGACCTCCTGGCCGGTGCGGTCGCGGGCGAGGCGAGCTTCATGGCGCGCCTCGAGGGCACGCGCCGCATGCTGGGCGGGATCCTCGACCCGTTCCCCGCGTTCCTGCTCCACCGCGGGCTCGAGACGCTCGAGGTCCGCGTGCAGCGCGCCGGCGCCACGGCCCGCGCCCTCGCCGACTGGCTGGCCGAGCAGCCGGGCGTGCGCGCGGTCCACCACCCCTCCCGCGGCGACGACCCGGCGGCGCGCACCCTGCTCGGTCCGCCCGGGATCCTGGCCTTCGAGGTGGAGGGCGGCCTCGCGGCCGCGACCCGCGCGATCGACGCGCTGGCGACGATCGCCCGCGCCGGCAGCCTGGGCGGCACGCGCACCACGGCCTCGCTCCCGCGCGCCACCTCGCACGCCAAGCTGAGCGACGCCGAGCGCGAGCGGCTCGGGATCACCGACGGCGTGCTCCGCCTCTCGGTCGGCCTCGAGCCGCTCGAGCCGCTGCAGGAAGACCTCGCGCGCGCGCTGGCGGCGGCGGGCTGATCCGCGGCGCTCGCCGCTCCGCTAGCTCGCGAGAGCGTGATCTCGGCGCAGCGCCCGCAGCACGCGTCGGGTGCCCGCGGTGAGGGGCGCGAGGGCGAGCGCCTCGCTCAGCGGGACCCAGCGGGCGTCGAGCTCCTCGCTCGCGCGCGGCTCCTCGGCGCGGAGCACGGTCCAGCGCAGGTGCGTGATCGCGTAGCCCGCCCCGCTGGCGGCGCCGGCGGCCACGAGCGTGACCGCCTCGGGGGGATCCGGCGGGAGCTCGAGCCCGGTCTCCTCGCGCAGCTCGCGCGCGGCGGTCTCCTCCAGGCGCTCGCCCGGGAGCGCGCGCCCGCCGGGGAAGGCCCAGGCGCCGAGGGGATCGACCAGGCGCCGGCCGAGGAGCACGCGCTCGCCGAGCGCGTCGATCAGGCCGACCGAGACGGCCGGGGCGAGGTCGTCACGGCGGCTGGGCGGAGTGAGGCGCGCCAGGCCGTCCACGTCGGGCTCGCGGCGGAAGCCGCGCGCGAGCCACTCGGCGAGCTGCGGGTCGTCGACGGGGAGCGCCACCGAGGCGCCCGCCGCGTCGAGCGCCTCGCTCAGGGCGTCGAGCGCGTCGAGGTCGAGCAGCCCCATGAAGCACAGCGCGCGCGCCTCGCCCAGGGGCGCGGTGGCGCCGACCAGCTCGGGGCCGGCGAACACCGGCGTCAGCGCCGCGCCCGCGCCCAGTCGCTCGTGCGCCCGCGCCCGGGTCGCCTCCCAGCGCGCTGGCAGCGCGCGGGCCTGCTCGGCGGTGAAGCCGCACAACAGCTCGTCGCCGCCGCCGAGCGCGAGCGCGAAGCCGCGCCCCGCGTAGTCGCCGGCTCGGGCGGCGCGCGCCAGCGCGGCCTGGAGCGCGGCCGCCTCGTCGGAGGTGGGCCCGCCCGCCGCGAGCTCGAGCGGGGCGCGCGCGGTGGGCGCCGCGAGGGCGCGCAGCCGCAGCAGCGCGCGCTCGCTCGGGAGCCGCGTCAGGAGCGGGCTGGCGCTCAGGAGCGCCGACGGCGCCGCGCCCGCGGCCGCGGCGAAGGCCAGGACCGCCGCCTCGGCCTCCGAGTCGCGCGCGACCGCGGGCGGCGCGGCCTGCGCCGTCGGCGCGCCGAGCCGCCGCAACAGGTGGCGCGCGACCTCGGCCGCCACCCGCTCCCGCTCGCCGCGGAGCGCGGTGGTCGCCTCGCGCTCGACCAGCAGCACCGGGTGCTCGGCTCCGCCGAGCTGCGCGAGGTCGTTGGCCACGCACAGGTCGAGGCGCGCCCGCTCGAGCTGGGCGCGGGCCACCCGCTCGAGCTCGCCTCGGCTCACGTTCGACAGCAGCTTGAACCCGACCAGGAGCGCGTCTTCGCCGCACCACTCGCGCAGCCGATCGAGCAGCTTGGGGTTGCGGGTCAGGGGCAGCGAGAGCGCCTCGGCGTCGGAGCGCAGCTTGCCCGCGGCGCGCGCCGGGCTGTAGTCGGAGACGGCCGCGGCCATGAGCACGAGGTCGGGCCGCTCCTCGCGGGCCGCCGCCTCGAGCGCGCTCGCCAGCTCGGCGAACGAGCCGAAGCTCGCGCGCCGCACCCGCGGGTCGATCGCGATCCGGCGGCTGTCGAGCGCGCGCCGGCTGGCGAGGAGCAGCACGTCCACCCCGCGGGCGGTGAGCGCGTTCGCGAGCGCGGCCCCGAACCGGCCGGTGGAGAGGTTGGTCAGCACGCGCACGTCGTCGACGGGCTCGCTCGTCCCGCCGGCCGTCACCAGAGCTCGCGCGGGGAGGCGTCGCATGGGTCCAGGATAAACGGCCCGGTATCCTGGCGGCGCGTGAGCCGCCCCTTCGCCAACTTCGTCGGGGTCGACGACGGCCCGTTCCCGCGCGCGCACCGCGGCGACGTGCCGCTGGTCGGCGCGGTGTTCACCGGCCGCCGCCTCGACGGCGTGGTGGTCGGGCGGGCCCGCCGCGACGGCCGCAACGCGACCGAGCGGATCGCCCGGCTGATCGAGCGCTCGCCCTTCAACGAGCGGCTGGTGCTGCTGGGCGGGATCGCCGTCGGCGGCTGGAACGTGGTCGACATACACGCGCTCCACGCGCGGCTCGGCCTGCCGGTGCTGGTCGTGGCGCGGCGGGCCCCCGACATGGTCCGGATCGAGCGCGCGCTCCTCGGCGCCGTCCCGGGCGGCGCGCGCAAGTGGGCGCTGATCCAGAAGGCGGGCCCCATGGAGCCCCTCGAAGGCCTGTGGGTCCAGCGCGCCGGCCTGACCTCGCTCCAGGCGCGCCAGGTCCTGCGCGCCACGATCGAGCACGCCGCGGTCCCCGAACCGCTGCGGGTGGCGCACCTGATCGCGGGCGCCGTCGCGTCCGGGACCAGCCGCGGCTCGGCGTGAACCCGTCGCGCACCTCGC
>CAZMSZ010000009.1:0-8466 GCA_964569055.1 uncultured Planctomycetota bacterium | reverse complement strand
CGCTCCCGCTCGGGCGCCGGGCCTACGTGCTCGAGCGCGGCGAGGACGCGGGGCGACTGCTCCACTTCCTCGACGTGGGCCGCGAGGACGCGCAGCCGGTCTTGCTGGTGCACGGCAACCCGACCTGGAGCTTCCTGTGGCGGCGCGTGATCGAGGGGCTGGACGGCGAGCGCTTCCGCTGCCTCGCGCCCGACGTGCTGGGCTTCGGGCTGTCGAGCAAGCTCCCCCGCGCGCGCGACCACCGGCTCGAGCGGCACCTCGCGGCGCTCGGCGAATGGATCGGCGCGCTCGGCCTCACGCGCGAGCTGATCGTGGTCGGGCAGGACTGGGGCGGCCCGCTGGCGGTGGGCACCGCCATGCGCGCGCCGGTCGGGGTGGCCGGGCTGGTGCTGGGCAACACCTCGGTGCTGGTGCCGGCTCGCCCGCGCGGCACGTGGTTCCACCGGTTCGCGCAGGCGCCCCTGGTGAGCGACGTGGCGTTCCGGCTGCTCGGCTTCCCGCTGCGCGCGCTCGGGCGTGCGCAGGGCGACCCGAGCTCGATCTCGGGGCAGGTGGCGCGCGCCTACCGCTGGCCGCTGCGCCGGCCGTGGCGGCGCGCGGGTCCGCTCGGGCTCGCGCGCATGGTCCCCGCGAGCGGCGACCACCCCAGCCTCGGTCCGCTGCGCGAGATCGAGGCCTGGGTCCGCGCCTACCGCGGCCCTGCCGCCCTGGTGTGGGGCGAGCGCGACCCGATCCTGGGGCGCGCCCTGGCCAAGCACGTCGAGGCCTTGCCGCAGGCGACCGTGACCCGCACGGAGGCCGGCCACTTCCTGCAGGAGGAGGTGCCCGAGCTGCTGGTCCACGCGATCGAGGCGGTCGCGGCGCGCCCGGCGCCGGTCGCGGCCGCGCCGCGCTGAAGACGGGCGCGGGCGCGCCCCGCGCGCCCGTGTCCTCACGGGAGACAGCCTGCACGCGCGCGGTACGCTGCATTCATGAGCGACCGGCGCCTGCGGGGGTTCGAGCGCGCGGCCGCCGGCGGCGACCCGCTCGAGCGCGCGCGCTGGCTGCGCGAGCAGGTGCGGGCCGGGTCGATCGCCGAGCAGGACCTCGCGCTGGCGGCCTACCTCGGCGACCCGGCCGCGGCCCTGGTCGCGACCGCGGTCGGCTCGTCCGCCGGCCTGCGCGGCTGGGTGTGGGGCCTGGCCCGCTTCGGCGGGACGCACCTCGCCGTCCGGGCCGGGGTCGCCCTGGCCCGCGTCGTCCAGCACGGCTGGCGCGCCGCGTTCCCGACCGACGACCGCCCGCTGGTGGCGCTCGCCACCGCCGCGTCGTGGGCCGCCGAACCGCGCGTGGCCACCGCCCACGAGGCGCAGCGCGCGGCGCGCCGCGCTTACGGAGCGGCCGAGCTGGCCCTCTCGGCCGGGCGCCCCGACGTGGCCGCCTGCGCCGAGAGCGCCGCGCGCGCCGCCCTCGCGGTGGGGATCGCGCCGCACCTCGCCTGGCTCCACACCCGCGGCGCCGCCACCCGCGCCCTCGCCTCCGGCGCGGCGCCCGAGGAGGCGCTGCGCGCCGCCCTGCGCGCCGCCCTGCTCCCGCCGGCGCTGCGCCGCTGAAATCGGCGCCAAAAAAGTGCTCTGGCGCCCTTGACGCAACGCGCAGCAGACCGCAGCCTGCGCAGCCAGGCGGGGTGGGGCGCGTATGGAGCACAGCTTCCTCGACGACTTCGTGATCGTGTTCGGCGTGGCCATGGCCGTGGTCATGGTCTTCTCGCGCCTGCGCCTCCCCTCGCTGGTCGGCTTCCTGCTCACGGGCGCGCTGGTCGGCCCCCACGGGCTCGAGCTGGTGCACGACAAGCACGCGGTCGAGCTCCTGGCCGAGGTCGGCGTGATCGTGCTGCTGTTCACGGTCGGGATCGAGTTCTCGCTGGGACAGCTGCTCCAAATGGGCACGGCGCTGTTCCAGGGCCTGCTGCAGGTGGTGCTCACCACCGCCGCCGTCGCCGGCGCCGCCATGGGCTTGGGGCTGGCCCCGGGCCCCGCCGTGCTGGTCGGCTGCGTGGTGGCGCTCAGCAGCACCGCGATCGTGATGCGCCTCCTGATCGAGCGCGCCGAGACGGCCGCCCCGCACGGGCGCATGTCGCTGGGGGTCTTGATCTGTCAGGACCTCGCGGTCGTGCCCATGATCCTGGCGATCCCGTTCCTGGGCGGCAAGGCGGCCGGCATGGACGTGGTCGGCCTGACGCTCCTCAAGGCGGTCGGCGTGATCGGCGGCGTGCTGCTGGTCGCGCGCAAGGTCGTCCCCCCGTTCCTGAAGTTCGTGGTCGGCACGCGCAGCCGCGAGCTGTTCCTGCTCAGCGTGATCGCGATCTGCCTGGGCACCGCCTGGCTGACCGCCGCCGCCGGGCTGTCGCTGGCGCTGGGCGCGTTCCTGGCCGGGCTGGTCGTCTCCGAGTCGGAGTACAGCCACCACGCGTTCAGCGCGGTGCTCCCGTTCCAGGACGCGTTCAGCGGCCTGTTCTTCGTCTCGATCGGCATGCTCCTCGACGTCGGGTTCATCGTGCACAACCCGGCGAGCGTGCTGGGGGCCACGGTGGGCGCCATGGTCATCAAGGCGCTGGTCGTGGTGGTGATCGCGCTGCTCACGCGCCGCACCCTGCGGATCGGGGTGCTGGCGGGGCTGCTGCTCTGCCAGATCGGGGAGTTCTCGTTCCTGCTGCTCCACACCAGCGCGCCGCTGGGCGTGCTCACCCCCGACCAGCACCAGCTCCTGATCGCCATGACGGTGTTGACCATGGCGCTCACCCCGCTGGCGGTGCGCCTCGCCCCGGTGATCGCGCAGCGGCTCGCCGATGCGGCCCCCACGCCCGGGAGCGGCTTCGAGGAGGACTCGGACCACCACGCCAAGCTGCAGGACCACGTGATCATCGTGGGCTTCGGGGTGTGCGGCAGCAACGTGGCGCGCGCGCTGCGGCACGTCGAGATGCCCTACGTGGTCCTGGAGCTGAACGCCGCCACGGTCGACCGGCTCAAGGCGGAGGGCGAGCCGGCGCTGTTCGGCGACTCGACCCAGACCGAGACCCTGGCCCACGCCGGGATCGAGCACGCCCGCGTGATGGTGATCACGGTCCCCGACGCCGCCGCGGCCCGGCGGACCGTGCAGGTGGCGCTGCTCGCCAACCCCGCGATCCACCTGATCGTGCGCACCCGGTTCGTGGGCGAGGTCAAGGACCTGTTCGCGCTCGGCGCCCGCGAGGTCGTGCCCGAGGAGTTCGAGACCTCGATCGAGATCTACTCGCGCGTGCTGCGCCAGTACCTCGTCCCGGGCGACGTGATCGGCCGCCTGGTGCGCGAGACCCGCCAGGAGGGCTACGGGCTGTTCCGCGGGATCACCGACGCGCCGGCCCAGAGCCTGGAGGCGCTCCTCGCCGACATGCAGCTCGAGGTGTTCCGGCTCGCCGAGGAGAGCCCGCTCGCGGGGACCTCGCTCGCGGCCGCCGACTTCAAGAAGAAGACCGGCGCGCTGGTGCTCGCGGTGCGCCGCGGGGCGGACACCACCGCCAACCCGCCGGCCTCGTGGACGCTCGAGCCGGGCGACGCGGTGCTGGTGTTCGGCAAGCCCGACGACCTGCACTGCGCCGGCGAGCTGATCCGTCGCGGCGCGCCGCCGCCCGAGCTCGACCCCGCCGCGGTCCTCGACCTCGGCGCCGCGCGCGGCTGAGGTCGGCCGCGGGCTCGCCTGCAGCGCCGGGCGCGCGCCCGTAGAATCGCGCGCTCCATGAGCGCCGTCCTCCTGCTGCTGCTCGCGCTGCCGCTCCTCGCCGCCGCCGCCTGCCTGGCCGCGCCGCGCGAGTGGGTCGGCCGCGTGGCGGTCGCGGGCGGGCTGGGCACGTTCGCGGTCGCGTCGTTCGCCGCGGCGCTCCACCAGCAGGAGGCCGCGCCCGACCTCACGCAGGCGCCGCGCGCGGCGCTCGAGGTGGCCCTCGCTCGCCGGGGCGTGCTCGACCCGATCGTGGCGGGCGAGCTCGCCGGCGCCCTGGCGGCGGGGCCGCTCGACGCCCCGCGCGCGGCGCGCCTGGGGCAGGAGCTGGCGCAGGTGGAGCTCGTGCGCGGGCACCTGGCCTACCTCGAGGCGCGCGCCCGCGCCGGCGACCCGGCCGCGGCGGGCCTGGCGCCGGGCGCGCGGCTGGCGCTGGCGCACGCCCACCAGGAGGCGGCGTGGCTGCGGGACGTGGCGCTCGACCTCGAGCGCGCCCACGCCGGCCTGCGGACCGCGGCGACCGCGGGCGTCGCCCACCAGGTGAAGCTCGTCTACCACCGCCCCTGGCTGGGCGCCCTCGGCGCGAGCGTGTGGCTCGGGCTCGACGGCCTGGGCGCGGCGCTGGCGCCGCTGATCGCGCTGCTCGCGCTGGCCTGCCTGGTCCACGCCGGCCTGATCGCGCCGGGCGCCGCGGCGCGGCGGACGTGCGCCGCGCTCCTGGTCGCCGAGGTCGGCCTCCTGGCGCTGCTGGTGAGCTTCGACCTGCTCGGCTTGGTGGCCGCCTGGCTGCTCCTCCTGGTCCCGCTCGGCCTCCTGGCCCGGCCGGACGAGGAGGGTCGCCCCGGCGAGACGGCCGCGATCGCCGCGCACCTGCTCCTCCCCGGCTTCGCGGCCGCGCTGGCGCTGCTCGCGGGGGCGCTCGCCCTGGGGCTGGGCGGCGAGGGCCCGCCCACGTTCGACCTGCTGGCGCTCGGCGAGCGGGCGCGCGCCGCGGCCGACGGCGCCGCCAGCCGGCGCGAGCTCGTGGTGTTCGCCTGCCTGTTCGTGGGCTGCGCCGCGCGCCTCCCGATCCTCCCGCTCCACGGCGCGCTCGTCGCCGCGCGCCCCCGGCTGAGCGCGGGCGCGGGCGCGTTCCTCCAGGCCGCCTCGCTGCTCGCCGGTGGGGTCGCCCTCCTGCGTGTGGTCTGGCCGCTGTGCCCGGACGTGGTGAGCGCCCCCAGGATCGCGGCGGCGATCGGCCTCCTCGGCGCGCTCCACCTCGGCTACGGCGCGCTCGCCGCGCTGGGGGAGCGCGAGTTGGGCCGCATGCTCGCCTGGGCGCAGGTCGCGCTGGGCGGCGCGACGCTGCTCGGCCTCGCCGCGCGCACGCCCGACGCGCACGCGGGCGTGGCCTTGGAGCTGATCGGCGCCGCGGCCGCGCTCGGCGCCGCGAGCCTGGCGTTCGGCGCGCTCGAGGCCCGCACGCGCGGGGCGCACCTCGACACGCTCGGCGGGCTCGCGCGGCCGCTGCCCCGGCTGGCGGCGCTCAGCGCGCTCGCCGTCCTGGCGCTGGCCGGCCTGCCGGGCCTGGTCGCGTTCCCCGCGCGCCTCCTGCTCTTGCTCGGCGCCGGGCGCTCCGAGCTGCTCCCGGGCTGGTTGCCGTGGTTGGCGGCGCCCGGGCTGGTGGCCCTGGGCGTGGCGCTGCTGTGGACCTGGGCGCGGGTGTTCGCGGGCGGCGAGACCGCGCGCCAGGGGCCGCGGCTGCGGGACCTCGGCGCGCTGGAGGGGGTCGCGCTGGTGCCGCTGCTGGCGGTGTGCGTGCTCCTCGGCTGGGTGCCGACCCTGGCGCTCGACCTGCTCGTCCCCGCGCTGGGGGGCTGAGCCGGTGTCCTTGGCGGCGCACGCGCCCGAGCTGGTGGTGGCCGCGGCCGGCGCGGCGCTGCTCGCGGCGGGGCCGCGCGTGGGCGCCGCCCGCGCGCACGCCTCGGGCGCCGCCGCGTGCGGGCTGGCGCTGGCGCTGGCGGTCGCGACGCTGGGGGCGGCGGCGCCGGCCGCTCCGCTCCTGACGCGCGACGGCCTGGCGGACCTGGTCCGCCTGCTCGCGCTGGGGATCGCGCTGGCGGCGAGCGCGCTGGCCGCGCACGACACGGCTCGCGCCGACGGGTCGCGGCAGGCCGGCGGGACGCTGCTGCTCGCGGCCGCGGTCGCCGCCCTGGGCGCCGCGACGCACTCGGGCCTGGCGGTGGGCCTGCTCGCGCTGGGCGCGCTGGGCCTGGCGCCGCTCGCGGGCGCGGGCGCCTCGGGGCGGCTCGGCGCCGCCCTGGCCGCCGTGGGCGCGATCCTGGTCGGCGCGGGCGGCGCGGCGCTGGTCGTGACGAGCGGCGACCCGCTGGCGGGCGTCGCGCTGGGTCCCCACGAGGAGCCCGCGGCGCTCGGGCTGGCGCTCGGGCTGGGAGGGCTGGCGCTGGGGGTGGTCCTGCTGGTGGTGGGGTCGGCGCGCGGCCTGGCGGGCGAAGGGAGCGCGGCTCCCGCCTCGCCGCCGCTCGCGAGCGGCGCCGTGCTCCTGGCCGCGCTCGGCGCGGCGGCGCTGCTGGCGCGGGCCACCCTCGGGCTGCGGTTCGTGAGCGACGAGGCGGCGCTGCCCTGGCGCGAGGGGCTGGCCCTCCTGGGCGCGCTGGTGGCGGCCGGCGCGCACGTCCGCGCGCTGCGAGCCGGCTCGCTGCGCGAGCTCGCGCTCGGGGTCGGCGTGGGGCAAGGCGCGCTCCTCCTGCTCGCGGTCGGTGCGCTCGCGCCGAGCGCCCGCCCCGACGGCTGGTGGCTGGGGCTCGGCGGCGCGGCCTTCGGCGCGCAGGCCCTGAGCGGCGCGCTCAGCGCGCTCGGGATCGCGGCGGCGGCGCTGGTGGCCGAGGAGGAGCTGGGCGGAAGCGGCGCGGCCAACGTGCGCGGGCTCGCCCGGCGCAACCCTTGGCTCGGCGGCGCGCTCCTGCTCGCCCTGGCGGGCGCCTGCGCGCTCCCGCTCACGCTCGGCCTCCCCGCCCGGCTGGTGCTGCTGGGCGCCGCCCAAGGGGCCGGCGCCAGCCTGGCGGTCGCGGCGGCGCTCGCCGCGCTGCTCCCGCTCGCGGCCGCGGCCCTGCGCTGGACCGCGCAGGTCGCGTTCACCGCCCCGCCCGATCCCGAAGGGCGCGAGCCGCTCGTGACCTCGCCGGGGTTGACGGTGCTGTGCGTGGCCCTCGCGACCGCCCAGCTCGCCCTCGGCCTCCCGCTCGTCCCGCTGGCGCGCTGAGGCTCGCGCCGCTCCTATAATCTGCGGCGTGAACAGCGCCCCCCAGCCGCAGCGCCCCCCCGCCCCGCCGCCGGTCGTCCACGACGACCCGCGGATCGCGGCCGGGATCGAGGGCCTGCTCGAGCTCCTCCCGCCCGAGACCCGCAGCAAGGACCTGCTGCGCGAGATCCTGACCAGCTCCATGCAGCTCCCGGCGGACGGCCTCGACCGCGGCGAGCTCAAGATCGTGTCGCGCGCGCTGCGCGACTTCCGCCGCTCGTTCCAGGCGTTCGCGGCGCACCGCGAGCGGCGCAAGGTCTCGATCTTCGGCTCGGCCCGGACCCCCGAGGAGAGCCCCCTCTACGAGCACTGCCGGGCCTTCGCCGCGGCGCTGGTGGAGCGCGGCTACATGGTGATCACCGGGGCCGGCCCCGGGATCATGCAGGCCGGCAACGAGGGCGCGACCCGCGCCAACAGCTTCGGGGTCAGCATCGACCTCCCGTTCGAGTCCGAGGCGAACGCCGTGATCCACGGCGACCCCAAGCACGTGCACTTCAAGTACTTCTTCACGCGCAAGCTGTCGTTCGTGAAGGAGAGCGACGCGATCGTGCTGTTCCCGGGCGGGTTCGGGACCATGGACGAGGGGTTCGAGTCGCTGACGCTGCTGCAGACCGGCAAGTGCGACCCGCTCCCCATGATCCTGGTCGACCTCCCCGGCGGGAACTACTGGCCGAGCTGGGAGAAGTACGTGCGCGAGAACCTGCTCGGGCGCGGGCTGATCTCGTCCTACGACCGCAACCTGTACCGGTTCACGACGGACATCGAGAAGGCGGTCGAGGAGATCGAGCAGTTCTATCGCTGCTACCACTCGCTGCGCTACGTGGGCGACTACACCGTCCTGCGCCTCAAGCACGCCCCCACGCCCGCCCTCATGACGCGCCTCAACACGCACTACCGCGACCTCCTGCGCGATGGTGAGTTCGAGGTCATGGACGGCCCGCACGCCGCCGAGCGCAACGAGCCCGAGGCGGTGCGCCGCCTGCCCCGGATCGGCTTCCGCTTCGTCCAGCGCGGCTACGGCCGCCTGCGCCGTCTGATCGACGACCTCAACCTCGAGTACGCCGAGCCGCCCGAGCGCCCCGCCCTCGACCCGCCCACCGGCAGCGGCGCCCTCGGCGTACCCGCGCCGGGGAGTCAGGAGGAGGAGTAGCAGGAGCGGCTGGTCAGCCCCTGGCAGAGGAGAGAAAGCGACCCCCGCGCGCCACGTCCTCCCCTAATGGCTCGCCATCTACCGAGCAGCAGCGTCGCGGCGGCGGCGCAAAGTTCAGCGACAGCGGGGACTCTGGGGAGGGTGGCCATCGCGAAGGGCTCGACCCGCCCGCCACAGCAGCGACAGCGAGAACGGGCACTGGGCCCGAAGCCCCCTCCGCACTACAAAGCGCCTTCTCGCCGAGGAGCAGCGCCGCTTCGGGCGACGCGGCGCTCACCCC
>CAZMSZ010000008.1:0-47380 GCA_964569055.1 uncultured Planctomycetota bacterium | reverse complement strand
GAGGAGGGACAGCAATGCAGCGCATTGTGCCCGACGAGCAACGAAGCCAGCGGCGCCGAGGGCGAGCGAGGGCGCGGGCCGAGTTTCGAGACAGAGCCTAGCCTCGACTCCAGCGCACGCCGGAGCCGAAATGCCTTGGGAGCACTGCGGCCGCGTCTTGGCCGACAACCTGGCCTGCACCGAATGCGGCCTCGCGAAGGCCCGCTGGGAGGTCGTCTCCGCCGAGACCCGGCTGTTCGCCCTGGGCAAACCGCCCTGGCCGGGCGACGCCCTCGGCCAGGCCGCGGCGCTGAAGGCTGCCCACACGCAGGGCGCGGCCTTCTGCGAGACGTGACCGGACTCGTCCTCGCCGCCCCGGGAGGGTGACGATCCGCAGGCCTCGTCACGGTGACGGACACCACCAGCGCCGAAGCCCGCCAGGACTCGCTGTGGCGAGGAGTCGGCGAGGCCAAGGTCTACGCGCTCCTGGACGGCGCAGCCGAGGTGACGCTCGCGGCGCGCCTGTTCGAGTCGCGCCTGCCGCAGCGCTGCCTGTTCAACGCCGACCTCCCGCCGGAGCTGGCCGCGACCGCTCCGTACGTGGTCCAGCTCGAGGCCGGGCACGCGCTGACCGAGTGGCTCCTGGACCGGGGCTGGGGCGAGGCCTGGGGGCTCTACGTCCAGAGCTCGGAGTCTCTCAAGGAGCTGTGGCGCCACTTCCGGCGCCTGCTGAAGGTGCGGCTCGAGGACGGGCGCGAGGTGTTCTTCCGCTTCTACGACCCGCGGATCCTGAGCGCGTACCTCCCTACCTGCACCGCCGAGGAGCGCGCGTTCGTGTTCGGTCCGGTCGAGCGCTTCTCGACCGAGTGCGCGCGCTCCGGCGCGTGGGTGCACCACGCGCGCGACGTCGACCCCGTGGTGCGCGCGCTCGCGGCGCGTCTCCCGTCGCGCGCCGCGGCCGAGCCGGCGTGGGGCGTGGCGCTCGACGGCGCCGCCGAGCTCCTCGGCCCCGGGGAGTGGGGCTCGCTGTGGTCTCGAGCCGGCGACGACGAGCGGCGCGCCCTGCGCCTGCTGCGCGCGGCGCTGCATGGGAGCCCGGATTCGGCGCTGCTCCAGGAGGTGCGGCGTCGGGCGCGGCCGGCGGACGTCGAGGCGGCGCGCGCGCTGGTGAGCGGGTGGTTGGCGCTGCTCCCGCAACCCGACGAGGGCCGCCTGGGTGCCACCCTGGAGGGCGCGCCCAGCTTGGCCGGGGACGCGGCGTTCGCCGCGCTCTGCGTGGCGCTGCCGGAGGGCGCGGGACCGGAGGCGCGCGCCGCCCTGGTGCGACCGCTTCTGCGGCTCGCGCGCCGCCAGCGGTTGAGGGACGAGCTCGAGCGCCTGCTGCAGGCGACCGGGGACGAGCGGCGCTCGCCGGAGCGCTTGCTCGAGCAGGTGCGGGCCGCCCTCGAGCGGCAGGCCGCTGCGCTGGAGCCCTTCCCAGCGGAGGCCGAGGTGGTGCGGACGCGGCTGCGACGGCTGGAGGGGCGCGCGCCGAGCGCCTCCTCGATCCGGGCGGGGCTGCTCTCGATCCAGACGAGCCTGCGCCTGCGGCGGGAGCGGGGTGACGCGGGCCAGCTCGCGGGGTTGGCGGAGGCGGCGCTCGAGGCGCTCGCCGTGGCGCCGTGAGGCAGGAGCAGACGGCTCAGACGAAGCGCGCGCTCCACACGTGCCCGTCCCAGTCGAGGTAGCGCAGCTCGCTCACCGTCGCGGTGTCGCCGTAGTGGTGGTTGTAGACCACCTCGAACTCCTTGCCGGACACCGTGACCGCCAGGTAATCGGCGTACTCGGACGCGGGCTCCCCGATCCCCGAGTGCTCGAGCGGTGGGGCCTTCAGTTCCAGGCCTTTTCCGAGCCCCTCGGGCTCGGCGAAGGCCGGATCGGTGGTCCAAAAGAACCTCTCGCCATTCATCGCCACGCAGAGGTCCAACGCCTCGCCCGCCTCTGCGTCCCAGGCCTTGAGCCGGAGAGTGTCGACCTCGCACGCCTGGCGCCCGCCCGGATCGCCAACCGGCGTGCAGCGTAGCCGGCGGGGGTGGAGCTGCTGCAAAAGGCTCTCCGCGGGCCCTCCCACCTGCACCTCGAGGTGCCCGGAGACCTGGCCGAAGCGGAGCTCGAGCCGGACCGGAGGCGGTGCGTCGTGGCGAGGCGGAATCGTGATGCGTCCCTGCTGGATCGCGACGACCTCGTCGTTCGCGCTGGCCCAGACTGCGCCCGGGTGGCGGGCGATGTCGATCCAGCAGTCCCGGCTCCACTGGCTCTGCTGCGGATCCGGTCGGAGCAGGGCGCGGAGGGGGAGATCGCTCCCAGCCTCGGCGCCGACCAAATCCGCGCGCTCGAGGCTCAGACAGCGAGGGCACTCGACGGTCTTGCAGTGGGTGACCCGCGCGTCCTTGACGAGCACGAGCTCGGAGCCCAAGGGCGCGAGCGTGTCGTCCATGAGCTCCCGGTAGGCCGGGTCGGCCGCCAGCGCCACCGTGTCCCAGAACCGGAGCTTGAGCAGGCAGCCGCCGCAGAAGTGCCACGCGACTCTGGTCGTGACCTCGTCGTCGAAGTAGGAGTTGTTGTAGGACATCAGGCACGCGACCGAGTCGGCCGGGTCGTGGTCGTACCAGTTGTCGAGGGGGACCACCTCGCACTTCGTGGTCGCTGGACCGTTCCACCCGTCTTCCGGCTTCAGCCGGGTCTGGTGGCTCGTGAGCCCGTGCCGCAGGTAGAGGGCGTGCCCGAGCTCGTGGGCGAGCGTCTCGTGAAAGTCGTGGAGCTGGACCATGAAGAACTGGCCGCGGCCGATGTACTCACCCGCGATGTCGCAGTTCGCGTAGACGAGCTTGGAGAGGAGCAGGTGCAAGCCGTCGGACCCGCGGACGCCGTTCGGATCCTCGAGACCGTTGCTGATCGCGAGCCTGCCGATCATGGCGCGGGTCACCTCGTCGATTTGCGAGGCCCAGTGGGTCGGGTAGTTCTGAACGACGTACCCGGGCAGCAGGTAGTCGGGCTTGTAGTCGTACGGCGTGATGCCGTTCCAGGGGAACACGCTCGTTATGGACTCCTGCGTGCCGTACTCCGAGAGCTCCTGCTGGACGGGGGCGTGGCGGTCGATCTCCACGTAAGCGGCCGCGTAGGCGTCCTGGATCTCCGGCCACCTGAAGTCGTCGAGCGAGACCCCCGAGACGCCGGCGAACAGCCGGAAGCGCACGCGCAGCCAGAGCTCGATCCGGCCGCAATTCACCCAGGAGCGCATCATGCCGCCCTGTTCGACGTAGTGATCGACCCCCGCGCGCTGGAGCCGCAGGTCGAGCTCGTAGCTGTCCCCGGCGATCGGCGGGGGGCAGAAGTAGAGCTGGACCACGCCCGCGTTTCCCTCGGTCTCGGTCACGGGTGCCTCGCCGAGGTGGTCGTCCTCGGGCGCGCCGGCGAGCGGACTTCCGTCGGCGTGGCGCAGCACGCTGGGCGCCTTGATCCGCCCCTTGTCCTCGCGGGCGCCGCCGAAGGCCTTCGGGCAGTTCTTGTTGCCCTCCCAGTCGCCCTGGTCGTCGGGCCGGTAGAGCGCGTGGACGGCCTGCAACCACGCGATCGGCCGCGCGGGGTTCATGGCGCGCCCTTCGGGGCCGAAGTCCGCCGGCGGATCGAGCACACGGCAGCGCAGCCTCAGCCGATCGTCCGGCCCGACCTCGAGCTCCTGCTCGTTCCGGCGCTTGGTGACCCGCACCAGCAGCGGCATCGCGGGCGACACGCTCGGCAGCCAGTTGTTCGCGGCGTAGTCCGCCGGCTTGGAGGTGACGTCGCCGCGCGCTCCGAGCAGCCCCTTGTCGCTGACGTCCTCCAGGCTGTGCGGGTCGGCGATCACGAGCCGATACGCGCCGTCGCCCCGCAGCGTGCTGCCGGGCGTCAGGGCGGTCTCTCCCTCGCGCAGCTCGTAGACCGCGCGGTACGCGGCCGCGCCGATGGCGGCGCCGGCCCACACCAGCTCCAGCCGGTAGATCGCGCCGAAGTACGCCGTGGCGGAGCGCCAGCCCTCGGCCGAGAGCGTCGGGCACTCGAAGCGGTAGCTGTCCGTCGTCTCGTCCGGGTCGCTGACCACGACCGGCCCCGGGCTCACCTCGAGAGCGTCGAGCTGCTCGAAGGCCACCGTCACCCGGCCGCTCTGGTCCGTCCTCACGACGGCGTTCAAGTCCGCCGCCGCGCAGCGCACGCGCACCTCGGTGTCGGCGAGCTCCTGGCAGGTCTCCGCGTCGCAGACGGTCACCAGGAGCGCGGCCCGCCCGCGGTCACAGCTCGCGATCCCCGCGTCGAGCTGGGGGAGGCGCCCGGTGTGGAGCGAGGCGATCACGGGCTCGGGCTCCGGTGCGGGCGCATCGCGCGGTGCTGCTCGATCTGGGTCAGGCGGGCCGAGCCGTCGAGCAGGCGCGACCCCAGGATCTCTCCCGCCCAGCGGGTCCCGGGCGCGGTGTCGAAGTCTTCGCCGAGGAGCACGACGAGGTCGAGATACCGCTCCTCGTCGTCGGGGAGGACGCAGCCATGGCGGGCGGCGGCCGCGAGGCCCCGCTCGCAGAGCGCGCGCAGCGCCGTGTCCGACTGCTGCGCGAGGGCCGGGCCGTGGCGCTCGCGCAGGCGCGCCGCCGCGAGCGCGACCCGCTGCGCGCGGGCCGGCGCGCGCAAGGCCTCCAGCTGAGCGTCCCGAATGACGAGCATGGCGCCCTCCGCTCGCGGAGGCGCGCGCCGTGGACACGAGCGCGCGGGTCCAGCAGCCCCGCGGCGCTCGAGTTTGCGAGCTCGTCCGCGGGTGCACCTGAGCAAAACCGCAGGGCAGGAGCAACCACGGCGCGACTTCGTGCATGACCGGCTGCCGGCCTCGAGGACCGCCCGCGATCGCTTTGGCCTGAGCGTGAAGCGCCACACTGGGCGCTGGGAGCGCACCCCGTTCACGGGCTCACCCGCAGAGCTCATCCAGGCGATGCCCGCAGCGGCCAGCGAGCGGCCGTCTGAGCTGCGCAGCGGCTCGGGCGCCTGCGAAGCCGGCTACTTTAGGTGTCGCCAGCTCGCGAGGGCGCGACGCGGGGCGGGGACTGCGCAGCCGAGAGCTCGTTCAGCAGCTTCTCGAGGTCGCGCATGGCGACCGGCTTGACCAGGTGGTGGTCGAAGCCCGCGGCGCGCGCGCGCTCGCGGTCGGAGTCCTGGCCGTAGCCGGTGATCGCGATCAGGGTCGTGGCGCGCCCCCAGCGGGCGCGCACCGCCTCGGCGGTCGCGTAGCCGTCGAGGCCCGGGAGCCCGATGTCGAGCAGGACCACCGCGGGGACGCGCTCCTCGATCGCGCGCAGCGCCTCGTGGCCGTCGCAGGCCACTCGGACCTCGTGGCCGAGCAGCTCGAGCAGCTCGCGCAGCGCCCAGGCGGCGTCCTCGTTGTCGTCCACGACCAGGATCGAGAGGCCCGCGGGGGCGGGGGCCGCCGGGCGCGCGACCTCCGGGGCCGGTGGGGCCGGCGGGGCCTCGCCCTGGCGCGCGGGGAGGCGGACCGTGACCTCGGTGCCCTGGCCAGCGCCGGCGCTCGTGGCCCAGATCGCGCCCCCGTGCAGCTCCACCAGGCGGCGAGCCAGCGTGAGGCCGATCCCGAGGCCGCCCTCGGCGCGGTCGAGCGAGCGCTCGGCCTGCGTGAAGGGCTCGAAGATCTGCTCGAGCATCTCGGGGGGCAGCCCGACGCCCGTGTCGCGGACGCGGAGGAGCGCGTCTTGCCCGCTGCGCTCGAGCGACAGGGCGATCCGGCCCCCGTCGGGGGTGTACTTCGAGGCGTTGCTGAGCAGGTTGCCGAGCACCTGCAGCAGCCGCACGCCGTCGACGTCCACCACGATCGGCGCGGGAGGCAGCTGGATCGAGAGCTCCTGGCGTCGGCCGATGAGGAGCGGGCGCGCGCCGTCCACGGCGTGCTCCACCAGCCACCTCGCGTCGAGCGGCTCGCGGCTGAGCCGGATCTTCCCCGTCCTCACGCGGGACACCTCCAGCAGGTCCTCCACCAGGCGCGTGAGCTGCTGGGCCTGGCGGTCGATCACGTCGCTCGCCTTCGCCACCGCGGCCGGCTCGCCCGAGCCGATCCGGAGCAGCTCCACCGCGCTGCGGATCGGGGCCAGCGGGTTGCGCAGCTCGTGGCCGAGCATGGCGAGGAACTCGTCCTTGCGCCGGTCCGCGTCGCGGAGCGTCGCCTCCGCCCGCCGGCGGTCCTCGACGTCGGTCGAGGTGCCGAACCAGCCCTCGACCTCCCCCCCCGTATCGCGGACGGGGACCGCGCGCGAGAACACCCAGCGCCAGGTGCCGTTGGCCTGACGCACCCGCGTCTCGAGCTCGAGCGGCCCGGCGCCGCCGGCGACCGCCTCGCGCCAGGCGGCCCGGGTGCGCTCGCGGTCGTCGGGATGCACGGCCGACAGCCAACCGGCCCCGAGCGACGACGCCTCGTCGAGCCCGGTCAGCTCGTACCAGCGCTGGTTGAAGTAGGTGACCTGCCCCGTCGCGTCCGAGCGCCACACGACCGCCGGGACGGCGTCCGTCAGCCGTTGCAGCCGCTCCTCGTTGCGGCGGTGCTCGGCGGCCGCGCGGTAGCGCCCGGTCACGTCGCGGAAGTAGACGTCGAGGCGCCCGTCCCGCGGGTAGGCGTGCACCTCGAGCCACCTGGGCGCCAGCGTCGAGTGCGCCTCGAAGTGACGGGGGCGCCCGTCGGCGAGCGCGGCCTGGTACTGCTTCCAGAACTCCGAGCCGACGCCGGCGGGGAACACCTCGTGGAACGGGCGTCCGATCACCTCCTCGAGCGGCTTGCCCAGCATCTCCGTCACGACGGGGTTGGCGTCGAGCAGGCGGAGGTCCTCGTCGAGCTCGATGTAAGCCTCGGTGATGCTCCCGAGCACCTCGCGCAGGCGCTCGTTCGCGCGCCGCAGCGCGTCCTCGAAGGTCTTGCGCTCCGTGATGTCGTGGACCACCGCGATCGTGCTGTGGGGACGGCCGTCGCGGCCGCGGATCGTGGCGGCCGAGACGAGCACCCACACGAGCGAGCCGTCGGGCCGGAGGTAGCGCTTCTCGCGGCTCCAGACCTCGCGCGGGGCGCTCAGGACCTCGTCGTCGTCGGCCTGATCGTCGGGGTGGGAGATCTCGCGGAAGGTGCGCCCGAGCAGGTCCTCCTGGCTTCGCCCGGTGATCTCGCAGAAGCGGCGGTTGACGCGCAAGAAGCGCCCGCTCGCCGGATCGACCACGACCTTGCCGCTGGCCGAGAGCTCGAAGATCGCGCGGAACTCGGCCTCGCTGGCGCGGAGGGCGTCCTCCATCCGCTTGCGCTCGGTGACGTCCTGCGCCACCGCCACCACCCGGAAGGGCCGCCCGGCCCGGTCGCGGATCAACGAGCCCGAGACGAGCGCCCACGACACCGCGCCGTCGGGGTGCAGGGTGCGCTGCTCTCGACTCCAGCTCTCGCGCTCGCCCCGGAGCACGGGCTCGATCGCGGCGAGGTCCTGCGCCCGGTCGTCGGGGTGGCCGACGTCGAGGAGCGTCGAGGCGAGCAGCTCCTGCTCCGAGCGCCCGGTGATCTCGCAGAAGCGGCGGTTGACGCGCAAGAAGCGTCCGCTCGCCGGGTCGACCACCACCTTGCCGCTGGCGGAGAGCTCGAAGATCGCGCGGAACTCGGCCTCGCTCGCGGCGAGCGCCTCCTCCACCGCGCGCCGCTCGCTCACGTCCACGAAGGCCGCGATGGCCCCGATCGGGGCGCCGCGCTCGTCGCGGATGGGGCCCGTGCCCACCTGCAGCGTGCGGAGCAGCCCGTCGCCGCAGCGGTAGCGCAGCTCGGTGACGGTGGCCGCGCCGGTGGCGAGCGCCCGCGGCAGGGGGTACTCGCCGGCCGCGAGCGGACGACCGTCGGGGTGGACCGCGCCGAGGGCGGCGTAGTCGTCGAGCGAGCGGATGGCGAGCACGTCGTGCTCGAGCAGGCGCGCGGCGGCGGGGTTGCGGAACAGCACGCGCCCCGAGCGCTCGGCGAGGACCACCCCCACCGGGACGTGGTCGAGGATCGCGGTCAGCAGGCGCTCGTGCCGCAGCGCCTCCGCCAGGGGAGAGCCGGCGCCCGGGGCGGCGCCCTCGTCGAGCTGGAGGATGAACCCGCGCCCGCTCGGCCCCGCCGGGTGGGGCACCAGCGTGGCGCGGAGCGACCCGACCCCGGCCGGGAGCTCGCACACGACGCGCTCGCCGGCCAGCGCGCGGGCCGTCGCGGGCTCGAGGGCGGCGGCCGCCGCCTCGCCGAGCAGCTCGGGCAAGGAGGTCCCCGCCGGGGCGTCCCGGCCGAGGCGCGCCGCGAAGGCGTCGCTGCCCGCGAGGCAACGGGGCACGCCGTCCACCACGCCCACCAACGCGGTCGGCGTCGGCAACGCCGCGACCAGGGCGGCGACCTCGGGCGGCGTCCCGCCGTCCTCGACTCGGATCGTGCGCGACACGCGCGTCATTTTGCCCTGGGGCTACACCCAAGCAAGATGGCGGACCGCTGCCTGGGGAGGGCGCACCGCCAGCGACAGCTCTTCCTTGCCGGTCCTCCTTCACGCCAAGGAGGGTGCACCCCCAGCGGCAGCTCTTCCTTGGCGGTCGTCCTTCACGCCGAGGAGGGGCGCCACCAGCGACAGCTCTCCCTTGGCGACCTTGGCGGCCTTGGCGGTCCTCTTTCACGCCGAGGAGGGGCGCCTCGTCAGCGACAGCTCCGAGGTTGGCGGTCTCCTTCACGCCAGGGAGGGGTACCGCCAGCGACAGCTCTTCCTTGCCGGTCCTCCTTCACGCCAAGGAGGGTGCACCCCCAGCGGCAGCTCTTCCTTGGCGGTCGTCCTTCACGCCGAGGAGGGGCGCCACCAGCGACAGCTCTTCCTTGGCGGTCTTGGCGGCCTTGGCGGTCCTCTTTCACGCCGGGGAGGGCGCCTCGTCAGCGACAGCTCCGAGGTTGGCGGTCTCCTTCACGTCAAGGAGGTGCACCCCCAGCGACAGCTCTTCCTTGGCGGTCTCCCTCGGCCGGGGAGAACCGCCCCGCCCCCCTCAGAGCCGGGCGAGGACCGCGTCCGCGGCCGCCCGCGTGCCGAGGGCGCCCCCGAGGTCGGGGGTGGTCTCGCCCGCCTCGAGGACGGCGCGGGTGGCGGCGCGGAGCTTGGCGGCGGGCTCGGGTCGGCCGAGGTGCTCGAGCAGCAGCGCGACCGAGAGGATCGTGGCGAGCGGGTTGGCGATCCCCCGGCCCGCGATGTCGGGCGCGCTGCCGTGGACCGGCTCGAACACCGCCGCGCGCTCGCCCACGTTCGCCGAGCAGGCCAGGCCGAGCCCGCCGACGAGCATGCACGCCTCGTCGCTGAGGATGTCGCCGAACAGGTTGGTGGTGACGATCACCTCGAACCGCTCGGGGGCGCGGATCAGGTTCATGGCGCAGGCGTCGACGAGCTGCTCCTCGACCTCGAGCTCGGGGTAGTCGCGCGTCACCTCGAGCCCCACGCGCCGGAACAGGCCGTCGCTCTCGCGCAGCACGTTCGCCTTGTGGACCAGGGTCAGCTTGCGGCGCCCCTGCGCGCGGGCCAGCTCGCAGGCGTGGCGCACGATCCGCGCCGAGGCGGCGCGCGTGATCACCCGCTCGCTGATCGCGGTGTCGCCCCCGTCCTCGACCCGCTCGCGGCCGCAGTACAGGCACTCGGTGTTCTCGCGCACGATCACGAGGTCGATCCCCGGGCGCGAGCTCGGGTGCGGGACCGAGGCGCACGGGCGCACGTTGGCGTACAGGCCGAAGCGCTGGCGCAGCTGCAGGACCGGCGAGCGGTAGCCGGGGATCCCGGGCGGGGTGGTGACCGCCCCGAGCAGCGCGGCGTCCGCGGCCGCGACCGCGGCGGCCGTGGCCTCGGGGAGCGGGCTGCCGTGGCGCTCGTAGGCCCCAAAGCCCACCGCCGCCTCGGTCAGCTCGATGTCGGGCGCGAGCGCCTCGAGGACGCGGCGGCCCTCGGCCACCACCTCGGGGCCGATCCCGTCGCCGGGGAGCAGACAGACGCGGGTCACGGGGCCCCCTGCTTGCGAATGTGCGGGATCAGGCCGCCGTCGCGGATCAGCTCGAGCACGAACGGCGGGTAGCGCGGCACGCGCAGGGCGCGCCCGTTCACGCGCACCTCGCCGGCCTCGAGGTCGACCTCGACCGCGTCGCCCGGCGCGATCGCGTCGACCGCCTCGGGCGACTCGATCACCGGCAGGCCGAGGTTGATGCTGTTGCGGTAGAAGATCCGCGCGAAGCTGCGCCCGATCACGACCGCGATCCCCGAGCGCTTGAGGCACTCGGAGGCCTGCTCGCGCGAGCTGCCGCAGCCGAAGTTCTTGCCGACCACCAGCACCGCGTGCTCGCGCGCCTTGGCCGCGAAGCCGGGGTCGAACGTCTCCATGGCGTAGCGGGGCATCTCGTCCGGCGGCACCTTGACGTAGGTGTACTTGCCGGGCCAGATCACGTCGGTGTTGACGTCGTCCGCCTCGTACTTGAGCGCCGTCCCGCCGATCACAGCAGCTCCCCCGGGTCGGCCAGCGCGCCCGCCACGCAGCTCGCGGCGACCACGGCGGGGCTCGCCAGGTAGACGCGCGAGTCGCGGTGGCCCATCCGCCCGCAGAAGTTGCGGTTCGAGCTCGACACGCACACCTCGCCCGGGCCGAGCGTGGCGCCGACCGCCCCGAAGCACGGCCCGCAGCTCGCCGTCATGACCTCGCCCCCGGCCGCCCGCAGCACGTCGAGCGTGCCGTCGGCCTCGGCGGCGGCGGCGACCTCCGACGAGGCGGGGTAGATCACCAGGCGCACCCCGGGCGCGATCCGCCGCCCCCGCAGGACCGCCGCCGCCACCTGCAGGTCGTCGAGCCGCCCGTTGGTGCAGCTCCCGAGGTAGCCCTGGTGGACGGGCGTGCCGAGCACCGCCGTGAGGTCGTCCACGTTGTCGACGGCGTGGGGGCAGGCGACCTGCGGGACGAGCGCCTCGAGGTCGAGCGTCAGCTCGCGCTCGTAGCGCGCGTCCGGGTCGGCCGCGACCGGGGCCAGCGGCCGCTCGGTGCGGCCGGCCAGGAACTCGCGCGTGCGCTCGTCGCAGGGCATGACCCCCGCCTTGGCCCCCAGCTCGACCGCCATGTTGCACAGGGTCATGCGCTCGGAGATCGAGAGGTGCGCCACGCCGCTCCCGGTGAGCTCGATCGCGCGGTAGGTCGCGCCGTCCGCCCCGAGCAGGCGCAGCAGCTTGAGCACCGCGTCCTTGGCGTAGACCCCCGGGCGCAGCCGCCCCTCGAGCGCGATCCGGATCGTGGTCGGCACCTTGAGCCACAGCTTGCCGGTGGCCCAGATCCCGGCCATCTCGGTGCGGTTGATCGGGACCCCCAGGGCGCCCAGCGCCCCGTACAGGGTGGAGTGGCTGTCGGAGCCCAGCACCAGCTCGCCGGGCCGGACCAGCCCGCGCTCGCACAGGACCTGGTGGCACACCCCCACCCCGGCGTCGAAGAAGTGGGCGATCCCCTGCTCCTCCACGAAGGCGCGCCCGTCGGAGTGGTTGCGGGCGTGCTCGGGGTCCAGCGCCGGGACGCAGTGGTCGAACACGACCGCGATCCGGCTGGGGTCCCACACCCGGGTCCGGCCGGTCTCGCGGAACCGGTCGACCACGAACGAGGTGTTGTCGTGGGACATGACGAAGTCGGGCTCGACCGTCACGATGTCCCCGGCGGCCGCCGGCCCCCCCGCGAGGCGGCCGAGGACCTTCTCGACGAAGGTCCGGCCGCTCACGGCGCGCCCTTCCGCACCCAGCTCACGATGTCGCGCAGCTCCTCGCGCCGCACCGTGCGCCCCAGCTCGCCCACCTGCTTGACCCGAGCCAGGACGTCGCGCACCAGCTCGCGGTCGCTCGCGTCCTCGCCCACCTTCTCGAGGGCGTAGGCGACCGAGGCCAGGCCGCTCATGTGGTCGAGCGCGACCTGCATCTCCCGCCCGACCAGGGCCGGGTCGAGGCTCTGGTAGTGGACCGCGTTCTTGGTCGCGGCGTGGGTGTGCACCCCGGCGCAGTGCGTGAACGCGTTCTCGCCGATCAGCGGCTGGTTGGGCGGGATCGTCAGCCCCGCGTAGGTCGCCACCCGGCGATAGAGCTCGGGGAGGGCGGTGGTGTCCCAGCCGGTCTCGCCGAGGTCGGCCACCAGCACGGCCAGGAGCTGGGCCAGGTCGACGATCCCGGCCCGCTCGCCGATCCCGAGCACGGTGGTGTCTATGATCTCGACCCCGGCCCGGCGGGCGTCGAGGGCGTTCGCCAGCGCCAGCCCGCGGTCGTTGTGGCAGTGCACGGCCAGCCGCGGCCGCGCGCCCCGCTCGTCGAGGGCCGTCCGCAGGCGGGCGGCGAAGTCGTACATGCTGCGGTGGCCCGGGATCATGGCGCCGGTGGTGTCGGCGATGCTGATCACGTCGGCGCCCGCCTCGCAGGCCGCGGCCGCGGCCTCGACCACGTTCTCGAACTTGGAGCGGACCGTGTCCTCGGGCGTGTAGCGGATCATGAGGTCGGGGCGCCGTTCGCGCGCGTAGGCGATCACGCGGGTGATCTGGTCGATCGCGCTGCTGAGGCTGCGCTTGAACACCCCGTCCAGCCGCTCGCTCGAGACGCAGTAGAAGATCCCCAGGAACTTGACCCCGCAGTCGAGCGCCTGGTCCACGTCCTCCTGCACGCTGCGGGCGTGGGCGGCCACGCGCGCTCGCAGCGGCTGGCGCGCGAGCAGGCGCACCGCGCACTCGATGCTCGGGCTGACCATGGGGTGGCCCGCCTCGATCACCGACACGCCGACCCGCTCGAGCGCCTCGGCGATCGCCAGCTTGGCGTGCTCGGGGAAGTAGACGCCCGGGGTCTGCTCCCCTTCGCGCAGGGTCGAGTCGAGGATCATGACCATGGGGGCTCACCTCGGCGGGCGGTCTCGGTCGAGGAGACTACCACCGGGGGCGCGCCGACGGCATCGGGGCGTCACCGCGTGCGCAGCCGGGCGGCGAAGGCGGCGTGCTCGTCGGAGGCGAGCCCGCGGCCGAGCGCGCCGAGGACGGCGGCGAGGTCGCCCCCGAGCAGCGCCTCCACGTCGAGCCACAGCCCGGGGAAGGCCTCGCTCCGCAGGAGGCCCTCGGGATCCGGCGCGAGCAGCTCGTAGCGGCCCGCCCGCAGGACGAACCAATCGAGCGCCCGCTCCTGCGTGCGCCACACGACGTACTCGCGCACGCCGTTGCGGCGGTAGGCGCGCTTCTTGTCGTGCAGGTCGTAGCTGGCCGTGCTGGCGGTCACCTCGGCCGCGAGCTCGGGCGCGCCCTCGAGGTAGCCGTCGGGGTCGATCGTGGCCTGGCCGCCCGCCTCGGGGAGGAGACACAGGAAGGCGTCCGGCTGCGGCTCGTTGTCGAGGTCCAGGCGCACGGTGCTGTTGGCCGCGGCGAGCGTCCCTGGCGTGGCGGCCCAATAGGTCGTGAGCCAGCCCATGATCGAGGCGTGGGGGGACCCGTGGTGGGTGACCCGGATGGGAGAGGGCACGTAGACCACGCCCTCGATCAGCTCGGCCTTCGTGAGGTGCGGCATCGCGTGATACCGCCGCTCGAACTCGTCGCGAGTGAGCCGATCGCCGGCCACGAGCTCGGGCACGCGTTCAATGGGCGGGGCGGGGTCGGGACGGGCCATGGTGCTCTCTGCCACACAGCGTACCTCCGGGGGGTGGGTCCGTCCGCCCCGGGCAAGCCGCGGGCCGAGGTGCAACCGGCGCTCGCCCGACGCCGGTGAGACCGAGCGAGCCGAACGTGAGCCGAACGTGAGCAAGGCTTGCTCGCCGACTGGGCCGGCGAGACGAACCGCCGCTCAGCCGGCGAGCCCGCTGCGGGCGAGGGCGGCGTCGAGCGAGGCCGGGAAGCGCGCGGCGTAGGCGGCGCCGGTCGCGAGGGCGGGGATCTGCCGCAAGGCGCTCCGCTCCGCCGCGAGGGGGCTCGGGTCGGCGCGCCAGCCCGCCAGCAGGGAGGCGAGCGGGTGGTCCGCCGCGAGCGCGCCGCCGAGGAGGTCGCCCACGTGCACTCCGTGCGCGGCGGCGAGCAGGCACACCTCGGCGTAGTGGCGCTGCCGCTCGCCGTCGAAGCGGGCGTAGGCCGCGGGTCCGTGCTCGAACACCCGGTCGAGCAGGGTGCGCTCGAGCGCCGGGTAGGGCGCGCGGCAGGACGGCCGCTCGTCGCCGGTGGCGTCTGGGCCCGGCGCCACGAAGATCACGGCCGGGCCCCGGTCGGTCACGACCGGGTGCGGCAGGTAATGGCAGGTGTCGGCGAACCGCTCGCCCTTGCCGGCCAGGGCGCGCAGCGCGCGGCGGTAGGCGAGCGCGTCGCCGCCGGCCTCCTCCTCGGCCAGGCGCAGCAGCAGCGCCTCGATCCCGGCCTCCCCGGCCAGGAGGCGCAGCCGCTCCCAGGCGTCGGGCGGGTAGCCCTCGCGCCGCGCCACCAGCGCGGTCGCCTCGCCCTCGACCGACAGCAGCACCCCCTCGAACCCGAGCTCGCCGGCGACGGCGGGGCTCGGCGCGGCGGGGCGGCAGGTCCGGCCGCGCGCCGCGGCGGCCGTGAGGGCGACGTCCATGGCCAGGCAGCCGCCGCGCTGCACCGGCTTGTGGAACCCGCGCGGGGCGCCCTCGATCCACAGCAGCCGCGCGTCGAGGGTGGCGGCCAGCGCCTCGCCCAGGCCGCGCGCGCTCATGAGCGAGCCGTGGCCGACGAGCAGCACCGGGCGGCTCACGCCACCTCGCCGCGGGTGACCACCACGCCGAGGGGGAGCAGCTCGGCGGCGAGCGCCTCGCGGATCCCGTCGAGGTCGGGGAGGAGCTCGCCCACCAGCGCCTCCACCTTGGCGCGGACGAGCGCCTCGAGGTCGGCCTCGGCGCCCGCGGCGGCCAGGGCGCGCGCCAGGGCCAGCAGGTCGTCGGGGTCGTCGTTGGCCCGGAAGGTGAGCACGAACGGCCGGCCGTCGATCAGGCGCAGGGTGACCCGCCGCGGCCGGAGCGAGACGATCCGGGCCGCGGTGGGCACGCGCGGCAGCTCGTCGCCGTAGTAGACCCGCTCGCGCGCCGGCCAGGCGGCGGCCTCGTCGAGCGCGATCGGCTGGGTGGTCTGGATCCGGATCGCGATCCACAGCGCGAGCACGGCGCAGGGGAAGGCGCCGAACATGCTCAGCGCGACCAGCGGATCCAGCCGCAGACGGACCATCTCGAGCACCACCATCGAGACGATCAGCTCGAGGTAGAGCAGGCCGCCGAACACCACCGCGGTCGCCACCACCCCGCTCGCGACGTCGGCCTCGCCCCCCGGGAGCAGGCGCAGGTGGTGGGTCCAGGGCCGGTGCTCGAGGCTCATGGGCGCGCCCGCCAGACGTAGCGGTGGATCGGGTCCCCGCGCCGGCCGTGCCACAGCTCGCGGTGCGTCGGCGGCAGCTCGGGGTCGGCCGGCGCCGACTGGCCGCGGCCGTGCGGGTTCTCGAACGCCGGCTGGCCGGCCATCAGCTCCACCACCTCGGCAGCGTACTCGGCGAAGTCGGTCATGAAGCGCAGCTCGCCGGCGGGCCGGAGGACCTCGGCCACCTGCCCCACCAGGGTCGGCGTCATGACGCGCCGCTTGTGGTGGCGCTTCTTGAACCACGGGTCGGGGAAGTGGACGTAGACCCGCGCCAGGCTCCGCCGGCCGAACAGCTCGGGGAACGAGACGTTGGCGTTGCAGCACACGACGTGCGCGTTGGGCAGCGCCTCGCGCGCGATCCGCTCGTTGACCCGCTCGGCCATGGGGCGACGGATCTCGAGCCCGATCAGGTTCAGGTCGGGCCGCCGCCGGGCCCGCTCCAACAGGAACTCGCCGTGGCCGCAGCCGAGGTCGACCTCCCGCGGGAGGGCGGGGTCGCGGAGCAGCGCCGCCCAGTCGGGCGTGGGCACCGAGCTGCGGAAGGAGAGCGGGTTGGCGTGCTGCCGGACCCGCGCAGTGCTGCGTCGGCTCACGTCAGTCGGCGAGCACGTCGCGGTACTTGCCGTCGCCTTCCTTGACGAGCTTCTTGAAGCCGAGCCGCTTGAGGTTCCCGTCGGACAACATCTTCTTGGTGTTCTTCGGGTTGGCGTTGAACTGCGTGGCGCCGATCACCCGGCGCACCTCGCCGCCGCACTCGGGGCAGGAGGCGAGCGGGTCGTCGGAGATCGTCTGCAGGACCTCGAAGCCTTCGGCGCAGCTCGGGCACGACGCGTCGGCGGCCCGAGACCGATAGCGGTAGTTGGGCACGGTTGGTTGCACCTCAAGAGACGGCCAGCGCGGCCCCCGGCGGGGGCCGTCGCCTCAAGGCTACCGCGCGCGGCCGCGCCGTCCAGCGCGGGATTCGCGCCGGCGCCCCTCAGTCGTGATCGTGTCCCTCGTGACCGTGACCGGGCGCGTGCCCGCCGCGGCTCTCCAGCTCGTCGAGGATCTGCTCGCCTCGCGCGGCGTACTCGGGGCCGAGCTCACGGAGCCGCCGCGCGAACGCGCGGGCGGCGTCGAGCTGGGCGATGTCGTTGCTGAGGCGGATCGCCTCGTACACGCTGTTCGCCGCGATCCGCTGCGCCTCGGGCCGGTCGAGCAGACCCTCGAGCGCGGAGAACAGCCCGTCCACGTGGGCCTGGAGCGCCTCGGGGCTGGAGAGCGAGCCGGCGAACCAGCGGTGCGCGCAGGTCTCGAGGTTCTGCAGGTGGGCGGCGGCGCCGCCGATCCGGTAGAGCTCGGCCCACTTGCGGGTGGCCTCGTCCCACTGGCCGCGGCTGTGCGCGAGCTCGGCCTCGGCCTGCAGGCGCCCGCCGGGCGCGGTGGCGCGCCGGTAGCGCGGGTCGAGCGGAGCGTTCGGGAACGCTCGGTAGTAGTCCTCGGTGGGCGCGTCGACGCCCTCCTTCATCCAGCGCACGGCGCGGCGCGGGACGCGGGTCTCCCCGAAGGAGCCCGCGCCGGTCGGCCAGCGGACCGTCACCGACCCGCCCTCGACCGACAGACGCCCCACGAGCACGTCGCCGCTGAGCAGGACCACCACGCCCGAGGTCTCCCCGGCCGCGGCCTCCTCGCGCGGCTCGGCGGCGGCGGCGCGGGTCTCGAGCCCCCGCAGGGGGAAGGCGTCGAGCGGGAAGCGCGCGAAGTAGTCGGCGCCGAGCTGGTCGGTCTCGACCTCCCAGGCGCGCGCTCGCGCCCGCGGGACGACCCGCTCGCCCCCCGGCGTGATCACGTGCAGGGCGGACCCCCGCTCGAGCACCGTCCCGTAGAGCACCTCGGCCGGCGTGTCGGGAGCAGGCGACTCGAGCACGACCACGCCGCGCTTGCCGAGCTCCGGCGCCCGGCGGGTCGGCACCACGCGCGTCATGGGCGAGGCGAGGCCGATCCCCATGGCGGCGGCGAGGCCGACCCCGAGCACGAACAGCGAGAGGTAGGCGCGGTCCTTGCCGGACTCGTCCGCGTGGTGACCGTGATCGTGGTCGCTCATCTCTGTGATGCTCCCCGTGGAAGGGGCGCACAGCCTACCCGATTTCCCCGGCTGTTGACGTGTGAGCGCACGGTCCTGGCGCTTGCGCCGAGGAACTCGGCTTCCGACCCGACTGCGAATCCGGCCGATGCTTGCGATAGCCTGTCCGCATGACGACGACGCACGCCGTGGTCCTCGTGGCCGCTCGGGCGCTCGCGCCGGCGGACGTGGCGCCGCTGGTCGAGACGGCGCGGGCCGCGCGCGGGGTGTTCGGGGGCGAGGTCGTGGTGGTGACGGCGGGGCCGCTCTCGCCCGAGCTGATCGCGCTGGCCTTGGCGAGCGCGGGGCTCGATCGCGAGGTCGAGGTGCTGCGCGGCGGCGCGGCGGCGGGGGAGCGGCAGCGCGCCGGGCTGCGGGCGGCGCTCGCTCGGCGGGCCGACGCGATCGCCACGCTGGTGACCGCCTCGTGGGCGCGCGTCGCCGGGGAGATCGCGGCGGACCTGCGCGCCCTGGCGGGGGCGCTCGAGGCCACGGGGGCCGACGGCGTGCTGGGGGTGCGCGGGGGAGGCGCGCCGCTGCTCGGGCGGGTGCTCGGCGGGGTGAGCGGCGCCCGGCGGGGCGACCTGCTCGGGGCGGGGCTGCGCCTGTGGCGGCGGCGCGCGCTGGAGCGCGTCGACCTCGCCGGGCTGAGCGGCGGCGAGGCGTTCGAGCTCGAGCTCGTGCTCGCGCTGCTCGAGCGCGACGCGCGCCTCACCTCGACCCCGTGCGCGCTCGCCGGCCGGCTGGGCCCGCTCCAAGACCCGCTCGGCGCGGTCGGGTTCGCGGTGGGGGCCCTGCGCGCGGGGGCCCGTGCGGCGTTCGCCCGCGCGCGCAACCGCCTCGCGTTTCCCGGCCCGCCCGATCTGCCGGCCTCGCCCGCGCCCTCGGTGGGGCCGGGTTCCGGGTCGCGCCGGCGCTCGCTGCCGGTCGCCTCGCCCGGCGGAGAGGGGTTCAGCTGAGGCCAATCCACCGCAATCGGTGGGCGGAGCTCGGGTTCTCAGGTCGGCCGAGAGAGGAAATATGGAATATCAACAGGGAACGGGGAATTGGAAATGAGGAATTGCTCTCGCTTGGCGTGACCGCTTCGGCGACAGCCGTTCTGTAATTCCTAATTTCTCATTCCCTGTTGATATTTTCGTATTTCCCTCGCTGGGCTCCCCGGCTGACTCAGCCGAGCCGGCGGTGGCTCAAGCAGGGGAGCGCGCGCCGGATCCGGTCCTGGTCCTCGAAGTCGAGCTCGGCCACGACCACGTCCTCGGACCGCTCGCCCGCGAGCGCGAGCACGGTGCCCCACGGGTCGACGATCGCCGTCTTGCCGAACTTGAACCGGCGCGGCTCCTTGAGCCCGAACTGATCGGGCGCGACCACGAACACCTGGTTCTCGATCGCGCGCGCCCGCAGCAGCACCAGCCAGTGGTCCTTGCCGGTCCCGAGGGCGAAGCTCGAGGGGAGGATCACCGTGCGCGCGCCGCGGTCCACCAGCGCGCGGAACAGCTCGGGGAAGCGCAGGTCGTAGCAGACCGCGATCCCGGTGGGGCCGAGCCCGGGGAGGTCGACCACCAGCGGTCCATCCTCGCCAGGGAGGATGTGGTCGCTCTCGCGCTCGACCGGCCCGCCCGGCACGTCGACGTCGAACAGGTGCAGCTTGCGGTAGCGCGCCAGGCGCTCCCCGTCCGGGCCGAGCACCAGGCAGCAGTTGTAGGCCTTCCCGCCGGGCGCCGGCTCGCGCACCGTGCCGGCGACCAGCACCGCCTCGGCCTCGCGGGCCAGCGCCGCGAAGCGGGGCTCCCAGGTCTCGAGCGGGTGGCGGCGGCCGGCGTCGGCGCCCTCGTAGAGCACGTTCTCGGGCAGGGCGATCACGCGGGCGCCGCGCTCGCGCGCGCGCAGGACCAAGGCGCGGGCCCGCGCGAAGCTCTGCTCCTCGTCCTGCTGCGCGTCGAGCTGGACCGCCGCCACGAGCACCCGGGTCATCCCAGCGCCTCCTGTCCCTGAGCCGTCGCGAGCGCCGCCAGCCGCCGCTCGAGCTCGGCGGCGAGCGCGCCGTGCGCCCGCTCGCGCGCCTCGCGCAGCGCCTCCTCCAGCATGGCCCGCGCGGCGCCGGCGTCCGCGGCCGCGGCGAGGCGCGCCTCAGCCATGCGGAGCCGGCCGGCGATCTGACCGCCGTGCGTCGCCGCCGGCAGCGCGGCGCGAGCGGCGTCCAGGGCGGCCCTCGCCTCGGCCGCGCGGCCCAGCGCCAGGAGGGCCTCGGCCCGCTCGCTCGCCGTGGCCGCCTCCAGCAAGGGGTCGGACAGCTCGCGCGCGGCCGCCAGCGCGGGCTCGAGCTCGGCCAGGGCGGCCGCGGGCTCCGCCGCCGCCAGCCGGGCGCGCCCGAGCTCGTAGCGCGCCGCGGCCGCGCTGCGCCGATCGCCCACCGCGTCGGCGCGCGCCAGGGCGCGCTCGAACAGGGGACGCGCCGCGGCCGGCTCGCCCGCGTCGAGCGCGACGCGCCCCGACTCGAGCCAGGCGGCGCTCTGGCGCGGGTCGCCGATCGCCTCGAGCAGGGCCTCCGCCTCGGCCGCCATGCGGCGGGCCTCGCCGAACGCGCCGCGCTCGCGCGCCACCCCGGCCAGGCGCACCCGCGCCAGCGCCTCCAGCGCGCGGTCGGCGAGCACGCGCGCCAGCTCCAGCGCCACGTCGTAGTGGTTGGTGGCGCCCTCGAGGTCGCCCTGCTCGGCCAGCGCCAGCCCGATGTTGGCCTCGAGGCTCGAGGCGGCGCGGCGGTCGCCCAGGCGGCGCGCCAGCGCGAGCGCCTCGCGGTAGTCGCCCAGGGCCGCCGGCCCTTCGCCGAGGATGTGCCGGATCAGCCCCAAATTCCCGAGGTTGACCACCTCGCCCTCGCGGTTCTGGTGGCGCCGCGCGGTCCGCAGCGCCTCGGCGTAGTACTCCTCGGCGGCGCGCAGGTCGCCCGACAGCAGCCGCGCCGTGCCGAGCGTGGAGAGGTACGTCCCGAGCGCCGCGTCGAGCCCGTGTCGGCGCGCGAGCGCGAGCGCCTCCTCGACGGCGATCAGGGTCTCGCTCACGCGCCCCTGGGCCAGGAGCGCGTGGGCCAGCACCCCGAGCAACCCCGCGCGGAGCTGAGCGGCGCCCCGCGCCTCCTCTTCGTCGCCCCAGGCGGCGGGTGGGGCCAGGCCGTCGAGGGCCGCCCGGGCCGCGGCGACCGCCTGGCGCGCGCGGCCGAGCGCGAACAGCGCGGTCGCGCGGCGGAGCGCCAGCTCGGCCCTAAGGCGCGGGTCGGGCGCGCACAGGCGCTCGCTGACCGCCTCCGCCAGCCCCGCCTGGCCCAGGGCGCGGGTCGGGTCGACCTGCACCAGGTCCCAGAACCGCTCGAGCGTCTGCCGCACCCGCTCGCGCAGCCGCGCCGGGGCGGCCTGGCCCAGCCGCTCCAGCGCCGAGCTCCTGCGGTCCACCCCGGCGAGGTCGCCGGCGGCCACCTCGCCCGACAGCTCCTCCCACGCGGCGTCGAGCGCGTCCATGGCGTCACCATAACCCGTGCGTGGTATCGTGCGCGCCATGCTGCCGGGGCGCGCGACGTCCGAGGGCACCCAGGCCTTGGCGGCGCGTCGCGCCGCTGAAGCCGCCCTCGCCGCGGACTTGTACACCACCCTCCCGCCGCTCGGCCCGCCCGACGCCGGAGCCCTCACGGCCTCGAGCCTGGGGCTGGGGACCTACCTCGGCCCCCCCGGGCCCGAGGCCGACCAGCCCTACGCCGAGGCGGTCGCCGCCGCCCTCGCGGCGGGCGTCAACGTGATCGACGCCGCGATCAACTACCGCGCGCAGGGGAGCGAGCGGATGCTGGGCCGCGCCCTGGCGCGCCTGGTCGGGGCCGAGCTGCCGCGCGAGGCGCTGATCGTCGCGACCAAGGCCGGCTTCAACCCCGACGACCGCGACGCCCCCGAGCGGGGCGGGCGCGCGCTCCTCGCCGGCGTCCCCGACGAGGAGGTGGTCCGCGGCCACTGCCTCCACCCGGGCTACCTCGAGCGCATGCTCGCGCGCAGCCGCGAGAACCTGCGGCTCGAGGCGGTCGACGTGTTCTACCTGCACAACCCCGAGACGCAGCTGCCGCACGTGGCCAAGCCCGTGTTCTACGAGCGCCTGCGCCGCGCGTTCACCGCGCTCGAGGCCGCGCGGGGCCGCGGCGAGATCGGCTGCTACGGGGCCGCGACCTGGGACGGGTTCCGCCTCCCGCACGGCGACGCCGGCGCGCTCGACCTCGCGCGCATGGTGGAGGTCGCCCGCGCGGTCGGCGGCGAGCAGCACGGGTTCAGGGTGGTGCAGCTCCCGTTCAGCGCGGCGCTGCCCGAGGCGCTCACCGCCCCCACCCAGGAGGTGGCCGGCGAGCTGCTGCCCGCGATCGAGGCCGCGCGGCGGCTGGGGCTGGTGGTCGTGACCTCGGGGCCGCTCTCGCAGGGCCGCCTCGCGACGGGCGCGCTGCCGCCGGCCGCCGCCGCCCTCCTGGACGAGCACGCGCACGAGGCCGCGGGCACCGCCGCCCAGCGCGCGCTGCGGATCGCCCGCTCGGGCGGCGCGCACGTGACCCTGGTGGGCATGGGCCGACCCGAGCACGTCGCGGAGGACCTCGCGGCGGCGCGCGCGCCCCGGCTGCCGGCCGCCGAGCTGCGGCGGGCGCTGGAGAGCGCGGGGTGAGCCCCGAGCGCCCCGCCCTGCGGCCGCACATCGAGGCGCTCCCCGCGCGGATCGAGGTCGACGGCCGCCTGGAGCCGGTCTACGCGCTGCGCGACCCGTTCAAGCTGGCCGAGGGGCAGGTCGTGCTCTCGGGCGGGCTCGTGGCGCTGGCCGCGCTGTTCGACGGCACGCGCACGCTGAGCGAGGCGATCGCCGAGCTGGAGCGCCGCGTCGGCGTCGCCGCGCCGCGCGCCGAGGCCGAGGAGCTGGTGCGCGCCCTCGACCAGGCCTGCCTGCTCGAGGGGCCGCGGCTGGCCGAGGTGGTCGCCGAGTTCGCGCGCGCGCCGCGCCGGGCGCCGGCGTGCATTGGCTCCTACCCGGGCGAGCCGGCCGAGCTGCGCGAGTTCCTCGAGGCGCAGTACGTGCGCGAGGGCGGCCCCGGCGCCCCGCCCCGCCCCACGCCCGACGCCAAGCCCGCGCCGGTGCGCGCGCTGATCTCGCCGCACATCGACCTCCACCGCGGCGGCCACGTGTACGCCTGGTGCTGGCGCGAGGTGGCCGAGTCGTGCCCGGCCGAGCTGTTCGTGGTGTTCGGCACCAGCCACACCGGCACAGCCCCCCTCGACGGGGTGGGCGGGCCGGCCCCCCTGTACGCCCTGACCCGCAAGACGTTCGACACCCCGCTCGGGCCGATCCCGACCGACGTCGAGGTCCTCGAGCGGCTCCTCGCCGCCTACGACGGCCCCGACGACCTGTTCGCCGGCGAGCTGCACCACCGGGCCGAGCACTCGATCGAGTTCCAGGCCGTGTACCTCGCCCACCTGTTCGCGGGCCGCCGGCCGGTGCGGATCCTGCCGGTGCTGTGCGGCGCGCTCGACGGCCTGCAGGACGCGCCCAGTCGGGACGAGCGGTTCTCGGCGTTCCACCGCGCCCTGCGCGCGGCGCTCGCGCCCCTCCCCGCGGAGCGTGTGGCGTTCGTGGCCGGGATCGACCTGGCCCACCTCGGCGCGCAGTTCCACGAGCCGCCCGTCGAGGCGGAGGCGCTGGCGCGGGTGGCCGAGCAGGACCGCGAGACGCTGCGGCTCGCGCTCGAGGAGCGCGCGCCCGACGCGGTCCACGCCGACATCGCGCGGGACGGCGACCCGCGCCACATCTGCGGGCACGCGCCGCTGGTCGCGCTGGTGCACGCCCTGGAGGGCGCGCCCGTGCGGGGCGAGCTGCTCCGCTACGACCAGTGGTGCGACGGCGCGTCGTCGGTCACGTTCGCGGCCGCCGTGTACCGCGCCGAGCAGGACAGGGGGACGGCGGCATGAGCGGCCTGGACGAGGCGGTGTTCGACCACGAGGCGGTGCGCGCCCTGGTCGAGCTGGCGGTCCGCGAGGACCTCGGCGACGAGGGGGACGTCACCGGGCGCGTGGTGCCCGAGGACGCGACCTGCCGCGGGGAGGTCGTGTTCCGCGAGGCGGGCGTGGTGGCGGGCCTCCCGCTCGCCGCGCGCGTGCTGGCGCGGATCGCGCCCGGCGCCAGCCTCCGGCTGGAGGTGACGGACGGCGCGCGGCTCGAGCGCGGCGCGGTCGTGGCCCGGGTGGAGGGGCCGGCCCGCGGGGTCCTCGCCGCGGAGCGCACGCTGCTCAACTTCGTGCAGCGGCTGAGCGGCACCGCCACGGCCACCCGCCGCTTCGTCGACGCCGTGGCCGGGACGCCGGCGCGGATCCTCGACACGCGCAAGACCTGCCCCGGCTGGCGGCTGCTCGAGAAGTACGCCGTGCGCGCGGGCGGGGGCGAGAACCATCGCTTCGGGCTCTACGACCAGGTCCTGATCAAGGACAACCACCTCGCGGTGTGGGGCGGCGAGCCGGCGATCCCGGCCGTGGTGGCCCGCGCCCGCGAGGTCGCGCCGCCCGGGACTCCGGTCGAGGTGGAGGTGACGACCCAGGAGGGCGCGCTGGCCGCCGCTCGGGCCGGCGCGGACATCATCCTCCTCGACAACTTCACCCCGGCCGCGCTGGCCGAGGCGGCGCGCGCGGTGCGCGCCGACGCGGCGGCGCGCGGGGCGGCCGCGCCCGAGCTGGAGGCCTCGGGCGGGATCTCGCTCGACACGGTGCGGGCCTTCGCCGAGGCGGGCGCCGACCGGATCTCGACCGGGTGGGTGACCCACTCCGCGCGCGCCCTCGACGTGGCGCTCGACTTCGTGATCGAGGCGTCCGGCCGATGAGCGCCACGTCCGAGCAGGTCCTGGCGCGCGTGCGCGCCCTCGCGGACAGCGTGCGCCGGGTGTTCGTCGGCAAGGAGCTGACGGTCGAGCTGGTGCTGACCGGGCTCCTCGCGGAGGGGCACCTGTTGATCGAGGACGCGCCCGGCGTCGGCAAGACCACCCTCGCCAAGGCGCTCGCCCGCTCGATCGACTGCTCCTTCAAGCGGATCCAGTTCACGCCCGACCTGTTGCCGAGCGACATCACGGGCGTCTCGATCTACGACCAGGCCAAGGGCGCGTTCGAGTTCAAGCCGGGCCCGGTGTTCGCGAACGTGGTCCTCGCCGACGAGATCAACCGCACCAACCCGCGCACGCAGTCGAGCCTGCTCGAGGCCATGAGCGACGTGGCGGTCTCGGTCGACGGCGACACCCACCCGCTGCCCCGGCCGTTCGTGGTGCTCGCCACCCAGAACCCCTACGAGTTCGAGGGGACCTACCCGCTCCCCGAGTCGCAGCTCGACCGGTTCCTGCTCCGACTCGAGGTCGGCTACCCCAGCGCCGCCCAGGAGCGCGAGGTGCTGCGGGCCCAGCAGACGAGCCACCCGCTCCAGGGGCTGCGCGCCGTCGTCACGGGCGCCGAGGTGCTCGAGCTCCAGGCCGCCACGCGGGCGGTGCGGGTCGACGACGCGATCCTCGACTACATCGTGGCCCTGGCCCAGGCCTCCCGCGAGATGCCCCGCCTGGCGGTCGGCGTCAGCCCGCGCGGCTCGCTCTGCCTCCGCCGCGCCGCCCAGGCCCTGGCCCTGGTCCGCGGCCGCGACTACGTGATCCCCGACGACGTCAAGGAGCTCGCCCTCCCCGCCCTGGCCCACCGCGTCGTCCCCCACGAGGGCCTCGGCAGCCGCCGCCAGGCGGAGGAGGCGCTGCAGGAGCTGCTCGAGCGGGTGCCGGTCCCGCTGTAGCGGGCCGCTGCCCGGCCAAACAGGCGCTGGGTCGCAGGGAAAGGAAAGGTTAGGGAACAGGGAATATCAACAGGGAACAGGGAATTTGGAATGAGAAATGGCTGTCGCTGAGTCGGGAGCGTCGGTCGACGCGCTCGCGACGCAGCGACAGCCGTTCTGGCATTTCGAATTTCCGCATTCCCTGTTGATATTCCTCATTTCCGGCCGCCTTCGCCTCCCCCGCCCCCCCTCCTTGCATCGACCCCGCCCGACGGTACGATCTCGCGCCGCCGCGTGTGCGGCCGGAGCGCCCATGGCCAACCGACGCCTGGTCGTCGTCTCCGAGCGGGACCACGGCTACATCGACCTCGACGGCCGTCGTGTGCTCACGATCGGGCGCGCGCCCGAGAACGATGTCGTGGTCAAGGACGACATGGTCTCGCGGCGCCACTGCCGGATCGAGGCGGAGCCCGACGGGTCGTTCCGGGTGCGCGACCTCAAGAGCTTCAACGGGACCTACCTCAACGAGCGCCGCATCCGCGACGAGCCGCTCGGCCTGTGGGACGCGCTGCGGGTCGGGCGGACGCGCATGATCCTGGTCGAGCGCGCCGAGACCCCGCTCGGCCAGCCGCGCGCGGCCGGCAGGCGCGAGCCCGAGAGCGAGGTGGCCGAGGCCGCCGCGCCGGAGGCCGAGGCCGAGGCCGCCCGGCCGGAGGACATGGGAGCCACCCGCACGCTGGACGTCGCCGACGCGCTCGCGAGCAAGGAGATGCGCGCCCTGATCGAGGGGGTGGTCCGCAACGAGCGCGAGCAGCTCGAGCAGGAGATCTGCCGGCGGATCCGCGACGAGAGCGGCCCCGCGGTGCTCGGCGCCCTCAGCGGCCACAAGGTGCGCGCCCGGCGGATCGGCCCGATCGACGGCGGCGGCGACTTCTACGACGTGTTTCGCGACGACCTCCTCCCCGACGAGCTCCTGCTCGGCGTGGGGAGCGTGTCGGGGGTGGGGATCGCGGCCTGCGTGGCGGCGACCTCCGCCCGCTACGGCCTGCGCGGCGCCTGCGCGCCGAGCGCCGACGTCGACCCGCGCGCCCTGCTCTCCTCCCTGCGCGACGCGCTGATCCGCACGCTGCACCCGGGCTCGGCGGTGTCGCTGCTCCTGGCCCGGATCAGCGCGGCGGGGCGGGTCCGGCTCGGCGCGACCGGCGGGACCGGCGCGCTGCACTACAAGGCGGCCAGCGCCGAGCTGGTGACCCTGCGCGCCCCCGGGCGGCGCGACGAGGAGGCCGCCCGCGCCGAGGCGCTCGAGGTGACCCTCAAGGACGGCGACCGGCTCCTGCTCACCAGCGACGGGGCGGGCTCGCTGCGCGACGGCGCCGGCGAGCCGTTCGGGGCCGAGCGGCTCGCGGCCGCCTTCAGCGAGCGGGCCACGCTCCCCACCAAGGAGCTGGCGCGCGACCTCGCGCAGCTCTACGTGAGCCACGCCGGGCCGACGCTCGAGCGCGACGTGACCCTGCTGGTCGTCGGGCGAGGGGACGAGTGAGCGCGCTGCGTCGCCGCGACCTGCCGCCGGGCCGGCTGGTGCTGGAGGACGGGCGCGTGTTTCCGGGCCGCGCCTTCGGCGCGCCGGTGAAGGCCGTGGCCGAGGTCGTGTTCAACACCTCGTGCGTGGGCTACCAGGAGGTGCTCACCGACCCCTCCTACCGGTTCGAGGCGGTCGTGTTCACCACCCCGCTCCTGGGGGTGTACGGGGTGGCGGACGAGGGCGACGCGCAGTCGGCGCGCCCGCAGGCCGCCGCGATCATCTGCCGCGAGGTCGCCCTGCGCCCCTCGAGCTGGCGCGCGGTCCGCAGCCTCCCCGAGCACCTGCGCGAGCTCGGCGTCCCGGGGCTCGAGGGCGTCGACACCCGCTCGCTGGTCAAGCACCTGCGCGAGCACGGCGCCATGAAGGGGGTCGTCTCGTGCGGCGACGAGCCGCTCGAGCAGCTGGTGGCCGAGGCCAAGGCCGCTCCGAGCATGGCCGGCCTCGACCTCGCGCGCGAGGTCACCACCGCGGCGCCCTACGCCTGGAGCGAGGCGTTCAGCGCGGCGACCGCCCCCTGGGGGCCGGCGCTGAGCGCGCCCGAGGTCGCGCCCGGGAGCGGCCCCGACGTGGTGGTGGTCGACTTCGGGGTCAAGCGCGACATCCTGCGCCACCTCGCGGCGCGGGGGCTGCGGGTGACCGTGGTGCCCGCGAGCACGCCGGCCGCGGCGGTGCTCGAGCGCGAGCCCGCGGGCGTGCTCCTCAGCAACGGCCCCGGCGACCCGGCGGCGGTGGCCTACGGGATCGAGCTGGCGCGCGCCCTGATCGCGGCCGAGCGGTTCCCGGTCTACGGGGTGTGCCTCGGCCACCAGCTCATCTCGCTGGCCCTGGGCGCGCGCACGCTGAAGCTCAAGTTCGGGCACCGGGGCGCCAACCACCCGGTGCGCGAGGTCGCCACGGGGCGCGTCCTGATCACGTCGCACAACCACGGGTTCGCGGTCGACCCGGCCAGCCTGGCGGGCACGCCGATCGTCCCGAGCTACACCAGCCTGTTCGACGGCACGCTCGAGGGGATCCGCCACCGCGAGCTCCCCGTCGAGGCGGTGCAGTTCCATCCCGAGGCCGGCCCCGGCCCGCACGAGGCGGGCGCGTTCTTCGCGCGCTTCGCCGAGGCGGTCACGGGCCAGGCCGCCGCCCTCCCCAGCTCGCCCGCGAGGTAGCTGCTCATGCCGACCCCGCTCCGCGCCGCCACCATCATCGGTCTCCAGTGGGGGGACGAGGGCAAGGGCAAGATCCTCGACGCGCTGGCGGGCGAGGCCGAGGTCGTCGTCCGCTACCAAGGGGGCGGCAACGCCGGTCACACGGTGATCGTCGAGGGCAAGAAGTACGTGTTCCACACCGTCCCGACGGGCGTGCTCTACCCCGGCGTGACCTGCGTGATCGGCAACGGCTGCGTGGTCGACGTGGTCGCCCTGCGGCAGGAGATCGAGCAGCTGCAGGGCGAGGGCGTCGACCTCGGCCGGCTGGCGCTGTCGCTGCGGGCCCACGTGGTGTTCCCGTACCACAAGGCGCTCGACGAGGCGCGCGAGGCGCTGCGGGCCGGCGGCGGGGACAGCATCGGGACCACCAAGCGCGGGATCGGCCCCTGCTACGCGGACAAGGCCTCGCGCACGGGGATCCGCGTGGCCGACCTCTACGACCCGGCCCGCTTCGCCGAGCGGCTGCGCCGCACGCTCGACGAGAAGAACGCGGTCCTCAGCCAGCTGTTCCGCCGCCCGCCGCTCGCCTACCAGCCGATCCACGACGCCACGCTCGAGGCGGCCGCCGCCCTGCGCGGGTTCGTGCGCGACACCGCGCCCGAGGTCCAGGACGCGCTCGAGGCCGGCGAGCGGGTCCTGTTCGAGGGCGCCCAGGGCGTGATGCTCGACATCGACCACGGGACCTACCCGTTCGTCACCTCGAGCAACGCCGGCTCCTCGGGCGTGCCGGCCGGCGCGGGCGTCCCGCCGCGCGCGGCCACCCACGTGCTCGGCGTGGCCAAGGCCTACAGCACGCGCGTCGGCGCCGGGCCGTTCCCGACCGAGCTGACCGACGCGGTCGGCGACCGCCTGCGCCAGGAGGGCGGGGAGTACGGCGCCACCACCGGCCGCCCGCGCCGCTGCGGCTGGCTCGACCTCGTCCAGCTCCGCTACGCGGCGCGCCTGACCGGGACCACCGGGCTCGTGCTGACCAAGCTCGATACGCTGGCCGGCTTCGCGCCGCTCAAGGTGGCCGTGGGCTACCGCGCGGGGGGGCAGGCGGTGAGCGTCCCGCCGCCCGACGCGGCCGACTGGGAGGCGCTCGAGCCGATCTACGAGGAGCTCGAGCCGCTGCCGAGCGGGGTCGACTACGGCAAGCTCCGCGCCTGGGACGAGCTCCCGCCGGCCGCGCACGCCTACGTGCGGTTCATCGAGGAGCGCCTCGGGGTGCCGGTCGTGATGGTCTCGACGGGCCCCGAGCGCTCGGCGCTGATCCGCCGCCCCGGCGGCGTGGTGTTCCCGGAGTAGGGCGGTGGGTGCTTCGACGCGCCGGAAGACGACGAAGAAAACACGGAATATCAACAGCGAATAACAATCCGAATGCCAGAACGGCTGTCGCTGTCCACGACAACACCTAGCCCCGGACGTTCCACGAGGCGGCCGTCTCGGAGGATCGCAGGCTCAGGTTCGAGCGCAGAGCGCGCGAAGAACCGGTCCACACACCCGCGAGCGCGACTTCGATCGAGCTGCCTGTCGTCATTGGCCCTCGATACCCTGCTTCGCCCCAGGTGCACGTTGCTCCTGGCCTACCCACCGACTCGATGACCTCTGCTCCGCCAGGATCGACGAGCGACCTCCCCCCGCGCGAGCGGCTGCCGCGCGCGGTGGCGATCATCATGGATGGCAACGGGCGCTGGGCCGAGGAGCGCGGGCTGCCGCACGTGCGCGGCCACGAGGTCGGGGCCGAGAGCGTGCGGGCCGTGACCCGCGAGTGCGCGCGGCTGGGCGTGGAGGAGCTCACGCTCTACGCCTTCAGCACCGAGAACTGGCGGCGCTCCGTCGAGGAGGTGGGCGCGCTGATGACGCTCCTCTCGCGCTACCTCGTGGGCGAGCGCGACGAGCTGATGGACAACTCGATCCGCTTCCGCGCGATCGGCGAGCTCGATCGGCTCCCGGCTTCGGTGCGCGAGGAGTACGAGCGCACCCGCGACCTGACCGCGGACAACTCCGGCATGGTGCTGCGGCTCGCCCTCTCCTACGGCGGCCGACGCGAGCTGCTGCGCGCGGCCCAGGAGGTGGCGCGCCTCGCCGTGCGCGAGGGGCTCGAGGCGGCCCTCGCGCTCGAGGAGGACGACCTGCGCCGGTTCCTGTACGACCCCGAGATGCGCGACCCGGACCTGTTGGTGCGGACCGCGGGCGAGCTGCGCGTCTCCAACTTCCTGCTCTGGCAGATCAGCTACGCGGAGCTCCACGTGACCGAGGCGCTGTGGCCCGAGTTCCGCGAGGCGGAGCTCCACGCGGCCCTGCGCGCCTACGCCGCGCGCGAGCGACGGTTCGGAGGGCGTCAGGTGCGCCCGGCGGGTGAGGTCTCGGGTGGCCGATAGCATCAAGGTCCGGATCGCCGTCGGGTTGACGCTGATCGCGGCGTTCACGGGGCTGCTGTGGTTCGATCACGTGCGCGGCGGCGGCTGGGGCGCGCTCGTCCTGGCCGTCGCGCTGGTGTGCTCGGGGCTGTGGGAGTACTCGCGCATGGCGCGGGCGGGGATCGGCCCCCACTCCACGGCGGCCCTGGTCGGCGCCGGCGCGATCTACATGGCGCTCGAGGGGCTCGGCTACCTCGTCGACCCGCGGCTCCACCAGCTGCGGGCGCCGCTGGTGGTGCTCGTCGCCTACGGCGTGTTCTTCGGGGCGCTGCGCGGCGCGCCCAGCCCCGAGCGGCTGCGCGGCATGGCCGCCGCGGCGTTCGGCTTCTTCTACATCGCCTGGCTGGGCGCGTTCGCGCTCGACGTCCGCTTCCTCCCGCGGGTGGGGGAGGCGGGCTTCTTCTACGTGATCGCCGTGGCCAAGGGGACCGACATCTGCGCCTACTTCGCCGGGAAGCTGCTGGGGCGCACCAAGCTCGTCCCGAGCGTGAGCCCCGGCAAGACGGTGGCCGGCTTCGTGGGCGCGCTGACGGGCGGCGTGCTGATCACCGGGCTGTTCTCGCAGCTCAGCGCGCTGGGAGAGCTCGTTCCTTTGCCGCTGGTGCCGGGCGTTGGTATCGTCATGGCCCTGGTGGTCGTGTCCGGAGACCTGATCGAGTCGTTCGTGAAGCGGAGCGCGGCGGTCAAGGACTCCGCGAACCTCCTCCCCAACTTCGGGGGCGTCCTCGACGTGATCGACTCGGTCGTGATCGCCGCGCCGGTCGTGTACTTCGTGCTGGTCGGCCTCGCCGCGCTGCGCGGGGCCCTGACGTGAGCGACGGCGCCAGCCTGACCATCGCCCTGGGCGGCCTCGACGAGGCGCAGGTGCTCTCGGGCGCCCACGACCAGCACCTCCGCCGGGTGCGCGAGCGGTTCGGCGTGGACATCATCTTGCGCGACCTCAAGGTGGTCGTGTCGGGGGGCGAGACGGGTCGGGCGCAGGCCGCGGCGCAGGCGCTCGAGCGCCTGCTCGAGGTGGTCCGCCGCTCGGGCGAGCTCCCGCCCGAGGCGGTCGAGGCCGCGCTGGGGCCCGCGCCGACCGCGGCGCCTGCTGGGGCGGCCGGGCCCGCCGGCGCGCCGGGCGAGCGGCCGACCACGATCGAAGGGGTCCGCCTGCGGACGGCAGGCCAGCTGCGCTACGTGAGCGCGATCGCCGAGCACGACGTGGTGTTCTCGATCGGCCCGGCCGGGACGGGCAAGACGTTCCTGGCCGTGCTGATGGCGGTCCAGGCCCTCAAGCGAGGCGAGGCCCAGCGCCTGGTGCTCTGCCGCCCCGCAGTCGAGGCGGGCGAGAGCCTGGGCTTCTTGCCGGGCGACTTCCAGGCCAAGGTCAACCCCTACATGCGCCCGCTCTACGACGCGCTGTACTCGGTGCTCGGGTTCGAGACCGTGAAGAAGTACATGGAGCGGGAGGTGGTCGAGGTCGCGCCGCTCGCCTACATGCGCGGGCGCACGCTGAACGACGCGTTCGTGATCCTGGACGAGGCGCAGAACACGACCCGCTCCCAAATGAAGATGTTCCTCACCCGCATGGGCGAGCGCTCCAAGATCGTGGTCACGGGCGACGTGACGCAGGTCGACCTCCCGCGCGGCGTGACCAGCGGCCTGATCCACGCCCAGGCGATCCTGCGCCGGGTGGACGGGATCGCGTTCGTGGAGCTGAACCACAAGGACATCGTGCGCCACCGGCTGGTGTGGAAGATCCTCGAGGCCTACGAGGGCTCGCCCACCGACCGCGAGGCCTCCGAGGCGGGCGGCTCGCGCAAGGGGAAGCGGCGCCGTTGAGCGCCGCGCCCGAGCGCGTGTGGGCGAGCGACCAGCGGCCCGAGGGCGCGGAGCCGGCGGTCGACCTCGACCGGGTGGCCGCGGCGGCGGCGGCGGCCCTGGCGGCCGAGGGGCGCGCCGGGGCCGGGCTCTCGGTCACGGTGGTCGACGACGCCGCGATCGCCGAGCTCCATCAGCGCTGGCTGGGGGTGCCCGGCCCCACGGACGTGATCAGCTTCCCGCTCGAGGAGGAGGACGAGGCCCCCGGCCCCGAGCCGCTCCTGGGCGAGGTGGTGGTGTCGATCGACACCGCCGCCCGCGAGGCCCGCGAGCGCGGCCTGCCGCTCGAGCGCGAGCTGCTGCTGTACGTGATCCACGGCACGCTGCACCTGCTCGGCTACGACGATGGGGCCGAGCCCGAGCGCGCCCGGATGCACGCCCGGCAAGAGGAGCTCCTGGCGGCCTTCCTCGCGCAGGACGCTCCAGGTTAGGATCGACCCCGATGGCCGAGCTGGTGATCGAGAGCCGGGAGCGCGCCGAAGAGGGCGTCACCGTGCTGGCGCTGCGAGGGACGCTCGACAAGAGCACCACGGGCCAGCTCGAGCGGCGCATGCAGGAGCTCGCCGAGCGCGGGCGGCTGCGGGTCGTGGTCGACTGCGGCGGGCTGACGGCGCTCTCGAGCGACGGGATGGGGATCTTCCTCTCGCACCTGATCAAGGTCCGCAAGCAAGGCGGCGACATCAAGTTCTGCAACATGCGCGACGAGGTGCGCAGCGTCCTGTCGGTGCTCGGCCTGGGCAAGCTGCTCGTGGTCAAGGAGAGCGAGGCCGCCGCCGTGGCCGAGTTCGCCGAGGCCGCGGACGCGGCCGGCCGGCCGGCCGACGGCGAGAAGCTCCGGATCACGCAGGAGGACGACGGCGGGGTCGCGGTGGTCGGGCTGTACGGGTTCGTGGACCGCCACACGATCGAGAGCCTCGATCGGACCCTGGGCGACCTCCTCGCCCAGGGCCGGGCGCGGATCGTGATCGACTGCGCCGAGCTCACCTACATCTCGTCCAACGGGATGGGGGTGTTCATCTCGTACGTGAGCAAGGCGCGCGCGCAGGGGGGCGACATCCGCCTCTGCAACATGCGCGACATCGCGCGGACCGTGATCACCATGCTGGGCCTCCACCGCCTGTTCGAGGTGTTCGAGTCGCGCAGCGAAGCGGTCGCCTCGTATCGCCCCTGAAGCGCTCGCGTCGAGCCGGCTGCCCCTGCCAAGAACCCGGCAACTCGCCGCGTTCGAGCCGGGCGCGGATCGCAGGCGAAGGCCATAAGTCATTGGCGCGCAACGCATTAACCCTCCCGCTCGGGTGGCTTCCCTTGACGCCGGTGAGGGGTGCGGCTACAGTCCTGGAGGTGACGACGGGAACGAACGTTCCCCGAACGACCCAAGAGGTGTGCGCCTACCGTTTTCCCCACTTTCCCCCTTTTTCGGTATGAACACACCACGGAGCGTGGCACCCCACTTGCGGGTGCCACCTCTGTTTCCGGAGGGCTCACGGGCCCGCCCCTCCGGCTGCCCTCCGCGGTAAGATCCGGCGCGTGAGTGACCAACCCCCCGAGCTCCCCAAGCCTCGGCGCGAGCACGCCTTCAGCGTGCACGAGCTGCGTCAGGCCGTGTCGGCGCGCCACAAGATGCTCTGCGGCACCAAGCCGGTGGAGGAGGCTGTCGAGCTGATCCGCGAGGAGTACGCGGCGGACGCCGACTCCAGCCTCCGGTTCGTGGAGTGGGTGCGCGGCGGCGCCGTCGACGCGCCCCCGACGCGCGGCGACACCGTGGAGCGGCGGCACATCGTGGCGGACCCCGAGACGGGGGACGAGCGCGAGGTCGAGTCCGTGCCGGGGAGCATCCCGCCGCGCCCGCGGTAGCCCCGTGAGCGTCGTCGCCCTCACCGGGGTCTCGGGCGGCCTCGGCCGCAACTTGCTGATGCAGCTCGAGGTCGACCCCGAGGTCAGCCGGATCGTCGGCCTCGACGTGGCGCCGCCGCCGCCGATCGAGGCGCGCAAGCTCGTGTTCGTCCACCACGACGTGACCGAGCCCTTCGCCCACCTGTTCGCGGAGCAGCAGGTGGACGCCGCGGTCCACCTCGCGTGGGGGCCGGGCGAGGCCGCCCCCGAGGGCGGCGACCCGGCGGACGTGGTGGGCGCTCGCAACTTCCTCTCGGCGTGCGGCGCGGCGGGCGTGCGCTCGGTGTGCATGGTCTCGAGCGGGACCGTCTACGGCAGCGGCCAGGCCGGCGGCCTGGCCTTCGAGGCGAGCCCGCTGCGCGCCTCCCGCTCCTTCCCGTACGGGTGGAGCCGGCTGCGGGTCGAGGAGCTGTGCTTCGACTTCGCCAAGGACCACCCCGACGTGTGCCTCCAGATCGTGCGGCCCTGCGCGGTCGTCGGGCCGAGCTGCGACGGCTGGATCTCACGGCTGCTCGCGGGTCCCGTGCTGTTCGGACCCTGGCGCGGCGACCCCAAGCTGCAGCTCGTCCACGAGGACGACGCGACCCGCGCGATCTACCGCCTCCTCCGCCAGGAGCAGATCGGCGTGTTCAACCTCGCCAGCGAGGGGGCGCTCACGCTCACGCAGGTGGCTCAGCTCGGCGAGCGCCGCCTGGTCCGCCTGCCGGCGCCCGCGCTGCGCGCGCTGGCCTGGCTGGCTCGGCGGCTCCGGCTCGGGTGGCTCGGCGCGCTCCCGCCCGGCTGGGTGGACGCCTGGCTCGATCCGGGGCTGCTCGCGCCGACCAAGCTGCGGACCGAGGCCTACTTCACCCCGCGCTTCGACGCGGCGGCCGCGTTCCTCGACCTGTTGGAGCGGCGCGGGACGGGCGGGGTCGGCGCGGCGCCCGTCGGGATCAGCGGGATCGAGGAGAGCGACGACGAGGTCGTGCCGCTGCCCGAGCCGATCGAGGAGCTCGAGCTCGAGGAGGCGGTCGACGCCCCTCCCCCGGCCGGGCCCGGCGACCTCGCGGCGGCCGAGCTCGCGCCCGCCGATCCGCGGGAGGACGACGCGCTCGACCCCGCCCGGGAGCCGGCCACAGCGCCGCCGCCGGCCGCGGGTGGCTGAGCGCGCGGCGCTCGCGCTCCCCGAGCAGGACCGCCCGCGGCTCCTGCTCGACGCGGCCGCGACCACGGCCCCGAGCCGCGCGGTGCTCGAGGCCATGAGCGCGGCCCTCGGCTGGCCCGATCGGGCGCCCGAGGCGCTCGCCGCCGCGGCGCGCGCGCGCGAGGCGGTCGCGCGCCGGCTGGGGGTCGCCCCCGAGCGGCTGCGCCTGTGCGACGGCGGGACCGCGGCCAACGCCGCGGCGCTGAGCACGATCCGCCCCGGCTGCGGGCGGCTCCACGTGATCTCGCAGCCGACCGAGCACCCCTCGGTGCTGGCGCCCCTGCGCGCGCGCGCGGCGCGCGGGGAGCTCGAGCTGGAGTGGCTGGCGGTCGACGAAGACGGGCGGGTCGACCCCGAGGACCTCGCCCGGCGGCTGCGACCCGACACGGCGCTGGTCTCGCTCATGCTGGCCAACCACGAGACCGGGGTGGTGCAGCCGGTCGCCGAGGTGGCGCGGGTGTGCCGCGAGCGCGGCCGCGCGCTGCTGCACGTCGACGCCGTGCAGGGGGCGGCGGGGGGGCTCGAGGTGCGCCCCGAGGCGCTCGGCGCAGACCTCGTCACGCTCTCCGGGCACAAGCTGCACGGCCCGAAGGGCGTCGGCGTCCTGGCCGCTTCGGGCCGCCCCGTCTTGGGCGAGGCGGCCGCGCGCCCCGCGCCGAGCGCCGCGCTCACGGTCGGGCTCGCAGCCGCGCTCGAGGCGGGCGCCACCGCCGCGAACCGGGCCGCGCTCGCCGCCGCGCGCGACACCCTCCAGGCCTCGCTCGTGGCCGCGGTCCCGGGGCTCGTGGTGAACGGCGCGCGCGCGCCGCGGCTGCCCGGGCATCTGAGCGTGTGCGTGCCGGGCGTCTCGGGCGAGGCGCTGGTGGTCGCGCTCGACGCCGCCGGGATCGCGGCCTCGGCCGGCTCGGCCTGCGCCAGCGCCGACCGGGCGCCCTCGCCCGTCCTGCTGGCCCTCGGCCGCCCCCCCGAGCTCGCGCGCGGCGGGCTGCGACTGACCATGGACGAGCCGCTCGAGCTCGCGGCGATCGAGCGCGTGGCAGAGGCGGTCGCTCGGGCCGTGCGCCGCCTGCGCCTGCTGGCGGGGTGACGAGCTCGCGCGCCCTGGTCAGGCGCGCGCATCCGTGCAGAATGAGGACGCGGTCGCAGGCGGGCGTGAGGAGGGATCCATGGGTCGGATGTCGGAGCAGCAACGCGAGGACCTCAAGACCAAGATCGGGATCCTCGCCTTCGTGGTCGCGATCGGAGGCCCGATCGTCCTCGCGGGGCCCCTCCTGCCCAAGGTCGTCGATCACTACCGCGAGAACGCCAAGACCGACCCGAGCGCGCCCAAGCGCCTCTACCAGGCGGCCGTCATCATGGGCATGACCATGCGCAAGGAGGAGGGGCTCAAGCTGCTCGAGGAGTGGTACCTGCTGTTCGCGGACGACCACGCGGCGGGCGTGGACTTCTCGGGGCCCCTGCAGGACGACCCCCTGCACCGGGGCGACTACTACTGCTATTGGGTGGTCGACGCGCTCCCCGGCGCGCGCCCGGACCCGGTGCAGGTGGCCGACCGCGAGCTGATCGGCAAGGTGCTGGCGCGGATCGCCAAGTACTACGAGGACGAGCGGCAGTACCTCAACTCGAGCCACATCTACGCCTGCTTGTATCACCTGTGGCCCGACGGCTCGCTCGCCTACAGCGAGGGGGCGGACGGGCGCAAGCGCGCCATACAGCGGTCCTACAGCCAGTAGCCGCGCGCCCCCAACGCCGGCGCGCCTCGCCCGTATCGGTTGTCGATTCACGGCCCGCCCCCAGGCGGGCCGTCGTCACTCCGTGACGCCCAGGAGCTCGCATGACCCGCCCGCAGCCTCTCCGCCTGGCCTCGACGCTCGCCCTGTTGCTCGTGACCGGAGCCGCCTCGGCCCAGGACGCCGCGCGCGAGCGCCCGGTCATGCGGCAGGTCGAGGAGATCCAGCGCGAGGTCGAGGCGCTGCGGGGGCTGCGGTTCCGCGCGCCCGTGGACGTCGGCGTCCAGACGGCCGACGCGCTCCAGGCGATGCTCCTCGAGGACTTCGACCGGGAGGCGCCCGCGGAGGAGGTCCTCAAGGAGGAGCGGGTCGCCAAGGCGCTCGGCCTGATCCCCCAAGACGAGGACCTGCGCGCGCGCTACCTCGCGCTGCTCGGCGAGCACATCGCCGGCTTCTACCTGCCCGACGAGAAGAAGCTCTACCTGATCGACCGTCCGGCCGCCGGGCTGGGTGCGGCGGCGCAGGACATGAACGACCAGATCGCCATGGCGCACGAGCTGCACCACGCGCTCCAGGACCAGCACTTCGGCCTGGACCGCTGGTACGAGCTGCTCGGCGACCACGCCGACCGCATGCTCGGGAGCAAGGCGCTCGTCGAGGGCGAGGCGCAGCTCGTCGGCATGACCTACGTGTTCGAGAAGATGGGGCGCGGCGCGCCGGACCTCGCCGCGCTCAACCGCATGCAGGACATGCTCATGAAGATGACCCCCGAGGGCGCCAAGCTCGCGGCGGTCCCCCCGTACATTCTCGAGAACCTCATGTTCCCCTACACGCAGGGGGCGGAGTTCGTGCAGGACCTGCAGCGCAAGCACGGCTGGGAGGGGGTCACGCGCGCCTTCTCCGACCCGCCGGCCTCGACCGAGCAGGTGCTGCACCCCGAGCGCTACTACGAGCGTGACGAGCCGACCGAGCTGCTGCTCGCCACGGCCGGGTTCGAGCGCATCCTCGGCCACGGGACCGAGGTGCTGTTCGAGAACACCCTCGGCGAGTTCAACGTGGGGCTGCTGCTGCGCGCCTTGGGCGTGAACAAGGCCCAGGCCGCGCGCGCCGCCGCCGGGTGGGACGGCGACCGGCTGGTCGGCCTCGAGGACCCGAGCGGGAACGTCGTCGTCGTGTGGCTCAGCACGTGGGACTCGGAGGCGGAGGCCGAGGAGTTCGTGGCCAGCTACGGCCCGGCGCTCACCCGCTTCAGCCCCCGCGCGCGCCTCGAGCGCCGCGGGACGGACGTGCTGCTGGTGGACGGCGCCGGCGAGGGCGCGCTCGAGCGGCTGGTGCTGAAGGGCTTCATGGCCGCCCGCACGGAGTCGCGCCTCGAGCCGCTCCCTGCCCTGGTGGCCCGCCCCGAGGGGGCGCAGCTCCAGCCGGAGGCCGAGGCGAGCGAGGTCTCCTCGGCCAGCGCCGCGCCCGCCGCGCTGGTCCACCTCGGCAACCAGCGGCTGTCCCTGGTCCTCCCGCAGGGGTTCGAGCCGCGCGCCGAGTCGATCGAGGCGCTGGCGCGCCTGGGCGGCGCCCACTTCGTGGGGCTCGAGCGCGGCCAGCACCTGCGCGCGTTCGTGATCCCGATCGACCCCGCCGACGCCGTGGGCGAGGTCGAGCGCATGATCAAGGACGGGGTGCAGGGGCTCGAGGGGTTCGAGCACGCGCCCCTGGCCGCGCGCGGCCTCGAGGGGCACGAGTTCACGTTCACGGCCCAGCTGCCGGGCGACTCAATCCCGACCCGCAGCCACCTCGCGCTGCTCGACCGCGGCTCGCCGGGCCAGGCGCTGGCGGTCGGCGTGTCGGACGCCGACCCTGCCCGGGCGCGGGCCCGGTTCGAGGAGGTGCTGAGCACGCTGTGGGTCGACGCCCCGCCGGCGCCGGGCCACGTCCAGCCGACGCGCTGGGGGGAGGCGGCCGCGGTGATCGACGCCGCGTTCGCGCCCGCCGCGGCGAGCGAGGCTCCGGCCGACGTGCGGCTCTCGCGCTACGAGGCCGGTGAGGCGGCGATCCAGGTGGTCTCGGTGCCCGCCCCCGCCGGCGAGGACCTCACGACCTACGGAAAGCGGCTGCAGGCGCAGCTCGCCGTGGTCGCCGCGGACCTCGAGGTGGTGGCCAGCGGGGTCGTCCGCCGGGGTGGGCAGGAGGCTCTCGAGCTCGAGCTCGTGCAGGGTGGGCGCCGGTCTCGCCAGGTCACCTACCGCGCCGACGACCGGCTGTGGACGCTCTCGTGCAGCGCGCCGCAGGCCGAGTTCGAGGCCCGTTGGGACGCCTTCAGCCGGGCGCTGGCCACGTTCCGGGTCGGCGCCGAGCGGCCGACCCCGCCGGTCACGCCGGTCCCGCGGCCCCAGCCGGAGCGCCCCCGCCGGGCGTACTGAGCCGGGAGGCCCGCGGAGGCTAGCAACGACGCAGCGTGTCAACTAGGATCGACACGCTTCGCGCTCCGGTCGTCGCGCCGGGAACGGCGTGGGGGGACCAGACACCCGTGGGCGAGATCTCGAGCGAGGACCGCGCCGTCGCCAGGCTTGCGCTGAAGAATCGCCTGCTCAGCCGCGAGCAGGTGAAGGAGTGCTTCCGCACCCTCCGCAGCCAGGGCGACGACGAGGTGATGCGCTTCGAGGACCTCGCCGTCCAGAAGCGCTTCCTCAACAACGAGCAGGCCACCGCGCTCGGCCTCGCCTACCGCCGCTTCCGCAAGGACAACGAGAAGCGGAAGTGGTCGATCAAGGGCTACGAGATCTACGGCAAGCTCGGGGAGGGCGGGCTCGGCGTCGTGCTCAAGGCGAAGCAGACGTCGATGAACCGCCTGGTCGCGCTCAAGATCCTCCACAAGCGCTGGCTCGACGACGAGGAGTTCAAGCAGCGGTTCTTGGTCGAGGCCCGGCTGGTGGGCAAGCTCTCCCACCAGAACCTGATCAAGGTCTACGACGTCGGCCGCGAGGACTGGAAGCTCTACTTCTCGATGGAGTACGTCGAGGGCGAGACCCTCGAGCAGCTGATCGAGCGCGAGGGGCCGCTCGACGTCGTGCGCGCGGTCGACATGACCCTGCAGATCCTGCGGGGGATCCGCTACATCTCGCGGTTCGACATCGTCCACTGCGACATCAAGCCCTCCAACATCCTGCTGACCACCGACGGCGTGGCCAAGCTCGGCGACTTCGGCTTCGTGAAGTCGAACATCGCGATCGAGGTGACCGAGGAGGGCTCGGTGCTCGGCACGCCCGACTACATCTCGCCCGAGCAGGCCATGGGCAAGGAGGTCGACTTCCGGGCGGACATCTACTCGCTCGGGATCACGCTCTACCACATGCTCGCCAAGGCCCCGCCGTTCGACGGCACGGTCTCGACGATCATGCGCGCGCACATCCGCGAGAAGCTGCCGAGCCTGCGCGACCTCAACCCGACCGTGCCCGAGTCGCTGGTGCGGGTCATCAACAAGATGACCGCCAAGGACCCCGCGGACCGCTACACCGAGTTCGAGGAGCTGTTCAAGGAGCTCGAGAGCGTCAAGCTCAAGGAGAAGACCGGCCGCGGGATCGACATGGACAGCGTCGAGATGGCCGAGGTCCTGCGGCTCGAGAAGGAGAAGGCCCGCGCCAAGCAGAAGGAGGTCCAGGACCTCCAGCGGCAGCTCCGGCGCATGACGGCCTACTTCTGGGGCCTGGCAGCCCTGGCGGGCGTCTCGGTGCTCGTCTGCATCTGGCTGGCGATCCGGCTGAGCGAGCGGGCTTAGCTGGCGGGGTCCTCCACGTACACGATCGGGTGGTACCCCTCCGACACGTCGCCGCGCTCCCACACGAACACGCCCACCCGATCGAGCGGGGAGTGCTGGCGTGGGTCGATCACCACGGCGACGTGGTGCGGCTCGCGGAAGAAGCCGCGCTGAATGAACAGGTCGTGCTCGGAGAGGAACACCCCGTAGCCCGGGTGCGTGTGGTACCAGCCCACGACCGCCAGCCCGGGGTAGCGGCGCGCGGCCACCGCGTGGAACTCGCGCTGGACCTCGTTGGTGAACTTGAGGTGCGCCTCGCCGCCCTGCGCCTTGAGCGCCGGCACGGGCGTCGTGACGTCCACGTAGGGGTGCCCGCGCCAGGTGTGCCAGCCGCCGAGCAGGAACCCGCCCACCTCGATCCCGCCGCCGCGCTCGGCCTGGCGGAGCATCTCGGCGGAGGCCGGGCGGCTGATGTAGACGGGGAGGCCCGGCGGGTTCGCGCGCCCCGGCTGGACGATCGCCGTGCGCGGCCGATCACCCGGCGGCGGCCGCTCGCTCGGCCCCGACGCGCGCGCTCCCTTGATCCGGATCCGCAACCGCGCCCCCGGTTAGTCGCGCTTCCTGGGCCGGATCGTGATCCGCACCTCGGGGACCCGCAGGCTGCGCGTGTCGAGCGGGAACTTGTCGCGGTTCTTGTCGGCCCAGGCGGACGCGCGGCGGTCGAGCGGCGACTTGGTGTTGTACTTGTCCCAGCGGATCATGTCGCCGAGCTCGATCACGAAGTCGGCGAGCGACCAGGCCGGTGACCACTGCTGGCTGTGGCACACCGCCTGGCCGCGGATGTTGGGGTGGAAGATCGGGGTCAGCCAGGTGACGTCGGGCGGCTCGGAGGGGTAGTAGGCCCCGAGCTTGAGCTCGAACTGGTGCCGCTCGGTCATGACCGCCTGGTCACCCTCGAGCCGCAGCCCCTTCAAGTTGACCGTGAACTTGTAGTAGGTCGGCGGGCTGCCGCGGTGCTCGAAGCTGATCAGGCCGTTGCGGCCCGAGGTGAGCCGGAGCAGCTCCTCGTGGTCCTTCTGCAGGCGGACCTTCTTGCGCGGCCCCACGCTCAGGTCCGGGCGGGCGCGCCCGCGACGAAGGTGGAGGTCAACAGGAGCACGTCACCCGACTTGGTCGCCGCGCTGCCGAGGCTGTCGCTCTCCTTGTACTCGCGCCCGGTGCGCTTGTTGGACAGCTCGTACGCGACCTGGTTGCCGTCGGGGCCGGTGAGGGGCAGCCCGAGCTCCTTGACCAGCGCCGGTAGCAGCTCCGAGATGCTCGCGTCGTCCGGCAGCTCGACATCGAACTCCTGGTTGGTGTCGGCCCGCACCAGGGTCACCGAGATCTGCGCCATCGTTCACCGTCCTCCTGGTCCAAAGAAGCTGGGTAGGTCGCCCGTGAGCTCGACCAGCAGCTCGCGGCCGCCCTCGTCCTCGCGCCCGCGCACGATGTGCAGCGGCGGGAGGCCGAGCTCGCGGAGCGTGCGGCCGCCGAGCCCTTCGCTCCCGTCGAAGCTCGAGCGCACGTCGGGCGCCATGGGCTCGCCGCAGCCCTCGCAGCGGGCCTCGTCCTCGCTGAGGTCGCCCGCGAGGGCGAGGAGCTCGCGGCGCTGCGCGCAGCCGGCGCAGGTCAGCGCCACGATCACCTCGCGGTCCTCGTCGAGGCTGAGGTAGGCCCGCGGGCCGAGCTGCTCGCGGATCACGCCGAGCAGGTCGTCGAGGGTGTTGGTCTCGGCGCGCAGCGGGCTCTCGAGCACGTCGCGCTCGGCCAGGCACTCGAGCCAGCCGTGGGCCGGGCAGTCCTCGCTCACGCTCAGCTCGATGTCGAAGAACACGTCGCTCATGCCGTACAGCCCCAGCCGCCGCCCGTACGGGACGCGGAGGCCGTGGAGCAGGCGCACCGCGACCTGCGTCTGCAGGCCGGCGGTGATCGCGGCGATCGTGGGGGCGGTCGGCACGTGCCCCAGCGAGATGTCCTTGCGCGAGAGCTTGAGGCAGGACTGCCGGCGGCGGAACTCGCGCCGGTCGGGCTCCTTGAGCCGGCACTCGTAGCAGGGGCCCTGGGGCGGGTTGAACGTGTAGATGTCGCCGTTGATGCTGTCGAGGCCGGCGTCGATCGAGGGCTTGCCCATGCGGAACGCGTGGCGCGAGAGGTAGACCCGCGCCGCGATGTTGTCGAGGCAGCCCAGCACCACGTCCGCGCGCCGGATCACGCCGAGGCCGAGCGCGAAGCGCAGGTCGCCCTGCACCGGGACCGCGCGCACGTCGGGGTTGAGCTCCATGGCGCGCTCGCACGCGACGTCGACCTTCTGCCGGCCCACGTCGGCCAGCCGGAACAGGACCGACCGCGTGAGGTTGGACGTCTCGATCGCGTCCATGTCACAGACGATCATCCGGCCCCAGCCCAGCAGGGCCAGGTTCTTCATGGCCTCGTTGCCGAGGGCCCCGGCGCCGGCGATCACCGCCGTGGCCCCGCGCAGGCGGGACTGATCCCACCACTTCATCAGCCGCAGCCGGTGGTAGCGGTCTTCGACCAGGTCGTCGCGCGAGATCTGGATCCGCCCCGGGCCATCGCTCGAGGCAGCGGGCGCGTGGGGATCCGCGGCCGGCACCGGCGCGCTCCCACGGCTGGCTATGACCTTGATCTCCATGGCCCCCTCGCGGCGTCGGGCGACGCCGGCTCGACGTTACCAAGAGGACGGGCCCGGGGCGACAGCGGCCCGGGCGGCGCCCGGGCTTTCGGCGGGCGATCGGGGTGCCGCGCGACGGCTGCGCCGCGCTCGAGCTTTGCTTAGGATCCGCGGACCTACCCGCGCCCCGCGCACGAAGGTCTCCATGGGTGAGCTCGACGAGCTGAAGGAGCGGCTGTTGTTCCAGTCCCGACTGGACGAGTTCCTCGAGGCGGCGGCGCAGCGCCGCCTCTCCTTGCGCGACGCGCTGCTCGAGGCGCTGCCGCTGCTGCAGGGCGCCCTCGGCGCGGCCCTGGTGTGGGCGGAGACCCTCGACGAGGAGCTGCGCCCGCGCGTGTTCGCGGTGGACCGGACCGGCGCCCCGGCCGAGGTCCCGGCGCCGCTGGTGGCGCGCGCGGGCGAGCTGGTGAGCGGGGACTGCCCGCGGGGGGCGAGCGCCGCGCTCGCCGAGGGGCTGCTGCTCGCGCGGCGGCTCGACGTGGCCGGGCAGAGCTTCGGCACCCTGGCGGCGCTCGCCGATCCCGAGGCGGCGACCTCGCCCGCCGAGCAGGCCGAGCTGCTCCACGTCGCGGCCGAGGTGCTCGACAACTACCTGGTCTCGATCCGCCAGGCGCGCCAGAAGCAGCGCCTGGTCCGCGCGATCCACGAGGCCCTCCGCCACCCGATCGTGCACCACGGGGTCACCGAGGCGGTCCAGCAGATCGACCAGTCGGTGTGCTTCGACCTCCTGATCGTGGTCTATCACCTCGAGGAGGACCACCAGGAGTCGCTGCACTACCTCGTGTTCCGCGGCCGCCAGCTGGAGTTCGACTCGCAGGGCCAGGTCGCGCGCGAGCTCGACCGGGTGCTGCGCACCCACGGGACGGTCGTGACGCCCGGCGGCGCGCCGCTGCTCGTCAGCGGCGCCGAGGTCGAGCACCGCCGGATCGTGGGCGAGGACCTCGTCGACGTGGCGAGTGAGACCCAGGGCGAGGAGCTGGTCCGCACGCTGGGTTACCAGGAGTGCATCGAGACGGTGCTGATCAGCGGGGTGCGCGCGGGCGCCGCGGTCGGCAAGCTCGTGGTCGGCAGCCGCCGCCCGCTCACGACGTACGAGCGCGACGTGTTCGACCTATTCGCCGACGTGCTCCAGAAGCGGATCGTCGACTTCAGCCGGACCGGCAAGATCCTGCAGCGGACGTTCCCGCTGCCCACCGTGGTGCGGCTGCTCGACGAGGCGGACCCCGCCGAGCGGCTCACCCCGCGCGCCGCGGAGATCTCGATCCTCTACGCCGACATCGTCTCGTTCACGCGCTTGAGCGAGCAGATCCTGCGCGACCCGGTGGCGGTGGGCGACCTGATCGAGGCCTGGTCGCGCGAGGTCGTGCGCCTGCTGTGGCGCGAGGGCGGCGTGTTCGACAAGCTCGTCGGCGACTGCGTGATCGGCCTGTTCGGTCCGCCCTACTACGAGCGCCCGCCCCACGAGCGCGCCCTGGCCTGCGCGCGCGCGGCCGCCGCCATCGTCCGCTACACCCGCGACGTGCTCCCCACGCTCCCCGCGGCCGCCCCGATCGTGGCGGCCGGCGAGCCGCTGGGCGTCGCGATCGGGATCAACCACTGCCCGGCGTCGGTCGGGCTGTTCGGGCCGAACCGCGACTTCACCGCCTTCTCGCCCGGCATGAACAACACCGCGCGCCTGCAGTCGTGCGCGGGGCGCGACGAGGTCCTGGTCCTCGAGCCCATGCGAGCGCTGATCGAGCAGGCCGCCCCGACCGCTCGCTTCGGCCCGCGCCAGACGGACAAGGTCAAGAACGTGGCCGAGCCCCTGGTCTCCTACCCGCTCGACATCGACTCGATCTAGCCCAGACGTTCACGAGGCGCGAGCGTCCTGCGGCGTCGGAAGCTCAGGATCGAGCGCAGAGAGCGCAAGGACCGCAGAGATCGGAGACGAGCACGAGCCGATTGGAATCGGCGGATCGAAGCGCTCGCCCTGCGCTAGCTAGCTAGCGGCTCTCCTGCCCGAGCTGGCGCAGCACGCTCAGCTTGACCTTGCTCCCCTGCTGGAAGCGGCGCCAGTCGGGCTCGCGCAGCTCGAACACGTAGGCCCGCCCGTCCTCGTCCTCGAGCACCAGCCGGTAGGTCTCGCGCCGGCGCGCCACGCGCTCGTCCGGACCTGCGGGCTCCTGCGGCCACTTCGGGGCGAGGTCGGCGCCGCCCTCGGCGAGCGGCGTCGCGGGGACCCAGCGCTCGACTTGGTAGAGGTACAACGTGCGATAGACCGGGTCCTCGCGGTAGACCGGGGCCTCGTAGGCGACCTCGCGCGTCTTCTCGACCATGCGCGGCTTCTGCCGGGTGCGCTGCACCGTCTTCATGCGCGGCACCTTGCGGGTCCGCACCACGTCCTCGTACACCGGCTCCTCGCGGTAGAGCTGCTCGAATCGCCCGTTGCCGAGGTCCCGCACGCCGGCCTTGACCTTGCGCGTGCCGGTCTCGACCCGCTCGGTGTAGCGCTCGGTGTCGTAGCCGTCCTGGACCCGCTCGGTGTAGCGCTCGGTGACGTAGCCGTCCTGCTCGGTGTAGGTCTCGGTCCGGGTGCGGGTCTCGGTCCCGACCTGCACCTTGTCGTGGTGGTGGACCCGACGCTCCTCGCGGACGTCGTGCGCGCCGGCGGGGAGGGACCAGCCCTCCTCGGCCACGGTGCGCCGCACCTCGACCTCGAGCTCGCGCTGCCACTGGTGCCCGACCACCGTCAGCTCGCGGTCGCCCTCCCGCATGGCGAGCAGCCCGCCCAGGCAGCAGCAAGAGAGCGGGACCAGGAACAGCGCGAGCAGGAGCCGCTTGAGCCAGGTGCCCGCGGCCGGCGCGGCGCCAGCCGCGGCCGACGCCGCCGACGACGCGAACCGCGTCGCCTCCGCGCCGTCGCTCGGGAGCGGTCGCTCGCTCCAGTGCGGCTCGGCGCCGGCCGCCGCCGCGGCGGCGCGCGTGGCGTGGTCGCGCGTCTCCTGCCGTGGCCCCTCCTCGATCGTCCCGCCCCCACAGCGCGGGCACGTCTCCTCGCTCGCCGCGTTCCAGCTGTCGCAGTACTCGCACTGCCAGTCGGCGCCGGCCCGCGCGGCCGCGACGGCGGCGCCGTCGGTCACGACCTCCGCGTCCTCGGGCAGGTAGAACCGCACGTCCTCGGGTCGGGGCGCGCCGCAGCCCGAGCAGGAGTACTGATCGCCCAGGATCCCCACCTGGCCGCAGGAGTCGCAGTCCCAGCGGCCCATCAAGATCTCGCTCATGGGGCGGAGCATAGCGGTCCGCCCGCCCCGGCGCGCCCCGGTCGCGCAGGTCCTTGCGGTGCGGGCCGCTCAGCGCGTAGCGTGCCCCCGCCCCCCGCCCGCGAGGATCGCCGTGACCGAGCCCGACCCGTTCGACTCGAGCGCCCTCGCCTGCGACCGCTGCGACGGCTCCCTGCTCGCCGACGCCGACGTGCGCTACGTGGTCAAGATCGAGGTCGTCTCGGCGTACGACCCGCTCGAGCTCGTCCCGGGCGGGCCCGCGGTCGACCTCGCCGCGGAGATCGCGCGCATCGACCGCGCGACCGCCGGCATGAGCGAGGAGGAGCTCGAGGCGACCGTCTACAAGCAGTTCACGTTCGACCTGTGCGCCCGCTGCCAGCGCGAGTACCTGCGCGACCCGCTGGGCCGACGCCCGCCCGGGCGCTGAGAGGTCGGAGGCTGTCGCGCGCGGCAGC
>CAZMSZ010000007.1:31888-48111 GCA_964569055.1 uncultured Planctomycetota bacterium | reverse complement strand
AACAAACCCCCGGCATCCGCTATCAACCCCCGGCATGCTCGGCCCGGCCCGGCCCCAGCAACAAACCCCCGGCATCCGCTATCAACCCCCGGCATGCTCGGCCCGGCCCGGCCCGGCCCGGCCCGGCCCCCCCTCCGGCGTGCTCGCCTGGCTGGCTGGTGCTGCGGCGGCGAGGTGCTTCGGTCCGACCGAATACCATGGCGTCGTGGCGAGCCGAGGGGAGCCGGGGTCGGCGCTGGCGCGGGGGTTCGACGACGGGGTGCTGCTCGTCCTGGGCGCGCTGCTGAGCGCGCTGTTCGGGCTGGCCTCGCTGCGGCTGCTGCTGACGGCGCTGTCCGAGGCGGACTACGGGCGCTACAGCTTGTTCCTCGCGGCGGCGGGGGTGCTGGCCGTCACGCAGGCCTGGGCCGTGCCCGGAGCGGTGCGGCTGGGAGCGGAGGAGCGGCTGCGGACGGGGGGGCTCGGGCGGACCGCGGGGTCGCTGCTGCTGCTGGTCCTCGCCTGCGCGCTCGTGGGGGCGGTCGCGCTGCTGCCGCTGCGCGGTCGCCTCGAGGGCTGGCTCGAGGCGCCGCTGGCGCTTCACGTGATCGCCTATGCTTGCGCTAGCACGCTCGCGCAGCTCGGGGCCACGCTGCTCCAGCCGGCCGGGCGGGTCGGGCTGCGGACGTTGGTGCCGGCGGCGAGCCGGGCGCTGTATGCGGCGCTGCTCGCGGCGATCGTGCTGCGGGGGGAGCCGCTCGCGCTCGAGCAGGCGGCGCTGCTGTGCGTGCTCACCGCGCTGCCGGGGATCGCGCTGCCCGCGGCGCTCTTGGCCCGCGCGCTCCGGCCGCTCGCGCCCGAGGGGCGCACGCTGCGGCGAGCGACCGCCTTCGGCTGGCCGCTCCTCCTCCACGACCTCGGGGTGGTGGGCGTGCTCTACGTCGACCTCGTGCTGGTGCGCCACTACCTCGGGCCGGTCGAGGCGGGCCGCTACGACGTGGCCTACCGCGTGGCCGAACAGGCGGTCGTGCTGGGTCTGGTGCTGCGGTTCCTGATCGCGCCGGCCCTGGCCGAGGCGGCCGCGCGCGGGGAGCGCGGGCCGCTCGAACGGTTCTACCGGCTGGCCGCCCCGCAGATCGTGTGGCTGTGGGGCCTGGGCGCCGCGCTCCTGATCGCGCTCGCCGAGCCGGCGCTGACGCTCCTCGGCGCGCGCAGCCCCGCCGAGTCGGCGGCCGTGCTCCGGCTGGTGGCGCTGGCGGTCGCCTCGCGCGGGGCGGCGCTGCTCGAGTCGGCGGTGTTCGAGGCCTACCTCCTCTCGCGCTGGCCGACCGTGTTCTTCTTCGCGGGCTTCGCGCTCAACCTCGGGCTGGGCGTCGTGCTCCTCGAGCGGGGCTGGGGGCTCGCCGGGCCGGCCGTGGCCACCGTGGCGGGCTTCGCGCTGCAGGGCGCTCTGCGGGCCCTCTACCTCGGGAGGGCGCTCGGGCTGCCTGCGCTGCGACCCTACTTCGGCGTGCTCCCCGCGCTGGTCATGTTCGGCCTCGCGAGGCTCCTCGCTGACTCGCCGACGCTGATGCTCGCGGCCTGGGGGGCGCTCGCCGCGGGCGTGCTGCTCCTCGGACGCGCGCTCGGGCTGTTCCCCGCCGAGACGCGCCGCTACCTGGCGGCGGTGCGCATGCCCGCGGCGCTGCGGCGCGCGCTCACCGCGCTCTATCCGCCCGAGCCGCTGGGCCCGGCCCCGTGAACGCCCCTCGCCGCGTCCTGCTCCTGACTACGGAGCTCCACCCCGCCGGCGCGGAGCGGGTCGTGTTCGAGCTCGCGACCCGCCTCCCGCGCGAGCGCTGGGCCGTGACGGTGGCCTCGCTTCGCAGCCCGGGAGGGAGCGACGGCGCCGTCGCCGACGCGCTCCTGGCCGCCCGTGTGGACGTGCGCCCGCTGCGGCTGCGCGGCAAGCTCGACCTGCGCGGCGCCCTCCGCCTGAGGCGGCTCCTGCGCGCGCTCCGCCCGGCGCTCGTCCATGCCCACCTGTTCCACGGGAACCTCGCGGCTCGCCTGCTCGCTCCCTCCGCCGGCGCGCGCGTGATCTCGACCATCCACGTGGTCGAGCGGCGCCGACTGCCGGCGCGCCCGTTGCTGGAGCGCCTGCTCGCGACACGCGACGACGCCACCGTGTGCGTCTCGCAGGCCGTACGCCGCCACGCCGCGGCCGCGCTCGGCGCGCGCTCCGACCGCCTGCGCGTGATCGAGAACGGGATCGACCTCGCCCGCTTCGCGCCGCCCTCCGACCCGGACCGCGCCCGGCGCGAGGCGCGAGCCGCGCTCGCGCTCCCGCCGGACGCGCCGATCGTCGGCGCCGTCGGCCGGCTCGACCGCCAGAAGGGCCTCGACGTCCTGATCGAGGCGTTCGCCCGCCTCGCGCCCGCGCACCCCCAGGCGCTGCTGGCGCTGGCCGGGGCAGGCCCCGAGGAGGGCGCGCTGCGCGCGCTGGCGCGCGCCCGCGGCCTCGAAGCGCGCGTGAGGTTCCTCGGTCACCAGCGCGACGTGCCGGCCGTCCTCGCCGCGCTCGAGGTGTTCTGCATGCCGAGCCGCTGGGAGGGCTTCGGCCTGGCCCTGGCCGAGGCGCTCGCCTGCGGCAAGCCCGCCGTGGCGAGCGCGGTCGACAGCCTGCCCGAGGTGCTCGGCGAGGCCGGGCTGCTCGTCCCGCCCGAGCAGCCCGCCGCCCTCGCGGCCGCGCTCGGCTCGCTCCTCACCGACCCCACCCGTCGGGCCGCCCTCACGCGCGCGGCGCGCGCCCGCGCCGAGCGGTTCTCGGTGGAGCGCATGGTCGCGGCCTACGACGCCCTGTACGGCGAGGTGCTCGCGCCGCGCTGATCCCTATCGCGTCCACACCGCGTAGTACGTCCGATACACCCGCTCGATCGGCTCGAGCGACAGGCCCGCGCGGCGGAGGTAGGCCTCGGCCTGGGGACCGCGGAGGTCCTGCCCGCGGCTCGGATGGCCGGGGCCGAGCGGCGGCAGGATCAGCTCGCTGCGGATCGCGCCGTCGACCCGGCTCACGATCAGGAACTGCGCGGGGGCGAACCGCGCGTCGGCGCCGACGTAGGCGGTGAGGGCGTAGCCGTGGCCCGGGAAGAAGCCCAGGAACGTCTGGGAGGGGCGGAGCCCGCCCAGCGTCGCGGGGAGCCGGTAGCGCAGGTGCGCGCCCTCGCTCGCCTCGACCGCGGCGGCGAGGTCCTCGACCTCGCCCTCGATCCGCGGGGCCGCACCCAGCGCGAGCGCTCCCAGCAGCGCCCCGCCCAGCACCAGCCCCCGCACTCCCCAGCGCCTGCGCGTCGCCATCGCGGCCTTTCGTAGCGCCGCGTCCCGGCGTCACCCCAGCATGGAAGGGCCGGGTCTGGCGCGCAAGGCGCGGGGGCCCCCTGCGCGGCCTCAGCACGCCGCGAGCGCGCGCGCCCCGGCGGGGCGCGGCGCCTCGCGCGCGATCGCCTCGATCAGGTCGAGCGCCGAGAGGACCGAGTCGCGCCGCAGACACACCTCGTCACCGAGCATCAGGGTGCGCGCGCCGAGGGCCAACAGGAACGCCACGTCGGTCACCTCCTGCGCGCTCGGCGGCCGGTCCCAGGCCAGCCCGTCGAGCAGCCTGCTCGCCACGATCGCCTCGGGGTCGGTCGCGAGGATCGCCCGCAGCGCGCGCGGGAGCTGGTGCGGCCCGGCGAGCTCGAGGTAGAGGTCGCCGCGGGCCGCCATCAGCCGCGTCGCCCCGCCGGGCGCGCCGGCGCGCACCCAGGACAGGCCGCGCTGGCTCTCCACCTTGGCGACCACCCGCGCCTCGGGGTCGGCCTCGCGCAGCGCGGCGACGTCGGCGGGCCCCTCCACGAACGACAGCATGTAGTGGTGGAGGCCGAGCGCGCGAGCGGCGGCCACGTACTCCAGGTCGCGCGCGGTGAGGCTCCCCTCCACCTCGAGCGAGGGGCACGGGATGTTCACCGACTCCCCGGGGCCGACCACGCGGCGGGGGCCGTCCTCCAGGATCAGCCGCTCGCCGTCCACCGCCAGGACCCGCGCCTCCTCGCGCCCGCTCCCGAACAGGGCGCGCGCGGGCGTGCGCACCCGGATCGGGTGGCTGAGGCGGACCTCGGTGAAGGGCGGGACCGCCGGCTCGGCCACCCGCAGCTGCCGCCCCTTGAGGTCGATCCACAGCGGCTGCCCGAGCGCGGCGAGGCGCGCCAGCGCCTCGCCCGGCCCGCGGCGCACGGGCATGACGGTGTTGAGCCGCAGCCCGACCACCAGCGGGTGGGCCGCGACCTCCTCGAGGAAGTCGGCGTGCGGCGGCACGGTCACGATCACGTCGACCGGACGCCTCACCGCAGCACCTCCTTGCCGCGCAGCCGCTGGCCCACGGCCCGGACCTTGGCCGCGTCCTGCCGCGCGCCCATGTTCGACTCGAAGTCCTCGTAGTGGCCCCACAGCCGGGCGATCAGGCCGAGCGCCACGTCGACCGCGCGCTCGGCGGAGTCGAGCGCGATGATCCGCTCGGGCCCGAGCACGTCCTCCCACTGGGCCTGGATCTGGCGGTCCGCCCGCCCGCCCGCCTCGCCGTAGGGCTTGCGCAGGTGGAACACGTTCCAGGCCTCGGCCACCGCGCGCCACACCTGCGCCGAGTCGAGCGCGCGGCGCCGCGCGCCCTCGCCGGCGGGACCGGCGCCGAAGTGATACGTCGCCTGCCTCGGGTCGACCTCGGGGTAGAACCCCTCGTCGCCGAACACGATCAGCAGCGGCCGCACCGCCTCGGGCGCCCGCGCCCGCTCCAGCAGGAACGCCGCGAACAGCTCGTAGCTCTCGCGCGCGCCCCCGCCGCCGCCGCCCTCGCCGTACAGCGCGCCGAGCTGGTCCTCGAGCGCGAGCCCCCGCGCGAACCGCCCGACCTGCAGCGGGAACCGGTCGCTGTGCGCGTCGCCGATCGCGGCGAAGCACAGCTCCACGTCGGGCCGGTACTGCGACAGCGTCTGGTACAGCAGCGGCAGGCGGTCGAAGATCTCGAAGGGCCAGTGAGCCATGGAGCCGGTCACGTCGACCGCGACCACGATCGGGTTCGCGCTGTGGGTCTCGATCACCTTGCCTTGCGGCGAGACCACGCTCATGTCGGGCTCGCGCCGCTTCAGATACTGGCGGCCGCCGCGCTGGTCGGACGCCGCCTTCGCGGCCGCGCGGGCCGCCCTGGCCGCGGCCGGCCCCTTGTAGACGTAGGCCTCGGGCCGCTCCCACCCGCTCATGTCATCGCCCCAGCAGTACATCGCGCTCTCTCCTCGTGCGTGCGTCGGGCCCGAAGCCCGCGGCCAGCGTGGCGAGGCCGAACTCCCGCCGGAACCGCTCCGGCAGGGCGCCCTCGCGCAAGTAGTCGGCCACCTCGGGCGGGACGAGGTGCTCCCACGGCTCGCCCCGCGCCAGCGCGCGCCGCACCCGCGCCCCGTCCACCGGCGCGTGCCGCGCCGCCGGGACCAGCTCGCGCGGGTGGGCCAGCGGGTAGGTCTCGCGCAGCAGCGCCGCCACGTAGGCGTTGGCGGTCACGAACAGGTCGAGCGGCCCGAACAGCCCCACGAGCTGCGCCCGCCAGCGCGGGCCGTGGCCGAGGTCGGGCACCGGGACCGGCTCGAAGTTCGCGAAGCGCGGGCGCAGCACCCGCTCGACCATGGCGACCGTCTCGGCGCAGGTGAACGGGTTGTCGGCGTCGTAGCGGTTGCTGCTGCCGACCCCGATCAGGAGCCGCCCGGCCCGCTCGCACAGCGTCTCGAGCAGGGCCGCGTGCACGACGTGGAGCGGCTTGAACCGGCAGACGAGCCCGATCGTGGTCACGCCGCCAAGAAAGGGCGGGCGGCGGGAGCCTTCCAAGGTGGGGCCGTCGACCACCGCGCTCGCGGTTCGTCCCCACGCAGATCGAGTCGCTCGAGCGCGACCTGGAGCTGGGGCGCTGGGCGACTACCCCAGCCGCGCCGCGGCGCGGGCGGTGCGCTGGACCAGCTCGTCGACCTCGCCCTCGCTGATCACCAGCGGGAGGCGGAAGCGGATCGCCCGCGGGCCGCTCGGGAGGGCGAGCACGCGCTCCTCGCGCAGGGCGGCCAGCATGGCCCGGCGGACCTCGCCGTCGCGCAGGTCGAACGCGGCCCACGAGCCGAGCCCGCGCACGTTGTCGAACGCGCCGCTCTCGCGCGCCGCCGCGCGGAACCCGGCCAGCGCGCGCGCGCCCTGGGCCGCGATCCGCTCGGGGAGCGCGTCGGCCTCCACGATCTCGATGAACCGGTGGCAGCGCACCATGTCGACCAGGTTGCCGCCCCAGGTGGAGTTGATCCGGCTCGCCTTGTGGAACACGTTGTCGGCGACCTCGTCGACCCGGCGGCTGGCGTAGATCCCGCACACCTGCGTCTTCTTGCCGAACGCGACCACGTCGGGGCGCACGCCGTGGTGCTGCCACATCCAGGCCTCGCCGGTGCCGAAGAAGCCGGTCTGGACCTCGTCGAAGATCAGGAGCGCCTCCTGCTCGTCGGCGTACTGCCGCAGGCGGCGCATGAACTCGGGGCGGAAGTGGCGGTCGCCGCCCTCGCCCTGGATCGGCTCGATCAAGATCGCGGCCACCTTGCCCGCGTGCCGCGCGAAGGCGGCCTCGATCGCGGCGCAGGAGGCGCGCTCCGCGGCCTCCACGTCGTTGCGCGGGTTGCCGTCGAGGTCGTACTCGATCGCCGGGCTGGGCACGCGCGGCCAGGGGAACTTGGGGAACAGGCCGACCTTGTCGGGGACCGTGTTGGTCAGGCTGAGCGTGTAGCCCGAGCGGCCGTGGAACGCGTTCTCGAAGTGGAGCACCACGAGGTCGTTCACGTCGGCGCCGAAGTCGGTGCGCCCGAGCTTGCGCGCCTTCCAGTCGAACGCGGTCTTGAGCGCGTTCTCGACCGCCAGCGCGCCGCCCGAGATCCAGAAGTGGTAGGGGAAGCCCTCGGGCGTGACGCGGGTCGCGAAGGCCGCCACGAACTCGGCCATCTCGCGGGTGTAGAGGTCGGCGCTGGTGACCTTGGTCGTGGCCGCGCGCAGGAGCCGCTCCTGGAAGGCGGCCTCCTGCAGCATGGGGTGGTTGTAGCCCACCGGCCAGGAGGCGAAGCAGGTGAACGCGTCGAGGTACTCCTCGCCCGTGCGCGCGTCGTGCACCCACGAGCCGTGCGATCGCTGGAGGTCGAACACGATCGGCAGCCCGTCGGCGAGCTGGTGGCGCGCGAGCACCTCGTGGACCTTCTGAGCGTCGATCACGGGGACCTCCTGTTGGGGGATCGTTTGGGGGACGGGCCGCCGCCGAGGCGCGGCCACCGAGCCACCTAGGGTCGGGATTTCGCGTGGCGCGGTCAATAGCCGCAGGGCACGCACATCCGCTCAGGGCACGAACTTGTAGCCCTTGCCGTGCACGGTGACGAGGTAGCGCGGGCTCGCCGGGTCGGGCTCGAGCTTGCGCCGCAGGTTGAGGACGTGGGTGTCCACCGTGCGCGTGGTCGGGAACCGGTCGTAGCCCCACACCTCGTCGAGCAGGCGCGCGCGGGCCACCGCCTCGCCGGGGCGCTCGATCAGGTAGCGGAGCAGCTCGCTCTCGAGGTACGTGAGCGCCCGCTCCTCGCCGCCCACCGTGAGGCGGTAGCGCTCGAAGTCGACCTCGAAGTCGGCCGAGCGATAGCTCGTGGGCCGCACCAGCCGCGCCCGCCGCACGATCGCGCCGGCGCGCGCCAGCAGCTCGGCCATGCTGAACGGCTTGGCCACGTAGTCGTCGCCGCCGACGGCGAAGCCGCGCAGGCGATCGGCCTCGTCGGCCCGCGCGGTCAGGAACACGGCCGGGGTCCACACCCCGCGGCGGCGCAGCGCGCCGAGCAGGTCGAACCCGCTCCCGTCGGGGAGGTTCACGTCGAGGAGCAGCAGGTCGTACGGCGCCGCCAGCGCCCGCTCGGCCGCGCGCGCGCCCCCCGCGCAGGTGACGGCGTAGCCCTGCTGGACGAGGTTCTGCTCGAGGAGGAAGGCGAGGTCCGCCTCGTCCTCCACCACCAGCACCCGCGCCCCCGCCGCGTTCGCCACGGCCCGATCCTACCGGGCCTTGGGGATCGTCACCTCGAGCCGCGCGCCTCGCTCGGAGGGGGCCACGGTCACCCGCCCGTCGATCGTGGCCCAGCCCTCGCGCAGCAGGGCCAGGCCCAGGCCGCTCCCGGGGCCGTCGCCGCGCCAGGCCTCGAAGGCGCGCGCCGGGTCGCTGACTCCGGGCCCGTCGTCGGCGACCGCGAGCACCGTCGCGCCGCCGCGCGGAGCGAGCGTCACCTCGATCCGGCGCGCGCCGGCGGCGTGCTTGCGCGCGTTGGCGAGCAGCTCCACCACGGTGTCGCGCACCAGCTCGCCGGGCGCGGCCTCCTCGCGCACCGCGGGGTCGATCGAGACGGCGAGCTCGAGCCCGGCCGCCTCGAGCGCGTCTCGCGCCTCCTGCGCGGCCTGCTCGACCGCCTCGCCCAGCGGCTCGGCGGCCCCGAGCAGCGCCCGCACGCCGACCTGCCGGTCGCTCGACTGCAGGCGCAGGTAGCGCAGCAGCCGGCGAATGGTGCGGGTGAGCCGCTCCTCCTCGCGCAGCAGGATGTCCACGCAGCGGGCCAGGTCCTGCGGCCGGTCGGCCGCCCCGCGCCCGACCGTCTCCGCCGCCGCGCGCATCAGCGCCAGCGGGGTCTGCAGCTCGTGGTAGGCGCGGGTGAGGAAGTGCTCGCGCGCCACGAGGTCGTCGGCCCGCTGGCGCTCGCGGCGCATGAACAGGTACAGGCTCCCGCCCAGGACCGCCAGCAGCCACGCCACGAGCGAGCCGAGCAGCGTGGTCTGGATGCGGAGGTTGCGCCGCAGCCCGCCCGCGTCCTGGAGGCCCACGGCCAGCCTCAGCCCCGAGAGCGGCGGCTCGAGCGCGACCTGCGCGCGGGCGCGGAACGGGAGCGCGTCCGCGGCCGCCTCGTCCTCGACGAGCGCCGCCGCGTAGCGCCCCGCGGGGTCGAGGAGGTGCGGCTCGGCCCGGGACGCGCGGAGCCGCGCCAGGTCCCACTCCACGAGCACGCCCCGTGACCGCGCCGCGCGCGCGCGAAGGAGGCCCTCGGCCTCGAGCCAGGCCGTCGGCGCGAACGTCGCCGCCCGCGGCGCTCCCGCCGGGTCGACGTCGCTCAGCGCGAGCGGCTGACCGCCCGAGTAGGCCGCCACGCTCTCGAGCAGCCGGCTCGGCGACGGCCCCGCGGCCGAGGCCTCGACCACCGCGCCGTCCGCGCCGATCCACCACACCCCCGCCGCCTCGGCCGGCCGCGCCCCCCGCGCCACCTCCCGCAGCAGCAGCTCCAGCTCGCCCCGCAGCTCGCGCGCGATCACCGCCGCGTGGGCCGCGCACTCGGCGCGCATGGCGTCCTTGACGAGCTCCTTGCTCCACAGCGCCAGCGCCAGCGCCAGCACCGCGAGCAGGGCCCCGGCCGCCGCGCTGACGGCCGGGAGGGTGTACCGAGGTCCTCGGGCGCGTCCTAGCATGGGCCGATCATAGACGCCCGCCCTCGCCTCACGGCGGGCCTGGCTGAAGATCTGGCAAACCCGAGGCGTGACCGACGCCGGGCTGCGCGAGCGCCCGGCGCCCCGAACCGGCCGAGCGGGCGCGCGCGACCTGCTCTAATGCCTCCATGGCGCCCGCCGACGCCGCTCCCTCCGCTCCCGAGCCGCTGCGCCTCGGCCTGGTCGCCGCGTTCGGCGTCGCGCTGCTCGTGGCCTCGCTGATCCCGTTCGCGGTCGGAGCGCGCTGGGCCGGGCCCGACGAGCTGTTCCGCGGGACGCGGTCGGTGAACGCGCCCGACCTCGCCGCCAACCTGGCGCGGGTCGAGCGGGTGCGCGCCGGGGAGTGGTTGATCCAGAACCCCTACACGCCCGACCCGCGCGGGAGGGGTGAGCTGCGGCCCACGTACCTGCTCACGGGCTGGCTGGCGCGGCTCACCGGCTGCTCGGCGCGGACCGCGTTCCACGCCGCGCGCCTCGTGTTCGGCGTCCTGGCGGTGCTCGCGATCTACCGCCTGCTGGCGGCCTTCCTCCCCACCGAGCGCGCCCGCTGGCGCGCCCTCTGTCTGGCCTGCCTGGGGAGCGGGCTCTCCTGGGCCTCGTGGCTGTTGCGCGGCGACGGCGGGCTCGTCTCCTACTGGCCCGACGCCACCCAGCCCGAGGCGAACGTGTTCGCCACCTTGCTCGAGGCGCCCCACTTCGCCGCGGCGCTGTGGCTCCTGTGCGAGCTGGTCCTCGCCACCCGCGCGGCGCTCGAGCCCGACGCCGCGCGCCCGGGCCGCTCGCTCCTGCTCGCCTGCGGCGCCACGCTGTGGCTGCTCCTCGATCGGCCCTACGACGCGCCCACCGCCGCGCTCCTGATCGGGCTCCTGCTGCTGCTGGCGCGCCGGCGCGGCCTGCCCGCCCGGCGCCTGCTCGCGGCCGCCGGCGCGCTCGGCGCCGCGGGGGTGCTGGCCGTAGCGGTCGTGGCGGTCACCGTCCTGCTCGACCCCGCCGCCGCGGGCTGGCGCGCCGCCAACGTGCTCGCCAGCCCCCCGCCGCTCCAGTACGCGCTCGCCTACGGCGCGACCTGGATCCTGGCCCTGCTCGGCTCCCGCCGCTGGCGCGAGCAGGGCGGCGCGCCCGAGGCGCGCTGGTTCGTGACCGCCTGGGCGCTCCTCCCCTGGCTCCTGATCTACCTGCCGTTCGCGTTCCAGCGCCGGCTGGTGGAGGGCTGGCCGCTCCCGCTCGCGATCCTGGCGGGCGTGTGGCTGGGCCAGCAGCGCCGGACCGTGGCCGCCTGTGCCCTCGCGCTGTGCTGCACGGGCACCGCGTTCCTGGTGGGCTACGACCTGTTGAGCTACCGGCTCGGCGGCCCGCCCGACTACGTCCCCGCGGCCCGGGTGGAGGGGTTCGCCTGGGTCGTCGCGCGCACCGGGCCCGACGAGGTGGTGCTCGCCGACGCGCGGGCCAGCCTGTGGCTCCCGACCCACGGCCCCTGCCGGCTGCTCCACGGGCACCCGCACCAGGGGCGGCGCAGGCCCGAGGACTACGCGCCCGCGGTCGCGGCGCTCGCGGAGGCCGAGGCCAGCGGCGAACCGCCGCGCTTCACGGGCCTCCTGGCGGGGCGCGTGCGCTGGGTGGTGGCGATCCGCCCGCCCGAGGGCGGCCCGCCGGTGCTGGTCCTGGCGGGCGAGCGGTTCCGCCCGCGCTGGGCGCCGCCCGCCTTCGAGAACGGCGAGGTGGCGGTCTACCCGGTCGGCAACTGAGCGACCCCGAGCGGGTCGTAGCGCGCGCGCAGCTCGGGCGGGAGGTCCTGCACGAAGCAGTCGAGCTGGGGCAGGTAGCCGAGCTGATCGGCCAGGCGCAGCAGGCCCAGCTCGGTCTTGGCGTCGGGGATCTCGCCGGCGCGGCAAGCCCCGATCGCGTCGCGCAGCTCGCGGGTCACCAGGCGCGAGCCCTGCTCCATGACCGACCCGTCGCCCTCGGCCGCGCCGCGGCGGGTCGGGTCGACCTCGGCCGAGACCAGGTAGACCTTCTCGTCGGTCACCCCCGGCGTGGGGAAGAAGCCGTGCAGGCCGAGGTCGTGGACCTTGGCGGGGTCGACGTCGTAGCCCGCCTCCTCCTTGGCCTCGATCGCGCCGCGCCGGCGCACGCCCGCGACCCCGTCATCGCCCTGCTCGAGCACCCCCGCCACGATCTCGCCGATCCGGTCGTAGAGGCGCGAGTCCTTGTGCGGGAGCTCGTCCTGCTTGGCGCGGCGCAGCCACAGCGGCGGGCGCGTCCCCTCGCGGTAGTGCACCAGGATCCGCCCGTCGGGCTCGCGGTGCCACAGCACGACCGCCACCGCGTCGATCGAGCGGCGCGACACGATGTCGCAGGGGTAGGTCTCCGAGCGGGTGCCGTCGGTGTAGGTGTTGCGCAGCACCAGGCGGCGCAGCCGCAAGAACCCCTCGTCGCAGCGCGAGCTGGCGGTGCGGTCCTCGACCACCTCCACCTCGCGGACCAGCGGCTCGTCGCCGAGCGGCGCCTCGCTCACGCCGCCACCGCCCCGACCACCTCGTCGGTGGTCACCAGCCGCGCGCCCCGGGCGCGCATCTCCGCCAGGGCGCGCTCGCCCTCCTCGGGGCGGATCGGCCAGATCGCGTCGCCCACCAGGCGCACGCCGTAGCCGCGGGCCAGCAGCCCGTCCACCGCGTAGCGCACGCACACCTCGGTCACCACCCCGAACACCACGAACTCCTTGGCCCCCGTGGCCCGCAGCACCGCCTCGGCGTTGGGGTTGGTGAACAGGTCGAAGCGCTGCTTCTCGAGCACCACGTGCGCCTGCGTCGGGTCGGGGAGCGAGCGCTGCGGCTCGCTCGGCACGAACGTCATGTCGGGCGTGCGGGTCTCCGGCAGCTTCTCCTGCCCCGGCGTCCCGACCAGGCAGTGCGGCGGGTACTCGCTGAACTCCGCGTCGCCCTCGCGGTGCGCGTCGACCGACGCCACCAGCGGGATCCCCGCGGCGCGCGCGTGGGAGACCAGGCGCGCCAGGTTCCCCTTGATCAGCTCCGCGCCCTGCGCATGGAGCTCGCCGTGCGGCTCGATGAAGTCGACCTGGGTGTCGACGTCGAGGAACGCCACCTCGCTCACCGCTCACCTCCTTGCAGGCGCGCCAGCGCCTCGTCGCGGGCGCGGTCGGCGAGGGCCACCACGGCCTCGCTCCGCTCCACCGGGTAGGGCCCGGGCGCCTCGAGCCGGGCCACCTCGTCGGGCAGCGCGCGCAGCTGCTCGAGGCAGCGGGCGCGCACCTCGGCCAGCGCCGGCGAGGGCGCGAGGCGCCGCCCGTCGGCCAGGACGCGCTCGAGGAGCGGGCGCCCGGCGGGCGCGGGCTCGCTCGCCAGCGCGATCACGTCTCCGCCCAGGCGACCCTCGGCCTCGCGCCGGTAGACCTGCTTGGCGCCGGGCCAGCTCTTCTTCGAGGCGGCCAGCTTGATCGGGTAGCGCGCGCCGTCCTCGCCGTGCAGCTCGACCAGCTTGTAGACGCCGCCCAGGGCCGGGCAGTCCTTGCTCGTGACCAGCTCGGTCCCGACCCCGTACAGGTCGATCGCGCAGCCGGCCCGCTCCATGGCGTCGATCTTCTCCTCGTTGAGGTCGCCCGAGGCCGCGATCTGGATCTCGGGGCGCCCCCCCTCGTCGAACACGCGGCGCACGTCGAGGCTGAGCTGGCGCAGGTCGCCCGAGTCGAGGCGGACCGCCTTGCAGGGGAGCTGCTCGGCCACGATCCGGCGGGCGGCGGCCACCGTGTCGTAGGTGTCGATCAGGAGCGTGGTCGCGCGCGGGAACGCCTCGGCGTAGCGGCGGAACGCCTCGTCCTCGTCGGCGAAGCTCATGACCCACGAGTGGGCGAAGGTGCCGGTCACCGGGATCCCCAGGCGGTGCGCGGCCTCGACGTTGGAGGTGCCCCAGGCGCCCGCGATGTAGGCGGCGCGGGCCGCCAGCTCGCCCGCCTCGGGCCCGTGAGCGCGGCGCGTGCCGAAGTCGACGAAGGCGTGGTCGCGGCAGGCGAACCACACCCGCGCGGCCTTGCTCGCGATCAGGGTCTGGAAGTTCACCAGCGAGAGCAGGTAGGTCTCGAGGAGCTGGGCCTCGACCGCGGGCGCGCTCACGCGCAGGAGCGGCTCCCAGGGGAACACCGGCGTCCCCTCGGGGACGGCCCACACCTCGCCCGAGAAGCAGAACCCGCGCAGGTAGTCGAAGAACCGCTCGTGGCCGCCCCCGCGGAAGGCGGGGTGGCTGGCGAGGAACGCGACCTGCTCCTCGGAGAAGCGCAGGCCCTCCACGTAGTCGAGCGCCTGCTCCAGGCCGGCGGCGACCCAGTAGCCGCGGTTGGGATGGAGCCGGCGCGTGAACAGCTCGAACGTGGCCCGGTGCGCGAGCCCAGCCCGGTGCATGGCCGCGGCCATGGTGAGCTGATAGAAGTCGGTGCGCAGGCCGTCGGCGCGCCGCCCCGGCGAGTCGAATACGCTCAACGGTGCCTCCCTCTCGCGCCGCGGCGCCGAGCCGAGCGTCGATGCTACCGCCGGGGCCGAGGGGGAGAAAGGCGAGCGGAGCGGGGGCTTTCAGGCCGTTGGAGGCGGTCGGACGGCGATGCGGGAAAGGAACGTTCGGAAACAGGGAATATCAACAGGGAACTGGAAATGAAGAATGCCAGAACGCCTGCTTCACGCCGCGCTCGGGGGCGCCCGCGGGCAGCGACAGCCATTCCTCATTTCCAGTTCCCTGTTCCCTGTTGATATTCCCTGTTTCCTCGGATCCGACCTCGCCACCGCCCTCAGACCGTGCGCGAGAAGGTCGGCAGCGGCCGGCCGCCCGGGGTGGGCGGGGGGAGGTAGCGGTCGAAGCGCATGGCTATGTTGCGCAGGAAGAACCGCCCGAGCGGGGTGACGGCGATCCCTTCGGGCGTGCGCTCGACCAGACCGTCGTCCACGAGGTCGTCCATGCCGGCCAGCTCGCGGGCGTAGCGGGTCGCGAAGTCCGCGGGGAGCGGCGCCCCCGTCATGAGGGCCACGATCGCCTCGCGCCGGGCGAGGTCCTCCTCGCTCAGCCACCAGCCGCGCGCGGTCGGCAGCTCGCCCCGCTCGATCGCGGCGCGCCAGGCGTCGAGCTCGCGCGCGTTCTGCGCGTAGGCGCCCGCGTGGTCGCCGATCGCCGACACGCCGAGCGCCACGAGGTCGCCCGCGGCCCGCACGGTGTAGCCCTGGAAGTCGCGGTGCAGCTCGCCCCGCCCGAGCGCGCGGCCCAGCTCGTCCTCGGGCCGCGCGAAGTGGTCCATGCCCACGTGCAGGTAGCCCGCCGCGAGGAAGGTCAGCACCGCGCGCCGGAACAGGGCGTACTTCTCGGTCGGCCCCGGCATGGGGTAGCCGCGCCGATCGAACCGACCCTGCGCCGGGCGGAGCCGCGGCAGGTGGGCGTAGGAGTAGAGCGCGAGCCGGTCGGGGGCGATCGCGAGCACCGCCTCCAGCGTGCGCGCGAAGGTCTCCTCGCGCTGGAACGGGAGCCCGTAGATCAGGTCGACGTTGATCCCGCGGTAACCCAGCTCGCGCGCCGCCGCCACCAGCTCGGCGGTCTGCTCGACCGACTGGGTGCGGTTGATCGCCCGCTGCACGTCGGGGTCGAAGTCCTGCACGCCGAAGCTGGCGCGGTTCCAGCCGCACTCGGCCAGCACCGCCAGCTGCTCGCGCGTGGTCACGCGCGGGTCGACCTCGACCGCCTGCTCGCGCGCGCGCGAGAGGTCGAAGCGCGCCGCCAGGGTCGCGTGCAGCCGCTCGAGCTGCGCGGGCGAGAGGAAGGTCGGCGTCCCGCCGCCGAGGTGCACGGCCACCGCCCGCGGCGTGCGCCCCAGGGCCGCGTGCACCAGGTCCGCCTCGCGCTCGAGGTGGTCGAGGTAGCGGTCCGCCGCGGTGGGGTCGCGCGAGATCACCACGTTGCAGGCGCAGTAGTGGCACAGCGAGCGGCAGAACGGGAGGTGCACGTACAGCGAGACCGGCCGCCCGCTCGCGCCGAGGAGCCCCAGCGCGCGCCGCTGGTCCGCGGGGCCGTAGCGCTCGTCGAACACGTTGGCGGTGGGGTAGGAGGTGTAGCGCGGGCCAGGCTGGCTCAGCCGCTCGAGCAGCGCCGGGGGAATGTCGAGGTCGATGGTGCTCACGGGCCCCAGCGGGAGCAACCACCGCGCCAGGCGGCGTGGGCCGCCGCTCGCCTGGGAACGCGGCCTGGACGCGACCTCGGCGATCCCGCGCCCGGGCCGGTCACGCCGACGGGACATGGTTTCACTCGTGAGAAGACGCGGGCTTGGACCCGTGGGCCCGCCAGCGCTCCCCGCTCAGAGGTCCCGCGCGCAGTGCGGGCAGCGCTGGGCGTGCGCCGCGAGGGGGCGGTCGCAGTAGGGGCACTCGAAGCGGACCCGCTCGAGGTCGTCCTCGCCGGCGAAGCCGGGCGGCGGCGCGGCGAGGTCGTCGCCGCTCTCGGCCGCCGTCTCGAGGAAGTCCTGGCGGACCTCGCCCCAGCGCGTGCCCTCGTGCTGCGTGTCGAGGAGCGACTGCTCCTCGAGCTGAGGTGCGGGCGGGAGCGCGAACGGATCGTCCGGCGCGCCGGCCGCGAACGGGTTGGCGCTGGCGGGCGTCCGGCCGCTCCCCGGCGCGAACGGGTTG
>CAZMSZ010000007.1:25503-31788 GCA_964569055.1 uncultured Planctomycetota bacterium | reverse complement strand
TCCGGCCGCTCCCCGGCGCGAACGGGTTGGCGCTGGCGGGCGTCCGGCCGCTCCCCGGCGCGAACGGGTTGGCGCTGGCGGGCGTCCGGCCGCTCCCAGGCACGAACGGGTTGGCGTTCGCAGGCGTGCGCCCGCTCCCCGAGGCGAACGGATCGGGCAGCGGCGCGGCCCCGCGGGCGTGAGGCGGCGGCGGCGCGAACGGGTCCGCGGGCGGCGCGAACGGGTCCGCGGGCGGCGCGAACGGGTCGTTCGCGAACGGGTCCGGCGCGCCGGACGAGGCGAACGGGTTCGAGCCGGGGAGGCGGAGGTTGCCCGAGGCGAACGGGTCGGGGAGCGAGGCGGGCGGCTGCGGTCGCGGGCCCGAGAACCGCTGGGTGGGCGGGATCGCCGGCGGCGGGGCGGAGGCGTCGGGCGGAGGCCAGGCGGCGCCGGGCGGCTGCGGGGGCAGGGGTGCGCGCGGCACCGCGGGCGGCGTGGGCAGCCGCGGCAGCGGCGGCGGGGCCGGCGGCTGCGCGCGCGCGGGCGGCGTGCTCGGAGCGGGCGGAACGACCGCCGCGCCCGGACGGAGCGGGGCGGCCTGCGAGCAGCGATCGCAGCGGCCGCTCGCGCCGCGATGGCCCAGGCACAGCCGCGCGCGGCAGCCCTCGCACACGAAGAAGCTCGACGAGACCAGCGGCTCGCCGCAGCGCTCGCACGGGATCGCGGCCGGACGCCGCGCCACGATGTTGTTGCTCGGCGGGAGCACGTGGCCGCGCGGCTGCACCGGCTCGGCCCGCGGGAGGCTCGGCGGCGCGCGGTCGGGGCGCGGGTCGCGCCGCGCCACGATCACCTCGCCCGTCGGCGGGTCGACGGTCGCCGGGGTCGGGCTCGCGCGCTCGCTCGGGCGGCGCGCCTCGGCGCCGTGCGCGGTGGGGATGTCGTCGAGCGCAGGGACGGCGAGGTCGTCGAGGTCGGGGATCTTGAGCTCGGGCTCGCTGCCGAACTCGGCGTGCTCGCGCGAGAACTCGAGCGGATGGCGGGCCTTGACCGCGCGGAGCGGGTCGGGCGGCGAGGCGGCGCCGCTCCCGGCGCGCACGCCCGAGCCGCTCTTCGAGCCGACGTCGCTCGGCTCGGCGACCACCCCGGGGTCGCGCCGCGCGCGCGCCGTCGGGGCGAGCTTGGTCCGCTTGTCGACCGGCGGAGCGGCCGGGGGCGGGCTCGCCGGGCGCGGCGCCGCCTGGGCCGCCTTCGCCGCCGCCTTGGCCGCCTTGGCGCGGCGCACCTGCTGGGCCTCCTTGCCGGAGATCACCACGCGCGCGGGCGCGCGCGCCGGCTCGGAGTCGTCGTCGTCGTCGAGCACCTCGTAGGCGCCCGCCGCGCTCGCGACGCGCTGCTGCCCGCAGGGCTTGCAGGTCTTGGCCCCGAAGTCGATGCACCGCAGGCAGTGCTTGCGCTGGCAGACGGGGCACTTGAAGTGGCGCTTGTAGACGGGCCCGCCGCAGCCGGGGCAGCGGAGCACGTCCTTCTCCATGTAGAACTTGAGGCTCGGCCCCTGACGCCCGGAGTCGTCGAGCCCCAGGGTGATCACGTCGCCGGTCGCGAGCGGGACCGGACCGTGGATCCGGGTCTCGTTCTTGAACGTGCCCCACGAGCTCTGGTCGTGGAGCGTGAACGTGCCGTCGGCCTCGAGCCGCACCTGCGCGTGCTCGCCCGAGGCGGGCAGGTCCTCGTAAGGATCGAGGGCCACCTCGCAGTAGGGCTGGCGACCGATCCGGACCGCGCCCGTCGCCGGATCGAGCTCGGCCCGCTCGATCCGTCCCTTCTTCGCGCCGGAGAGGAAGAAGAAGTAGACGGCGCTCGCCATCCCTACCCTCGGGCGAACCCCTCGCCCGAGAACAGGTTAGCGATCCGTTTCGCCTTCCGCGAGGGAAGTGGCGCGCGCGTGATTGTTACGTCGGCCGCCACACGCAGCGGAAGCCCACGCACTCCTGCCGCTTGCCGGGGTCGGCCTCGAACTCGAAGTAGCTCGCGGCGAGGAACTCGCGGAACGAGCAGCCCTTCAGCACCCGCTGCCCCTTCTCGTCCTGGCCGCGCGTCCAGTGGAGGACGTTGCCGGCCATGTCGTAGCAGCCGTACGGCGAGCGCCCCGCCTCGAACCGCGAGACGGGGGTCACGTCGCCGAGCCCCGCCTCGCGCGTGTTGGTGACCCGGCCGAGCTGCTCGTCGCCCCACGGATACTTGCGCCCGTCGGTCCCGCGCGCGGCCTTCTCGAACTGCGCCGGGGTGGGGAGCTGCTTGCCGAGCCGCTCGGCGTAGGCCTCCGCCTCGGCGTAGGTCAGGTTCACCACCGGCAGGTCGAGCATGGCGTCGGTCAACCCGTCGGGCGGCCAGTGGCGCGGCGCCGGGCGGTTGTGGGCCTCGACGTAGGCCAGGTAGTCGCGGTTGGTGACCGGGTAGAGGTCGATCCAGAACTCGCCGAGGGAGACCTCCTCCTTGCGGCGTCCGTAGCGGAACGGCCCCGCCGGGACGTGCGCCATGTTCGGGGGCGCCTGGACCTGCGCGGTGGGGGACTGGGCTTCGGTCATGGCAGCTCCTCGCTGCGTCGAACGTAGCCGTCGCCCTGCGCGTGTCAACTCGGGCGGGACGCCGCCACCTCGGCGGGCGCCGCCGGCCCGAGCGCGAGCAGCGCGCGCCGGCTCCAGAGGTGCGTCAACAGCGCCAGCGCCAGCACGGCGGCCCCGCAGGTCTGGTGCACCGTGGTCACGGGCGCCTGATAGGCCGAGAGCAGGCTCTCGCCGGGCGCGAGGGCCGTGGTGGCGTAGGAGCCCATGCCGAGCAGGAACTGCAGGCCGATCACCCAGGTCAGGGCCACGCCCACGGCGGGCAGGACCGGGCGATCCTCGTGGACCCCCCAGGCGCGCGCGCCGCAGGCGATCGCGAGCAGGAGCGCGCCCACCCCGCACGTGATGTGCAGCGCCAGCCCCGTGTGGAAGTGGCGCACCAGCGCGCCGAGCGCGAGCTGCGCGAGCAAGAGCGCCACCAGGCCGCCCGTGAGGTCGCGCGTGCCCTCGAGCGCCTCGCGCTCCTCCTGCGGGTCGCGCGTCCCGGCCGGCGGCGCCGCGCGCCAGCTGGTCGACACGAACGCCGCCAGCGCGACCAGCCCGCTGAAGAACAGCTGCGCGGTGATCCCGTGCACCATGCCGAGCGCGGCGTTGGGCGCGAGCTCGGCGCGGTCGGCGCTCAGGGTCAGCTTGCCCGTGACGCGCAGCCCGCCCATGAAGCCTTGCGCGCACACCAGGACGAACAGCGCCCAGACCAGGGCGCGCACCCAGCGGCGGTCGTCGGTGCGGGTGACCTGCACCGCGACGGCCAGGGTGGCCAGCCCGACCAGCGCCCCGAACAGGCGGTGGCTGTGCTCGTAGAAGATCCCGCCGGTCATGCGCGAGAGCGGGTAGAGGAACATGTTCGAGGCGAACGTGTTCGGCCAGTCGGGCACGGCGAGGCCCGCGTCGTTGCTCGTGACCAGGCCGCCCACGCCCAGGAGCAGGAAGGTGGCCGCGATCGCCACGCGCGCCAGCGCGCTCGTCCAGTTGACGGGCCCGCTCGGGGCCCAGCCGCGAGCGCGCGCGGCGAGCGCGCCCGCCGCGCCGAGCGCGGCCCCGACCGCCAGCGTGCCGAGCGCGCCGAGGAGCGCCAGGCGGGAGCCGTGCTCGCTGAGCACGCTCCCCAGGATCAACAGGTCGAGCAGCGAGGCGAGCGCGCCGACGCGCGCCCCGGCCCAGGCGGCCGGGCCGGGCAGCGTGCGCGCCGCGAGCGCGCCGCCGGCGAGGTAGCAGAGCGCGAACAGCAGGGCCAGCACCCAGCCGGGCACGACGACCTCGCTCGCGCTGGCGAGGGACAGGCGGCAGAAGTAGGCCGCGCCCCACATGGCCACGGCGGTGCCGAAGCCGAGGGCGAGGACGCCGCCGGTGGTGGGGGCCGGGACGCGGGGCGCGTCGAAGGAGCTCGAGTCGGTCACGGGCGTGTTCGCGAGGCGCGGTTGGCGCGGCGCCCCGCCGAGGGCGGCGAGTATCGCACGCGGGCGCAGGACGCGCGCCGCGAGCGTCGTGCGGCTCGCGCAGGTGCGGCGATCTGTCGCACCCGGCTCGCCGGCCGCGAGCCCCGACGCTCGGCCGGCCCGCGGCGCTTTGCTACCCTGACGTCCTCGCCTGCGCGCCGCCGCGCGCGGGCTCCCGTGGAGCACGCTGCATGACCTCGTCCTCGCTGGGGGCCACGCCGATCGCCTGCCAGGACCCTGCGCCGGCGTCCACGTTCGGCGAGGCGCTCGTGACCGCGGGCGCGCTGCTCGAGATGACCAAGTACAGGCTGAGCAGCCTGGTCGGCCTCACCAGCGCGGCCGGGTTCCTGCTCGCCGCCGGCCCGCTCCCGCTCGACTGGGCGCTGTTCGCCTGGGCCACCGTGGGCACGCTCCTCTCCTCGTTCGGCGCCTGCGCGCTGAACCAGTGCCTCGAGGCGCCGCTCGACCAACAAATGGCCCGGACGCGCGGGCGGCCGCTCCCCTCGGGGCGCGTGTCGCTCCGCCTCGGGGTCGCCTGGTCGGCGGGCCTCCTGGCGGCGGGCGTGGGGCTGCTCGCGGCGGGCGTCGGCTGGCTCCCCGCCGCGCTGGCGCTGCTGGTGGGCGTGCTCTACGTGGCGCTCTACACGCCGCTCAAGCAGCGCACCTCGATCAACACCCTGATCGGCGCGGTGTGCGGCGCGATCCCGCCCATGATCGGCTGGTCGGCCGTGACCGGCGGGCTCGAGCCGGGGGCCTGGGTGCTGTTCGGGATCCTGTTCCTGTGGCAGATCCCGCACTTCCTGGCGATCGACTGGTTCTACCGCGACGACTACCGCCAGGGCGGCTTCTGCATGCCCTCGAGCGTCGACCCCAGCGGCCGGTTCAGCGGGCACCACGCGGTGATCTACGGCCTGGCGCTGCTGCCGGTCTCGGCCCTGGCCCCGGCGGCCGGGCTGGGCGGCTGGCTGTACCTGGTGGGCGCGCTGGTGCTCGGCACCGCGTTCTTCGGCCTGAGCGTGCTGCTGTGGGTGACGCGCAGCCGGGAGGCGGCGCGCCGCCTGTTCCTGGGTAGCCTGGCCTACCTGCCCCTCCTCCTCGGCCTGCTCGTCCTCGACCCGACGGCGTGAGCGAGCCAGCGGGCGAGGAGCGGGTCGGCCTCGACTCGCGCACGCTGGCCGTGCTGGCGCTGGCCGCGCTGCTCGCGCTCGGCGCCGCGGTGTGGGTGATCCGGAACACGCCGGGCGGCGGTCCTCCGTCCCCTTCGATCGCCGCCGAGGGCTGGACGATCGACCGCGCGCAGGTCGTGACCGCCGCGCGCCCCGACGCGCTCCCACCGCTGGTCTCGCCGCGCCTGCTGAGCGTGGAGGAGGCGGCCGCCTTCAAGATCGGCCGCCGCGGCAAGTACCTCGTGGCGGGCGACCTCGTGCTCGGCGTCGCCCTCGCGAGCGGCGAGGCCTGCGCCTACCCGGTCCGGGTGCTCGAGTGGCACGAGGTGGTGCTGCACGAGCTCGGCGGCGTGCCGCTCGCCGTGACCTATCACCCGCTCTCGGGCTGCGCGGCCGCCTTCGACCGCCGCCTGCCCGGCCGCGCGGCGCCGCTCGACCTGCGCGCCAGCGGCGTGCTGTGGCAGTCGACGCAGCTCCTGTTCGACGCGGGCGTCAGCCCCACCAGCCTGTGGAGCCAGGTCACGGGCCTCCCCGTGGCGGGCCCTGCCGCGCGCGAGGGCGCGGCGCTGCGGCGGGTCGCGGTCGACCTGACCCACTGGGGCGACTGGGTGGTGCGCCACCCGGGCACCCGCGTGATCGCGCCCGACCCCGCCCGCGCCGACAAGCTCAAGCACTCGCCCTACGGCAGCTACCTCGGGAACGACCTGCTCCGCTTCCCGGTGGACCCCGCCCCGCCCGCGGGCGGACTCCCCAACAAGGCCCGCGTGCTCGCCGTCGAGGCGGGCGGCGAGGTGCGGGTCTATCCGCACGCCCTCCTGGCCGAGAAGACCGGCCCCGAGGGCGGCGAGTGGACGACCGAGCAGGGCGGGGTCGCGCTCACGTTCCGCTACCTCCCCGCGCCGACCCCGCAGCACGAGCCCGCGGCCACGGCGCGGGCGGCGAAGGGGAGCGAAGCGGTGGTGGTGCCGTGCTTCTGGTTCGCGTGGTACGCGACCCACGGGGGCGCGGTGCGGGTGGCGGGGGAGTAGGGAGGGAGCGACGGCGTCGGGACGGAAGAAGACAACACGGAATATCAACAGCGAA
>CAZMSZ010000007.1:14312-25403 GCA_964569055.1 uncultured Planctomycetota bacterium | reverse complement strand
CTGTTGATATTCTCTGTTGTCTTCGTTCGACCACGACACCCGACGTCGATACCGAGCCCTAACTAAAGGCCAGCACTCCCACGATCACCAACCACACCCCGTCCAGGAAGTGCCAGTACATCCCGCACATGAGCACGCCGGTGCTCCGCTGCGGGCCGTAGCGGCCGCGGAAGGCCTGGACGGTGGTCACGATCAGCGGGATCACGCCGCCGACCACGTGGGCCGCGTGGAGCGCGGTGAGCATGAAGAACGTCCAGCCGAACAGCGAGCCGCTGGGGCGCACCCCGCCCGCGATCAGCTCCGCCCAGGTGTAGGCCTGGCTGGCGAGGAAGCCCAGCCCGAGCGCCGTGGTCGCGACCATGGCGCCCCGCAGCCGCGGCTGGTGGTCCGCGCGGGCGGCCACCAGCGCGGCGTGCATGGTGCCGCTGCTCACGAGCAACAGCAGCGTGCTCAGCGCCAGCGTGCGAGGCAGCGGCGGGAGGCCGGGCGGCGGCCACACCTCGGCGGTGGCGCGCACCGCGAAGTAGGCCACCAGGCTGGCGATGAACAGCACCGCCAGCGAGATCAGGAACACCGCCAGCCCGAACGGACCGGCGCCAGGGGCGGGGTCGAGCTTCTGCACGCGCGCTCGTGAGCCGGCGCCGGCCGCGCTCATCTCAGTTGGGGTCGGGCTTGGGGGTGTCGGGGCCGCTCTCGGGGAGCTGCGGCTTGGCGATGAAGTCCGTCGGGGGCAGCTCGCCGGTCAGGCTGTCGAGGAACGCCACGATGTCGGCGACCTGCTCCTTCTTCAGCTTCCGACCGAGCTGGTACTCCGCCATCATGTCGACCACCTTGGCGAGGTCGTCGACCGAGCCGTCGTGCAGGTAGGGCGCGGTCTTGGTGACGTTGCGCAGCTGCGGCACCTTGAAGAAGAACTTCTCGGCCGCGTTGCCGGTCACCACGGAGCGCCCCTCGTCGGTCACGCCGGGCCAGGGCTTCATGAGGCCGAGCTTCTGGAACATGGTCCCGCCGAGCAGCGTCCCCGAGTGACAGGTGATGCAGCCGCCATCGCCCACGAACGCCTTGAGCCCGCGCGCCTGCTCCGCCGTGAGCGCGTTCACGTCGCCGGCCAGGAAGGCGTCGAACTTCGAGGGGGTCATCAGCTTGCGCTCGAAGGCGCCGATCGCGTTGCCCACGTTCTCCATGGTGATCGGCTGCTCCTCCCCCGGGAACGCCTTCTGGAACGGCTCGGCGTAGCCCGGGATCGAGCGCAGCACGCGGAGCACGTGGTCCGCGTCGGTCATGGCCATCTCGACCGGGTTGGTGATCGGCATGGTCGCCTGCTGCTCGACCGTCTCGGCCCGGCCGTCCCAGAACTGCGAGCTCTGGAGGGCCGCGTTGTAGACCGTCGGCGAGTTGCGCACGCCGCGCTGCTGCTTGTGGCCGAGCGAGGTCTTCTCGTTGTCGACGCCGAACCGGGCGAGGTCGTGGCAGGAGTTGCAGGAGACGTCCTGCCCCTTCGAGAGCCGGGCGTCGTGGTAGAGCATGCGCCCGAGGGCCACCTTCTCGGGGGTGAGCGGGTTCTCCTCGCTCTCCGCCACCTCGGGGAGCGGCGGGTTGCCGAACATGCCCTTCGCCTGCCCCTGGAGCTTCTTCAGCTCCTCGGGCTTGAGCGCCGCCGCCTTGGGCGCCGCCTCGCCGCCCGCGCCGGGCGGGCTCTTCTCGCCGGGGCAGCCGGCGGCGCCGAGCGCCAGCGCGGCCGTCAGGGTCAGGGTCCGCCACGAGGTCGGAATCACGATCTCTCCTCTCGCACGGCGGGCGCCCCCAAGCGTCCTCGCCCTCGACCGCCGCGGAGGCGGGCGAGGGCGCCGAGGCTCCGCAGGGGCGCCCTCGGTTAGTTGGGGTCGGGCTTGGGCGTGTCCGGGCCGCTCGGCGGCAGCGTCGGCGCCGCGATCTTCTCGGCCGGAGGGAGCTCGCCCGTGAGGCTCTTCATGAACGCGACGATGTCGGCCACCTGCTCGTCGGTGAGCTGCTTGCCGAGCTGGTACTCGGCCATCATGTGCGTGACCTCCTCGAGCGTGGCGAGCGAGCCGTCGTGCAGGTACGGCGCGGTCTTCTCGACGTTGCGCAGCGAGGGGGTCTTGAACATCGACTTGTCGGAGGCCTTCCCCGTCGCCTCGAACTTGCCCTGGTCCTTGGTGGGGTAGGGCTTCATGAGGCCGAGCTTCTGCACGATCATGCCGCCGAACAAGGGGCCGGAGTGGCACATGGTGCAGCCGACCTCCATGTAGGTCTGGAAGCCGCGCTGCTGCTGCTCGGTGAGCGCCGTGAGGTCACCCTCCACGAAGCGGTCGTACGGGGCCGGAGTGGTCAAGGTCCGCTCGAAGGCGCCGATCGCCTTGCCGACGTTGGCGAACGTGATCGGGTCCGCCTCGCCGGGGAAGGCGGCCTGGAACTTCTCGCCGTAGCCCGGGATCGAGCGCAGGACCTTCAGCACCTGCTCCTCGCTCGGCATCGCCATCTCGACGGGGTTGAGGATCGGGCCGAGCGCCTGCTCCTCGACGTCGGCCGCCCGCCCGTCCCAGAACTGCATCGAGTGGCCGGCCGCGTTGTAGACGGTGGGCGCGTTGCGGGTCCCGCGCTGGCCCTTGTGGCCGGCCGAGGTCTTCTCCCCGTCCACGCCGTAGCGGGCGAGGTCGTGGCAGGTGCTGCAGGAGACGTCGTGGTTCTTCGAGAGGCGCTCCTCGAAGTACAGCATGCGCCCGAGCTCGACCTTGGCGTCGGTGATCGGGTTGTCGGGCTTGTCGAACGTGGCCGCGAGCGCGCCGAACATGCTCGCGGCGGTGCCCTGCAGGGCCGCCGCCGCCTCGGCGCCGGGGTTGGCCGTCTCGGCCCCGTAGCCGAGCGCCTCCCGGCGGCGCTTGAAGCCCTCCTTCGAGAAGTTCGGGTCCTTCTCGCCCGTCACCTCGAGCATGTCGATGGTCGAGATCCCCAAGAACAGCCCCACCATGCCGAGCGACGTGATCAGCACGATCGCGTTGAACGGCTTGTCCCAGCGCAGGTGCATGAAGAACAGCGCCACCAGCGTGCCCTTCATGGTCGCGATCAGGATCGCGACGAGGATGTTCACCGAGCGCCCGCCGAGGTCCACGTAGGAGGCGGCGACCGTGATCCCCGTCAGGACCAGCAGCGTGGCCAGGATCCCGGCCAGGAAGGTCGTAGAGACGACGTGCGGGTGGTGATCGTCCGCGGCGAGCGCGTCGTCGTGCCCGTGGTGCCCGCCGTCGTGATGCTCGTTGGCCACAGGTGCTCCTACGCGATCAGGTAGAGCAGGGGGAACAGGTAGATCCAGATCAGGTCGACGAGGTGCCAGTAGAGCGCGGCGAGGTCGACGGGGAGGTAGTACCCCTTGTCGAAGTCTCCGCGCAGGTTGCGCAGCAGGACCCAGGCCAGCACGGCCATGCCGATCAGCACGTGGATCCCGTGCAGGCCGGTCATGCAGAAGTAGATCCCGAAGAAGATGTGGACGTTGCGCACCTTCTGCGGGTCGATCTCCGGCAGCCCGGGGATCTCCTCCGGCGCCGCGCCCGCCTCGACCCGCGTGGCCGGCCGCGGCACCTGCGTGCTCTTCGCCAGCTCCGCCCCCGGGACGACCGGCGCGTAATTGGCCGGCGCGTCCACGATCCGCCGCGGCTGCGGCGACTCGGCGGCCGCCTCCTTGGCCTGCTCCTCGGCGGCCTGGCGCACCTCCTCGGGGAGCTCGCGCTCGTGCCGCGGGTCGAAGTACGCGCCCGGGAGCAGGTGGTCGTGGAACTTGTGGCTGTACTCGATGTACTTGATCACCATGAAGCCGGCGCCGCCCGCGATGGTCAGCGCCAGCATCAGCGTGGTCATCTGCTTGTTGCGGAGCTGCGCCGAGCGCACCGCCATGGCCGCCGTGAAGGAGCTCGCGAGCAGCACCGTGGTGTTGAGCGCGCCGAGCGGCCGATCCAGGAACAGGCTGGCGTGCTCGAACACCTCGGGGTGGAGCGCCCGATAGACGGTGTAGGCGCAGAACAGCCCGGCGAACAGCAGCACCTCGGTGGCGAGGAACAGCCACATGCCGAGCTTGCCGGCGTGGAACTGCTGGTCCAGCGAGTCGAAGTGGTGGGCGAGGTTCGGATGCCCGTGCCCGTGGTCGCCCATGCTAGGCCTTTCCACCCTCGACCGCGCCGGACGACTTGGAGGTCCAGCCGCCGATCGCGGGGTCGTAGGTCAGGTCGCTGAAGTCGTAGGGGTCGCCCACGGACGGGGTCGTCTCGAAGTTCTCGAAGTGCGGCGGGGAGGCGGTGCGCCACTCCAGCGTCGCGGCGCCCCAGGGGTTGTCCGGCGCCTGCCGCCCGCGGAACAGGGAGTAGATCAGGTAGCCGGCCATCAGGAAGAACCCGCTCGCCAGCACGTACGAGCCCATGGACGACATGATGTGGTAGGGCTGGAACTCGGGCGCGTAGGTGTAGTAGCGCCGCGGCATGCCCTGCGACCCCATCAGGAACTGGGTGAAGAACGTCACGTTGAAGCCGACGAACACCAGCCCGGCGGCGATCTGGCCCAGGCGCTCGGGGTACATCCGGCCCGTGATCTTCGGCCACCAGTAGTGGAGCCCGCCCAGCATCGCGATCACGAGGCCGCCCATGGCCACGTAGTGGAAGTGGGCCACCACGAAGTACGTGTCGTGGAGGTGCACGTCGGTGTTGAGCGTGGCGAGGGGGAAGCCGGTCAGGCCGCCGATCGTGAACAGGAACACGAACGACAGCCCGTACAGCATGGGCGTCTCGAAGCTGATCGAGCCCTTGTAGAGCGTCGCGACCCAGTTGTAGACCTTGACCGCGGTCGGGATCGCGATCGTGAAGGTCAGCGCGCTGAAGATCGTGTTCACGAGGATCGACTGGCCGCTCGCGAACATGTGGTGGCCCCACACCAGGAAGCTCAGCATCGCGATCGCCACGCTGGAGAAGGCGATGAAGCTGTAGCCGAAGATGTGCTTGCGGCTGAAGACCGAGATCAGCTCGCTCACGATGCCGAAGCCCGGGACGATCATGATGTAGACGGCCGGGTGGCTGTAGAACCAGAAGAAGTGCTGGAACAGCACCGGGTCGCCGCCGAGGTCGGGGTTGAAGATCCCGACGCCGAGCACGCTCTCCACGAGCAGCAGCACCATCGTGATCCCGAGCACCGGCGTGGCGATGATCTGCATCAGCGCCGTCGCGTAGAGCGCCCACAGGAACAGCGGCAGCCGGAACCAGGTCATCCCCGGCGGGCGCAGCTTGTGGATCGTGACGATGAAGTTGAGCCCCGTGAAGATGGAGCTGAACCCGAGCACGAACACGCCCAGCGTGGTGAGCACGATCCCCTTGCGCAGCGCCTCGGTCGAGTAGGGGGTGTAGAAGGTCCAGCCGGTGTCGATCCCGCCGCCGAGGATGGCCGTGACCACGATCATCGACCCGATCAGCCACAGGTAGTAGCTGGTGAGGTTCAGCCGCGGGAACGCCACGTCCTTCGCCCCGAGCATGATCGGCAGCACGAAGTTGCCGAGCGCCGCCGGCACGCTGGGGATGATGAACAGGAACACCATGATCGCGCCGTGCAGCGTGAACATGCGGTTGTACGTGGCCGCGTCGACGAGGTCGGGCTCGGGCGTCAGCAGCTCGGTGCGCACACCGAGCGCGAGCATGCCGCCCACGAAGAAGGCGATCAGCGTCGAGAGGATGTACATCACGCCGATCCGCTTGTGATCGAGCGTGAGCAGCCAGGAGAGGAGACCCGTCTCCTTCTTCCAGCCGAGGACGCAGTGGGTGCGCTTGAGGTAGTTGTTCGCTTCCATGGCTCGCCGCCTACTTCTCGCCCAGACCCTTGATGAACTCGACCAGCATGTCGACCTCCTCGGGCTCGAGTCGCTGCGCGAAGTTCTGCGCGCTCATTTGATCGTCGAACTCGCGGCCTTCGCGGGAGAGCTTGGCCCCGGGGTCGAGGATCGACTCGCGGATGTAGGCCTCGTCGGCCGTGATCGTCGTGACCGCGCCCGCCTCGAGCACCTTCCGCTGCGAGCCGAACAGCCCGCGGAAGCTCGGCCCGACCACGATGGTGCCCTCCAGGCTGTGGCAGGCCTGGCAGTTCTGCCGGTAGAGGCTCTCGCCAGACATCACCGTGGTGCTGGCGAGGAACGCCTGGTACTCGGCGCGCCCCTCCTCGGTGTCGGGGTGCACCGTGATCTCCGCCCGCATCATGGAGTGCTGGTCGCCGCAGTACTCGGCGCAGTACACGTGGTACTCACCCGGCCGGTTGGCCGTGAACCACAGCGAGCTGAACCGGCCCGGCACCACGTCCTTCTTGACGCGGAACGTGGGGATGTAGAAGGAGTGGAGCACGTCCTCCGACTCCATGATCAGCTTCACCGGCTGACCCTGCATGACGTGGAGCTGCTCGGAGGAGCCGCCCGTCGCGGGGTAGGTGAAGTTCCAGGCCCACTTCTTGCCGAGGACCTCGACCTTGACCGCATCGCTCGGCGCGGTCTGCAGGTGCACGTAGCCCTTGAAGCCCCAGTAGAACATCACCACGACCAGCACGATCGGCGGGAGCGACCAGGCGATCTCGAGCGGCAGGTTGTGGTGCGGGCTAGGCTCCGGCGCCACGCCGGGGCGGCGCCGATAGCGCCAGCCGAACCAGGCCATCACCCCCATGATGTGGATGAAGTAGAAGGCGTTCAGCCAGAAGATGAAGTAGTAGACCCAGTCGACGTCCTTGGCCTGCTCCGAGGCCTGGAGCGGCATCTGGAGCGTCCCGTCGGGGTTGCCGCACCCCGCCAGCAGGAGCCCGGCGGCGGCGAGCCCGCCCAGGAGCGGCAGCCGCCGGCGGAGCCGGAGGTCGTGGGTCCGAGTCGTCGTCACTACGCGCCTCCCGAGGCGGAGTCGTCGCGGCCGGCCTGGACGCGCGCCTCCTCCTCGGACAACGAGGGGATGGGAGTGGAGTCGAGCTCGGGGCGGGCCCGCCGCTCGCGCCAGAACATGAGGCCGATGAACCCGAACAGGCTCGCGGCGAGCAGCGTGCCGAGCACCTGCACGATGCGCATGATCTGCACCGTGTACTGGCCCGTGTCCGGGTCGAAGTGGTAGCAGAACAGGAGGACCTGATCGAGCGCGGTGCCGACCTTGCCGGCGCTGGCCTCGACGAGCGACAGCCGGACCAGCGTGGGGTCGTACTCGGCGCCGGTGATCGTGCGCGAGACCACGCCCTCGGGGGTCAGCACGAACAGCCCGGCGCCGTGGGCGAACTCGCGCGTCTGGGTGTCGAACCGGAAGCCGAACCCGACCGCCTCCGCCACCGCGCGGATGCTGCCGTTGGTCCCGGTGAGGAAGTGCCAGCCGGCGCCCGCCTCGGGCCGGCCGAGCTCCCGCAGGTAGGCGGCCTTCTTCAACCGGGCGAGGTTCGCGGTCTCCTCGGGGTTGATGCTCAAGGTCACCACCGTGAACTGCTCGCCGGGGGTCCAGGGCATGGCGCGCAGGGTCTCGACCAGGCCGTTGAGCGTGAAGGTGCACAGGCCGGGGCAGCGGAAGTAGGCGAGCTGGAGCAGGATCGGCCGCCCGCCCGCCAGCTCGCGCAGCGTGACCTTCTCGCCGCGCTCGTCGTCGAACACCGCGTCGAGCGGGACCTGCTCGCCCCGCCGGTCGACGATCCGGGCCTCGGCGCCGACCGACTCGGGCATGCGGCCGGGGTCGCGGAACGGCGCGAGGCGATCCTCATCGACGGGCGCGGCCTGCCCCCGCGCCGGGGCGGCCGCCCCGGTCAGCAGAGCCAGGGCGCACAGCCCGGCCGTCGTCGTCCTCGCGATCGCGCGCCTCACCTCGAGCTCCCGCTCTCCGCCTACCGGCGGTGCTCCTGCGCCACCCGGCGCATGGCCTCCTCGATCGAGATCTGCCCCTGCTCCGGCTCCTCGAGCCGCTGCATCTGCACGGCCTTGACCCGCCGCAGCTCGTCCGAGCCGTGCGCCTTCTGCTCCCGCTCCGCGTCGAGCACCGCGTACACGACGTACTGGATCGCGACGATGACCAGGAACACGAGGGTCAGGCCCCAGACCACGAAGTAGCCCGTCGAGGCCGGCGCCGGGTCGGGGGCGGCGCCGGGCAGGTCGGCGAGGTCGTGGGCGTGGGTCTCCGTAGCGCTCACCGTTGCCTCAGTAGTTCTGGTGGTTGAGCGACTCGAGCAGCCTCGGGTCGCGGACCGGGATCAGGTCGATCCCGCGCAGGTTGCGCGCGGTGTTGAGGAAGTACAGCCCGCCCAGCGCCAGCAGCATGAAGGCGTCGAGCAGCGGCACCGGCATCACGCCGAGCGGGGCCTTCTGGGGGACCACCACCCAGAACATGTCGAAGAAGTGGGCGACCAGGACGTAGGCCGCGCCGAGCGCCAGCAGGGCGGGGCGCCGCTTGGGGTACCGGCTGATCAGCAGCATGAACGGGAGGGCGAAGTGGCCCAGGATCAGGAACACCGACAGGCCCAACCACTGGCCGGTCTGGCGGAGCTGGTACCAGAGCGTCTCCTCGGGGATGTTGGCGTACCAGATCAGCATGTACTGCGCGAAGGCGATGTAGGCCCAGAACACCAGGAACGCGAACATGAACTTGCCCACGTCGTGGTAGTGCTCGGGGGTCACCGACTCGGTCAGGCGGCCGCTCCGCTGCAGCAGGTAGAGCGCGAGGACCAGGGCCGCGAAGAACCCGAGCAGCCCGCCGGCGAAGAAGTAGACGCCGAACATCGTGCTGTACCAGGCGGGCTCGAGCGCCATCAGCAGGTCGAACCCGGCGATCGAGACCGTCAACCCGTAGATCAGCATGGCGGGCGCGCTCCAGCGCTGCATCCGCTCGGTGTGGCGCGGGTCGCCGCTCTCGTCCTGGCGGACCGAGTTGCCGTAGTAGTAGCGCGCCATCAGAAACCACAGCGCGAAGCACACCACGAGCCGGATCACCACCCAGGGGAAGCTCAGCCAGGTCTGCTTGCTGTGGTCCACCTCGCCGTGGACCACCCAGGGGAGGGCCGGCCCGTTCCAGTCGCCGCGGGGGGCGGCGGCGGTCTCGTGGGCCGCGTCGCCGTGGCCGGCCTCGCCCCCGTGGCCGCCCTCGCCGCCGTGGCCGGCCTGATCGTGCGCGCCGTGGTGCGCGGCGACGTGCGCCGCGGACATCGGCATCAGCTTGCCGGTGTAGATCATCGGGATCAGCGGCAGGAACAGCACGAACAACAGGCCAATGTTGAGCGTGATCACCTCGGACACGCGGCGGACGGTGACGCTCCAGCCGGCCCGCACGAGGTGCTGCACGATCACGAAGAACAGCCCGCCCAGCGTGACGCTGAGCAGGAACGCGAACGCGACCAGGTAGGCGCTGAAGAAGCGCTGGTGATGCCAGAGGGCGATCACACCGCTGGCCGCCGCGCCGCTCAGCATCAGCCCCAGGCCGATGCGCCTGGCGTTGGTCGCGCTCGCGCCGTCGAAGCGCCGGTTCTCGGTGGTCGAGGGGGACAGGACCGCGTGCATGCTCATCGTCGGCGACTCCCCTAACGCCCGGGGTGCTGAGTGCGCTGGAGCGCGCGCAGGTAGGCCACGATCGCCCAGCGGTCGTGCACGGGGACCTGCTCGCCGTAGGGCGGCATGTTGGCCTTGCCGTTGGCGATCGTGTTGTAGAGCTCACCGACCGGCTGGGCGCGGATCTGCTCGGCGTGGAGGTTGGCCGGGGTGGCCCAGCCCTCCATGCCCGAGACGCCCTGGGCGATCCGCCGCTTGACCCGCTGGTCGACCATCCCGGAGCCCATCGCCTCGCCCTCGTCGGCGAGGCCCAGGCCGCCGGCGTAGCCGTGGCAGGGGACGCAGTAGATCGCGAACCGCTCGCGCCCCCGGCGGAGCAGCGCCTCGTCCACCTCGACCTGCGCCGGGAACTCCTCGGCCCAGACCTTCTCCCCGTTCTCGGTCACCTGCCCGCGGTAGTAGTGGTCGTCCTCGAGCAGCTCGCCGCGGGCGACCGTGCCCGGCACGGGGCTGCGCATGGCGCGCCCGTCGTAGAACAGCGGGTTGGACGACTGCGCGCGGAACTTGGGCTGATCGTCCATGTCGCGGATGATGTGGATCCGCGGCTTCTCGCTGGTCGTGACCCGGGCCTTGGCGATGAAGGCGAACGGGATCAGCCCGATCGTCCCCACCAGGATCACCAGCGGCACGATGAACCGCTTCATGGCCTAGCCCTCCTGCCGGGCGAGCAGCTCGACGTGCGCGCCGCCCAGCGAGCGGGCGAGGGCGACGGTCCGCTCCTCGTCCCACAGGGCGTCGGTCGCCTCGATGCTGATGAAGAACCGATCCTGCGTGGCGCGGCGGAACCGGGCGCTGTGGAACACGGGGTGATAGAAGCGCGGCAGGCGGTTGAGCAGCCACATGCCGAAGAACGACGCGAACGCGCTCAGGAGGATCGTGAGCTCGAAGGCGACGGGGATGTTGGCCTGCACGCTGAACACCGGCTTGCCGCTGACCACGAACGGGTAGCCGCTGGGGAGGAACGGGTCGAGCAGCGCCACGTCGCCCAGGCTGAACGGGAGCAGGATGCCGTTGGTGTAGAGCTGCAGGATCAGGCCGATCGTGCAGCCCGTCAGGCCGCCGCCGAGGACGATCCAGGGGAGGATCGTGGGCTTGATCCCCATCGCCTCGTCGAGGCCGTGCACCGGGTAGGGGGTGTGGGCGTCCCAGTCGGAGTAGCCCGCGTCGCGCACCTTCTGGCAGGCCGCCATCAGGCTCCGGTCGGTCTCGAACTCGATCAGGCAGCCGAGCACCGGGCCCGCCGCCACGGGCGCCGCCGGCTCCGCGGGCGCCGGCTCCGCGGGCGTCTCGGACTTGGTCGGCTCCGCGGGCGTCTCGGACTTGGTCGGCTCCGCGGGCGTCTCGGACTTGGTCGGCTCCGCGGGCGTCTCGGACTTGGCCGGCTCCGCGGGCGTCTCGGACTTGGCCGGCTCCGCGGGCGTCTCGGCCTTCGCCGGCTCCGCGGGCTGCTCGCTCTTGGCCGGCTCGGCGGGCTGCTCCGCCTTGGCCGGCTCGGCGGGCTGCTC
>CAZMSZ010000007.1:4773-14212 GCA_964569055.1 uncultured Planctomycetota bacterium | reverse complement strand
CTCTTGGCCGGCTCGGCGGGCTGCTCCGCCTTGGCCGGCTCGGCGGGCTGCTCGCTCTTGGCCGGCTCCGCGGGCTGCTCGCCCTTGGCCGGCTCCGCGGGCTGCTCGCTCTTGGCCGGCTCGGCGGGCTGCTCGCTCTTGGTCGGCTCGTTCGGCTCGCTCACGGGCTCGTCCTTCGCCTCGTCGTCGCTCACCCGCTCACCCCCCCGCCAGCTACCGCCGGCGGCACCGCGCCGCCGAGCGTGACGTCGGCGTCGGCATCGGCCTGGTCGATCGCGTGTCGCAGGTGCTCGGCGTGCTCCAGCGAGATGAAGGTCTGCTTGACCTCCGCGATCGCGACCATGGGCACGAACCGGCAGAACAGCAGGAACAGCGTCATGAACAGGCCGAAGCTGCCGACGAACGTGAAGATGTCGACCCAGGTCGGCGAGTAGTAGTCCCACGCCGAGGGCATGAAGTCGGCGCTGAGCGACGTGCAGATGATCACGAACCGCTCGAACCACATGCCGATGTTCACGAAGATGCTGATGATGAACGTGAGGTAGAGGTTCGTCCGCACCTTCTTGAACCAGAAGAGCTGCGGGATGAACACGTTGCACGTGATCATGATCCAGTAGGCCCAGCCGTAGTGGCCGAAGGCGCGCAGCTGGAAGGTCGCCTGCTCGACGGGGTTGCCGCTGTACCACGCCACGAAGAACTCGGTGCCGTAGGCGTAGCCCACCATGGTCCCCGTGGCGAGGATCACCTTGTTCATGTTCTCGATGTGGCGGATCGTGATGAAGTCTTCGAGCCCGAAGATCTTGCGGCAGGGGATCAGCAGGGTGAGCACCATGGCGAACCCGCTGAAGATCGCGCCCGCCACGAAGTAGGGCGGGAAGATCGTGGTGTGCCAGCCTGGGATCTGCGAGACCGCGAAGTCGAAGCTCACCACCGAGTGCACCGAGAGCACCAGCGGCGTCGCGAGGGCGGCCAGGATCAGGTAGGCGCGCTCGTAGCGGTGCCAGGCGCGGTTCGAGCCGCGCCAGCCCAGGCTGAAGATCCCATAGAGGACCTGCCGCAGCCGCGTGGTCGAGCGGTCACGCAGCGTGGCGAGGTCGGGGACCATGCCCATGAACCAGAACAGCAGCGACACGGTGAAGTACGTGTTCACGGCGAACACGTCCCACAGCAGCGGGCTGCGGAACTGCGGCCACATGTCCATTTGGTTGGGGATCGGCGCCAGGTAGTACGCCATCCACACCCGGCCGATGTGGACGCCCGGGAACAGGCCGGCGCAGATGACCGCGAAGATCGTCATGGCCTCGGCGGCCCGGTTGATCCCCGTTCGCCACTTCTGGCGGAACAGGAACAAGATCGCGGAGATCAGCGTCCCGGCGTGGCCGATGCCGACCCAGAACACGAAGTTCACGATCGCCCAGCCCCAGTTGACGGGGTTGTTGAGGCCCCACGTGCCGGTGCCGGCGAAGATCAGATAGAACAGCGTGATCCCGAGGGTGCTCAACGCGATCAGGCTGAAGCCGAGCGCCGCGTACCAGATCGCCGGCGGCTTGGGCGCCTCGACCACGGCGCAGATGTCGTCGGTGATGCTGGTCAGCGAGGGGGTGCCCGTGATCAGCGGCGCGCGGCGCCGCGGGTCGTCCCAGCTGTTCCAGCGGTCGTGAGCGCTGTGCTGCGTGCTCATGACTCTCTGCCTCTGCTCAGGCCGTCGCCGGCGGGGGGTTGCGCAGCTTGGCCATGTACTGCGTGCGCGGACGGGTGTTCAGCTCGGCCAGGATCGAGTAGCTGCGGTCACCCCGCTGCCACTTGCTGACCTCGCTCTCGGGGTCGCTCAGGTCGCCGAACACGATGGCGCGGGTCGGGCACGCCTGCTGGCACGCCGTCTGGATCGCCCCGTCGGGGATCTTGGGTCGGTCCTCGCGCGAGGTGTCGCGGTGCTTGTTGTCCCAGGGGATCGTGACCGCCTTGATCCGCTGCACGCAGTAGGTGCACTTCTCCATCACGCCGCGGGCGCGGACCGTGACCTCGGGGTTGAACACCATCTGCTCGAGCGGCGTGACGTTCTTCGCCATCGGCAGCTTGAGCTTCTTGCTGACCTCGTTCTCGGGGAACTTGGGCAGCGTGGCCGTGGCCGAGGGCTCGCTCCGCGGGTGGAACGGGCCGTGATAGTTCCAGAAGTAGTTGAACCGGCGGACCTTGTAGGGGCAGTTGTTCGAGCAGTACCGCGTGCCGACGCAGCGGTTGTAGACCATGTCGTTCAGCCCCTCCTCGCTGTGCGAGGTCGCGGCGACCGGGCACACCGACTCGCAGGGGGCGTTCTCGCACTGCATGCAGGGGAGCGGCTGGTGCACGATCCGCACCGCCCCGGGCGCCGGCGTCTCGGCCTCCTCGGCGCGCGCCTCGCTCGCGGGGTCGCCCTGCGGGTGGTCGATCGCGAGCGGCGCGGTGGTGAAGTAGCGGTCGATCCGCAGCCAGTGCATCTCGCGGCCGCGCGCGACCTCCGACTTGCCGACCACCGGGATGTTGTTCTCGGCCTGGCAGGCCACCACGCACGCGCTGCAGCCGGTGCAGACCGAGAGGTCGATCGCCATGCCCCAGCGGCGCCCCGCGTACTCGAGCGGCGAGCCCCACAGCTGCGTCTTGCGCGGGTCGGGGCCCACCGCGTGCTGCGTCGCCGCGCCCGCCGCGAGGGTCGGACCGCCATCCCACGGGTTCTTGGCGAAGCGGGGGTTCTTGGCGAACTCCTCCAGCGTCCCCTCGCGGACGAGCAGGGTCGCGCGCCGGTCGCGCTCCTTGTCGGCCAGCTCGCTGCGGATCGACTGGTGGTCCTGGGTCGTGGCCAGCTTGTAGGTCCCGACCTTGGTGAACGTGACCCCCTGCAGCGCGTGCTGGTGGGTGGCGGTGCGCATCTCGTAGGCGTCGACCCCGACGTCCTTGCCGACCACGCCGGCCGCCTCGCCCCGGCCGTAGCCGAGCGCGAGCGTGAGCGTGAACTCGGGCAGGCCGGGGACCGGGAAGGCCGGCGCCTTGAGCTGGCGCTCCTTGTTCCCCTCGCGCACCTTGAGCTGGAGGAGGTCGCCCTCCTTCACCTCGAACCGCGCCGCGGTCGCGTAGTCGAGGTAGACCGCGTTGTCCCAGGTCAGCTTGGCGAGCGGGTCGGGCAGCTCCTGCAGCCAGCCGTTGTTGGCGAACCGCCCGTCGTAGAGCTTGTGGTCGGGCAGGAGCACCAGCTCGAGCGCCTCGGCCGTGGCGCGCCGCGGCTCGGCCGGGACCGAGGCCAGGTGCGTCACGATCGGCTCGTCGTCGCGACGCGGCGTCTTGCGCGGCAGGGCCGACCCGGCCACCACGCCGTCGTGGAGCGCCCGGCGCCAGCGCTGCTCGAGCTCGCCGCCCCAGGCCCCGCGGTAGGTCTCGCGGACCAGGTTGTAACCGTGGCTCTGCTCGGGCTCCTTCGGGTCGCGCCCGAGCACGAACGCCAGCAGCTCGATCGGGCTCTTGCCCTGGAACAGCGGGCGGATCGTGGGCTGCACCAGCCCGACCGTGCCGTCGTAGCCGCGGGCGTCGCCCCAGGCCTCGAGGTAGTGCGCCATGGGCAGGTGCCAGGTGCACTCGCGCGCGGTCTCGTCGGCGTAGAGCCCGAGGTGCACGCTGCAGGTCACGCGCTCGAGGGCCGCCTTGAACTCGACGTCCTTCGGCGCGGTGTAGACCGGGTTCCCGCCCAGGATCAGCAGGGTGTCGACCCGGTCGTTGCTCATCTCCGAGGTGAGCGTCTGGAGCGCCTCGAGGTAGGTCGGGCGCTGCGCCTCCTCCACGTAGCTGACCGTGGCGCCGACGTTGCCGAGGATCCCGTTGAGGAGGTGCCCGATCGCGTGCAGCACCGCCGGCTGCCGCGGCCCGACCGCGACGACGCTGCGCCCGCGGTTCGCGAGCAGGTCGGCCGCCATCTGCCGCAGCAGCCCGCCCTGCGGGTGGTCCGCCGGGGCGGCCAGCTGCTCGAGCCGGTCGCGCAGCGCCTTGCTCAGCTTGGCGCGCCCGGTCTCGTCGCCCCGGACCACCTCGGCCGCGAGGCGGAGCCCGAAGTGGAACACCTCGGCCGACTGCAGCGCGACGCGCGTGTCGGCCATGCCGCCCGTGATGCTGAACGGGGTCTCCACCACGTACAGCCGGTTCATGCTGCCGTCGCGGTCGACCCGGCGGCGGCGCTCGGCGAAGTCGCGCGAGTAGCGCACGTTCGCGGGGTGCAGCCCGAACAGGTCGTCGTCGAGCGAGACGACCACGTCGGCGCGCGAGAGGTCGAGCAGCGTGCGGTAGCTCCCGCCGAGCACCATCCGCGCGCCCTCGAGCTCGTGGTCGCGCGACACCGGCTCGTACTCGTACCAGCGCAGCCGCGGGCAGGCCTGCACCAGCTCGTCGCGCAGGCGCTGGACCGTGGGCGAGGAGGTGGCCTCGGCGAGCACGCTCACCTTGAGCCCCTTCTGCGCGCGCCGGTCGGCGAGGCGCGGCCCGACCGCCGCGAAGAACTCGTCCCAGCTGCTCGGCTTGGGCTCGCCCCCCTCGGCCCTGCTGATCACGCCCTGGCTGCGGTCGGGGTCGTAGAGCGAGAGCACGCTGGCCTGCGCGTACTGCGAGGTCGCCCCGAGGCTGTCGGGGTGCTCGGGGTTGCCCTCGATCTTGATCGGGCGCCCGTCGTAGGTCGTGACGAGCAAGCCCGTCCCCACCCCGCCCAGCTCCATGACCGTGGCGTAGGACGCGGTGGTGCCCGGGTCTCGCCCCTCGGGACGCCGCGAGAAGGGGAGGATCTTCTGCACCGGCATGCGCAGCGCGTCGCAGCCGGTCAGCCCCGCGAGCGCGAAGGAGGCGCCCATGAGCTGAACGAACCGCCGCCGCGAGACCGGGTCGACGATCGCGTCCAGGCGGGAGGGGAACTCGTTCTCGACGAGCTCGCGGAACTCCGGCGTGTCCGCGAGGTCGTTCAGGCTCCGCCAGTAGGCCTTGCCCGCGTCTACCTGTGGCATGTCGAACAGTCCGTCGGGGGGTTGATGTGGTTGTCCTTCACGAGCTGGCGGCCGAACTCGAGGCGGCTCTGGCCACCCGGCGGCTCCCAGCCCATGACCGTGACCTCGCTCGCGGGCCGCACGCGACCCTCGGGGTGCCGGTGGCAGTCGAGGCACCAGGCCATGCTGAGCGGCTCGACCTGGCGCACGACCTCCATGGTGTCGATCCGCCCGTGGCACTCCTCGCAGCCGACGCCGCGGGTGACGTGCGCCGAGTGGTCGAAGTAGGCGTAGTCGGGCAGGTCGTGGACCCGCACCCACTCCACCGGCATGGCCGTGCGCGCGCTCTCGCGCAAAGGCGCGAGCAGCTCGCTGTCGGTGCGCACCTTGGCGTGACAGTTCATGCAGGTCGCCGTCGGCGGGATGTTCGCCTGGCGGGTCGACTCGACCGACGTGTGGCAGTAGCGGCAGTCCATGCCGAGCTCGCCCACGTGCAGCGCGTGGCTGTAGGGGATCGGCTGCTCGGGCGCGTAGCCCACGTCCGTGGTCTTCGGCGAGGCGCCGAACGCGACCAGGAACGTGACGTAGCCGCCCGCCATCAGCGCGAACGCGACCACGCCGACGACCGCCTGGTCGACCCAGGGAGGGAAGATCAGCTGCCTTGGGGCATTCCAGCTCACCGGTGCACCACCCGTCGGGAAGTCAGCCGAGGCCGCGAGCCTGGCAAAGGCCGAAGTTTGTAGCGCTGTGCGCCATCGCTCGCAACCCCCAGCGGGACAGGCACCGGAGCCCTTCACGGGCCGCCGGACCTCTCGGACCGAGGACGTCCACGAGCCGCCTCATTGGCGACCGATCGTAGGCCGGGCGCGAGCGGGAGGGCTGCGGCAATGTGTCGCACCGGATCCCGCGCGCCGCGTTGGACTTGGGCGGGCGGTCGGCGCCCGCCGATCAGTCCGAGCCGGAGTAGAACCGGCGGGAGGCCTCGGCGTACGCCAGCAGCTTGGCGTCGACCCGCGCGTTGACGCTGCCCTCGGGGAACGGCGCCAGCGCGCGCCGGCGGGTGCCCGCCGGGAGCCCGAACACCAGGTCGATGGCGTCGTCGACGGTGCGGACGGCGGCCACGTGGAACCGGCCCTTCTCGACCGCGCGGACCACGTCGGCCCGGAGCATGAGGTCGCGGACGTTGGCCTCGGGAATGATCACCCCCTGGCGGCCCGTCAGGCCGCGCGCGATGCAGGCGTCGTAGAAGCCCTCGACCTTGGCCGTCACGTCGCCGATCGCCTGGACCTCCCCCTTCTGGTTGAGCGAGCCGGTCACGCCCCAGCCCTGGTCGAGCGGGAGCTCGGCCAGCGCGGAGAACAGGGCCAGCACCTCGGCCAGGCTGGCGCTGTCGCCGTCGACCAGCGAGTAGGACTGCTCGAAGCACAGCGTGGCGGTGAGGCACAGCGGCTTGTCCTGGGCGTAGCGTTCGCGCAGCAGGCTCGCCACGATCTCCATGCCCTTGTGGTGCGAGTCGCCCGAGAAGCTGGCCTCGCGCTCGAGGTCGACCACGCCGCGGCGGCCCACGCCCACGGCCGCGGTGACGCGGGTCGGGCGCGAGTAGACGTGGGCGCCCTCGTCGTAGACCACCAGCGCGTTGACCACGCCCGGGCGCTGCCCGTCGGTGTCGAGCAGCACGATCCCGTCGTCGAGCATCTCCTGGCTCTCGCGCTCGGAGAGGTCGTGCCGGCAGCGGCGCTGACGGAGCGCGCGCTCCACGTCGGCCGCCCGCACCTCCCGGCGCCCGCCGTCCATGGCGATCCGGTCGGCCTCCTGCAGCACGTCGAGCAGGTCCGAGAACCACGGGGCGAGGCGGTCGTTGCGCCCGGCGAGGCGGGCCGAGTGCTCGAGCAGGCGCGCCAGCGCGCCGGCGTCGGGGGCGCGCAGCCCCGCGCGCCGCGCGATCCTGAGCAGCGCCGCCCCCATGGCCTCGATGTTCGCCTCGCTCCGGGGGAGCACCTCCTCGACCTGGACCTTGATCTTGAACACGGCCGCGAAGTCGGGGTCGTAGGCGTACATGCCGTCGTAGAGCTCCTCGCTGCCGATCGCGACGAGCTTGAAGGCGGTGCGGATCGGCTCGGGGCGCAGCCCCCCGCCCGAGCTGCCGCCGCCGCGCGGGACCTCCATCCAGCCCGACTTCACCGTGCGCTTGAGCGCGCTCCAGGCGGCGCGGTCGTGCATCAGCTCGAAGGCGTCGACCACGATCACCCCGCCGTTGGCGCGGTGCAGCGCGCCCGCGCGCAGGCGCAGGTGGTCGGGCATGTTCTCGGCCTGGTCGACCGCGCCGAACAGGTTGGCGTAGGTCGGGTGCGGCTCGTAGATCACCGGCGGGACCGGCCGCTCCTTGCTGTCGACGAACAGGTTGGCGCGGAACGGCTCGAGCACGTCGTGGTCGCCCCGCCGCTCCTCGCTTGGGTCCTCGTCGCGGTCCACGAACAGCTCGACCCGGTCGCCGATCTCCTCGAGCAGCGAGTCGAGCCAGCGGCGGACGGGCTTGGTGGGGTAGGCGCGCGCGAGGTCGTCGGTGAAGCCCTGCGCCAGCCCGCGCGCGACCCGCGCGTCGAGCCGCCGCAGCGCCAGCGCCCCCTTGCGCGCGGCGGCGCGCGCCTCGCCGGCCGCCAGCTCGAGCCGCTCGAGGGCGCGGTCGTAGAGGGCGAGCCGCCGGGTCAGGGCGCGCGTGCGCTTGAGCTCGCCGTCGCCGAGCCGCCGCTCGACCACCTTCTTGGGGAGCGGCTCGGGCTCGCCCACGTCGACCTTGAGCTCGGGCGTGCCGAACCCCTCGGGGATCGGCCCCACGATCAGACCCTTGCCGCGCAGCTCGGCGGCGAGGTCGTCGATCACGCGCGAGGCGGCGTGGTCGGTGCGGCGGCGCAGGCGGTCGCTGCGCGCCACGTGCTGCTCGGTCGCGAGCGCCGAGCCGATCGCCCGCCGCAGCGCGGTCAGCATGTGGTCCACGTCGCGGCGGAAGCGGCGCCCCTTGCCGCGCGGGAGCGTGAGCAGGCGCGGGCTCTCGGGGTGCTGGAAGTTGGCCACGTAGACGCGGTCGCGCGGGCGCGGCAGCGGCGGGGTGTAGACCTGCAGCGCGGCCTGGACCAGCGCCTGCCGCCCGCTCCCGCGCGGCCCGCACACGAACACGTGGAACCCGGGCGCCTCGGTGCTGAGGCCGGTGGCGATCGCCTCGATCGCGCGCTCCTGGCCGACCAGCTCGGGGAGCGACACGCTGGGCCGATCGTTGAGCCGGGCCCGGTCCTGCATGCGCGCGCGCGCCGCGGGGGTGGCCGCCGCCTCCTCGCGCGCGAGCCGCGCCTCCTCGGCGATCACGCCCGCGAGGAGCTGGGGGTCGCACACCCAGGTCAGCTCGCTGGGCGAGATGCGCCGCACGCCGGCGGACCACTGGATCCCCGCGCGACCGCCGCCGCGGGGCACACCGCGCGTGCGCGCCCGGCTCACGAGCCCACCTCCACCGCCCGGATCGCCTCGCACAGCCCGTCGAGCAGGTCGGTCGCGATCAGCGGCGCGAGGCCGCGCGTGCGGGCGGCGATGTCGCCGGCGCGCCCATGCAGCCAGGCGCCCAGACAGGCCGCCTCGAACGGGGGCAGCCCCTGGGCGAGCAGGCCCGCGATGACCCCGGTCAGCACGTCGCCCGTGCCGCCCGAGGCCATGCCGGGGTTGCCGGTCAGGTTGCGGTAGCGGCGCGGCTCGCCGCCGGCCTCGCCCGCGGGCGCCTCGACCAGGGTGTGGTGCCCCTTGAGGAGCGTGAGCACGCCCACTCGGGCCACGAACCGGGCGAGCGTTCCCTCGCGGTCGCCGGCGAGGTCGGCGTCGGGCCCGCACAGGCGGCGCAGCTCGCCGGGGTGGGGCGTGAGCACGCCCCGCGCCTCCAGCGCGGCGAGCGCCTCGGCCCGGCCTTCGCACGCGTTGAGCCCGTCGGCGTCGACCACCGCCGGCGGCGCCTCCTCCGGCCAGTCGGCGAGCAGGTCGCGCACGAGCTGGACGGTCTCGGGGTCGCGCCCCAGGCCCGGCCCGAGCGCGACGGCCGCCTTGCCGCCGATCAGCGCGCGCAGCGGCTCGAGCGCCGCCCGCCCGAGGGCGCCCGAGCCGGTGGTCGGGAGCGGGCGGGTCATGACGCAGGTCGTCTTGATCTCCAGCACCGAGTGGATCGACTCGGGGCAGGCGATCGTGACCAGCCCCGCCCCCGTCCGCAGCGCGCTCTTCCCCGCCAGGAACGCGGCGCCAGACATGCCCGGGCTCCCGGCGATCACGAGCACGTGGCCGAACGTGCCCTTGTGGCTGTCGGCCGCGCGCGTGGGGAAAGGGAAGGGGGCGCCTGCGAACATGCGAAACAGAGCCTCCGGCGCTCGGTTCGCAGTCTACAGGGGGTCCGCGGATCGAGAACGGGCGCCGGCCAT
>CAZMSZ010000007.1:0-4673 GCA_964569055.1 uncultured Planctomycetota bacterium | reverse complement strand
GCGCCGAGGAGGGCGGCGCTCACCGCGGCGTGCTCGACCAGCGCCTCCTCGCCGCTCGCGAGGACCTGCGCGAGCAGCAGCGCCGCCGCGACCGCGAGGCGCCAGGGTCGAGCGCGCGCGTTCACGTCACGCTCTCACGCGCTCCGGAGAGGCTGGGTTCCCGCCCGTACAGAACGAGGCCTCGCCGCCCGGTGCGGCGAGGCCCGCGCGCCAGGGAAGCGCGTGTGTTCGTTACTCGAGGACCCCCAGGGCGACCAGCTTGGCCTCCTGCTCGACGGTGAGCACCTCGCGGAGCTGGTCTTGGACCTGCGCGGTCGCCGCGCGGGCCGTGGCGCGCTCGGCGCGGAACGCCTCCAGCAGCGCCACCGCGGCCTCGTCGTCGCCCTGGGCCTGAGCCAGCTTCTCGAGCAGCGCGCGGCGCTGGGCCTCCGCCTCGCTCGCCGCGGCCTCGCGGCGCTGCAGCGCGGCGTCGAGCAGCGGGGTGATCACCGCGGCCTCCTCGGCGCCGAGCGCGAGCGCCTCGAGGGCCTGGGCCCGCAGGCGCGCGCCGCCGCGCTCGCCGCGCGCGCGCCGGCCGAAGCCGCCGCGCTCGCCCCGGCCGAACCCGCCGCGCTGGCCGCGCTGACCGCGGCGCGTCTCCATCTGCTCGCGGAGCGCCTTGGCCTTCTCGCGCTGCTCGGGGGTCAGGATCGCGTCGAGCTTGCCGTACATTTCGTCGCTCAGGGCCCGCATCCGCTCGCGCATGCCCTCGCGGTCGCCCGACTGGAACGCCTCGCGCATCTTGGCGCTCATCTCGTCCGCGAACGCGCGAGCCTGCTCCGCCTGCTCCGCGCTCAGCCCGAGCTCCTCGGTCAGGCGCTCGAGCATCATGCCGCCCATGCCGCCGAACCGACCGGCGCGCCCGCGACGCTCGCCGCGCTCGCCGCGCCCCTCGGTCCCGCCCTCGGGGGCCGGTGGGGTCGGGTCCTGGGCGAACACGGGGGTGATCAGGGCGAACGAGGCGATCAACGCCAGCGCAGGGTGCTTCATGGGTGGGGGTCTCTCCTTCCCTCGCAAGAAGTGACTGCGCGGGAGGGACCCCGATACACGCCCGCCTCGGAGTTGATTGGCGCGTCTCGGCTTGGGTCAGAGCGGCAGGGGCCAACGGGCCAGCTCGGCCGCGACCTCCTTCAGCTCCGCCGGCGTCGCGCTCCCCTCGCAGCGCTCCGCCAGGGAGGCCAGGCGCGCGGCTTGCCCGGGGTCGAGCCCCTCGAGCGCGGCGCCGTCACGCAGCGCGCGAGCTGCCGCCGCGACCTCGCCGCGCAGCAGCTCGAGACGCGCCCTCAACGCCAGGGCGGCGGCCTTCGTGCCTGGGACTCGCTCGAGCGCCTCCTGAACCGCCCGCACGCGCTCCTCCGCATCGAGCAGCGCGAGCCCGCGCTCGGCGTCGCCGGCCTGGGCGTAGAGCGCGGCGCGAGCCAGCACCATCGTGGACATCTCGTGCTCGGACTTCGTCCGCGCCAGCGCGAGCGCCCCGTCGAGCACCTCGGCGGCCTGCTGGAATCGCGCGTCGACCTCGCCCCCGAGCGCCTGCTTCGTCAGCAACACGCCCAGCTTGATTCGTGGCTTGGGCTCGTCGCCGTTGACCTCGATCGCCTCCGACAGCGCCGCGGCCGCACTCTCCACGTGACCGGCGTTGGCGGCGTTCTCGGCGATGTCCGCCACCGTGTTGACCATGTGGCCGGGGCGATAGGCGCTGACGACCTGCCTCACCCGCTCGAGCGTCGCGAGCGAGACGGGATGGTCCGGCCCGCGGGGGACTTCCTCGAGCAGCTTGGTCAGGCGCTCGAGCTCGAGGTCGGGCGGCTCCTGTTCGAGGTATTGCCCGATCCAGTGCACGAGCAGGAGCGCGCGGAGCGCGTCGTCGGCAGCTCGCTCGAGGTCGGGCCCCGGGGCTTCGAGGTCGATCTCGACCGCGTTCTCGAACCGCTCGCGCGCGGCGCCCCGGAGCCTCCTCAGGGCCTCGGCCGGCGCGCCCCGCCGGGCCTCGGCCTTCGCTCGCTCGACGAGCGAGGCGAGGTCTTCGAGCGGCTCCTTGCCCCACAGCTCGTGCGTCAGCTCCTTGACCGCAGCGCCCTCGGGGCCGGAGCGCGGCGGCACCCGCGTCGAACGCCGCGGGCGAGCGGGTCCGACCTGCGACGCCGACTCGGCCGAGCCACCCTCGGTGGCGCCGAGGTCGCCCGCGTCCCATGCCCCGCGTCCGACGCCGAGCGCCAGCGCTCCTGCCAGCAGCGCGCCCGCGCCCGCCGCGAGGGCGATCCCACGCCGTCGGCGCGGCGGCCTGTTCACCGCCGGCAGGCTCTCGCCCGAGACCAGCGCCTCGAGCGCGCTCGCGAACGCCGTGGCGTCGGGGCGGGCGGCGGGCTCGTATGCCATGGCGCGATCGACCAGGTCGTCGAGCGCGGGCGGCGCCCCCGCCAGCGCGTCGAGCCGGGCGCGGGGGCGGGTCGGCGCGACCTTCTCGCGCATCAGCGCGAACGGCGTGAGCGAGCCGTCGATCGGCGGCGCGCCGGCCACCAGCTCGTGCAGGATCACGCCGAGCGAGTACACGTCGGCCGGCGGCTCCACGCGCGAGCGGTCGAGCTGCTCGGGCGCCATGTAGATCAGCGTCCCCAGCGTCATGCCGCTCGCCGTGAGGCTGGTCAGGCCGAGGTCGCGCACGCAGCCGAAGTCCGCCAGGTGCGGGCGTCCCTCCGCATCGAACAGCACGTTGTCGGGCTTGAGGTCGCGGTGGACGAGCCCCGCCGCGTGGCAGCGCGCCAGGGCCCGCGCCAGCGGCGCGAGCAGCGCGGCCGCCTCCTCCCAGCGGAAGCGGCCGCCCGCGCGCAGCCGCTCGCGCAGGGAGCCGCCCTCCATCAGGCCGAGCACGAGGTAGGCGCGCCCCGCGTGCTCGCCCGCCTCGTGCACGGGCACCAGCCCCGCGCCGCCCACGCGCGCCAGCGCCGCGCCCTCGCGGCGCAGCCGCTCGAGCGCCTCGAGCTCGATCGGGCCGATCATGAGCTTGACGGCGCGCGCGGCCCCGGTCGGGAGGTGGAGCGCGCGATACACGACGCCCATGCCGCCGCGCCCGAGCTCCTGCTCGAGCTGGTACCCCGGCGGGGCGGGCGGCGCCGGGCTCAGCACGCCCCCCTCACGCCGGCGAGCGCGCGCGCGACCGCCGCGCGCGGCCGCTCGACGAGGGCGGGGAGCAGGGCGCGCACCTCCGCCCGCGCCGCCGGCAGGCCCGCGACCAGGCGGACGCGCGCCGCGCGCGGGAGCGTCTGCCGGGCGCGCCCGAGCACCTGCTCCAGCCGCGCCGCGAGCGCCTCGTCGTCGACGTAGTCGAGCAGGAAGCGCGCCTGCACGAACCGCTCGGCGCCGCGCGCGAAGGCCGCCTGGTCGCGCGGCGCGCCCAGCGCGCTCGCGGCGGCGCGCGCCGCCGCTTCACGGTCCGCCCGCGCCAGGGCCTCGTAGAAGGCGGCGCCCAGGTCGGGCTCCCGCGCCAGCAGCTCGGCGTCGAGGAGCATCTCCAGCAGCAGGTGGGTGAGGAAGAAGCCGCGCACCCGCGCGCCTTCCTGCGCGAGGCCGGCGGCCAGGGGCGCCAGCGCGGCCCGTCCGGCCGTGAACGCCGGCAGCTGGTGGAAGCAGGCGTCGGCGACGAGGTGCGCCCGCACTCCGCGCGCGAGCTCGTGCGCTCCCTCGGCCGCGAGCCGCTCCGCGCCTTCGAGGGTGGCGCGCGGCCCGCGGCGGTCGAGCGCGCCCAGGAGGTCGGGCAACGCGGCACCCAGCACGAGCTCGGGCACCAGCTCGGGGAGGACCCAGGCGTGGGCGAGGTAGTTCACCGCTCCGATCGTAACGGGCTGGCGCCGATCAGCGCGGCGAGACCCCCAGCGGCCCCACGCGCCAGGTCTCGCCTTCGCGCACCAGCTCGCTCACCGAGCCCGTCGGCGGCTCGTGCTTGGGCCAGCTCTCGGCGAGCGGGGTCCCGGCGGCGTGCCCGATCAGGCCCGCCGCGATGTCGCCGTGGGTGACGACGACCACGCCCTCGCCCGCCTGGAGCGCGGGCTCGATCGCCGCGAGCGCGCGCGCGACGCCCTCGGCGAGGGGCTCGCCGCCGTCGGCGGCCGCCATCATGCTCGGCCCGCTCGGACCCGCCGCGCCGCCTCGCGCCAGCTGGGCCAACCCCGGGGCCACCTCGGCCTCGAGCCCGAGGGCCGCCCCCACCAGCGCCGCCGTCTCGCGGGCGCGCCTGGCCGGAGAGGTGAGCAGGCGCGTGACCCCACGACCGCGCAGCGCCGCCCCGAGCGCGCGCGCCTGGGCCTCGCCCGTGGGCGTGAGCGCGTCGAGCTGCTCGGGCGGTGTGTCGGGCGGGTGCGCCACGTTCTTGAGCGCCTGCGCGTGACGGATCACGAACAGCGTGGCCCCGCGCGGCGCGGGCTCCTCGGCGCCTGGAGCCTGGCAACCCGACAGAGCGCCGGTGAGCTGCAGCGCCGCGACGAGCGCGGCGAGGCGGAGCGAACGAGCGTGCGGCATGGAGGACCTCGCGCCGCCACACTACAGCCCCGCGCGCCGCCGCCGAGCGCCAGCGCCAGCGCGGCCCCGCCGGGGCGGGGTGCCCGCGGGGGGCGCGGGGTGGGGGTTGGGGGTTTGTCGGG
>CAZMSZ010000006.1:23570-48573 GCA_964569055.1 uncultured Planctomycetota bacterium | reverse complement strand
CAGCGGCGACGATTGCTTCGCGATGGCGCGATCCGAGTTTCGAGACAGAGCCTAGCCCGCACGTTGCCCCGGCTCGCCGTCAGGCGTGCAGCGCGGCGATCAGCCGCTCGGGGCCCACCGGCTTGGTGAGGTGCTCGTCGAAGCCCGCCGCCAGGGCGCGCTGGCGGTCGTGGATCTGGCCGAAGCCCGTGAGGGCCAGGGCGCGGCAGTCGGCCGTGGCGGGGTCGGCGCGGAGCGCGCGGACGACGTCGTAGCCGGTCCACCCCTCGTCGAGCGCGATGTCGCACAGCACCACGTCGGGGTGGAAGGCGCGCGCGGTCTCCACGGCCTGCTCCCCGCGGTGCGCCACCTCGACCTCGTTCCCCTCGGTCGCGAGCAGGTCCGCCAGGAGCTGGGCCGTGTCGACGTTGTCGTCCACCACGAGCACCCGGCGGGCGCGGCTGTTGGGCGCCGCGACGGGTGCGCCCTCTTCGACCTCGGGCGTGGGGGCCGGGGCCTCGGTGCGCAGCGGCAGCCGCACCCGGAACGCGGCGCCCTGCCCCTCGCCGGCGCTCTGCGCGTCGATCGTGCCGCCGTGGAGCAGCACGATCCGCTTCACGAGGGACAGCCCGATCCCGATCCCCCCCGAGCGCGGCCCGTAGCCGCGGCCGAGCTGGCGGAAGGGCTCGAACAGGCGGGCCGCCTGGTCGGGCTGAAAGCCGACCCCGCTGTCGCGGACCGTCACGCACACGGCGTGCTCGCCCTCGAGCTGCTCGACCGAGACCTCGACGCTGCCCGGCGGGCTGGTGTACTTGATCGCGTTGTCGAGCAGGTTCTCGAACACCTGCCGCAGCCGAGTCGCGTCGCCCTCCACCCAGGCGGGGTGGGGCGCGGAGCGGAGCACCAGCGCCAGGCCCTTTTGGCGGAGGCGCTGCCGGTGGGCGTCGACCACCTCGCGGACGAGGTCGTCCACCTCGAGCGGGTGACGCTCGAGGTCGAGCTCGCCGCGCGCGATCCGCGCCACGTCGAGGAGGTCGTCGAGCAGCGTCGCCATGTGGTCGATCTGCCGCACGATCGTCTCGCGCGCCCGCTCGTAGCGGTCGGCCGGGAGGTGCGGCACGCGCAGCACCTCAGCCGCGGCGCGCAGGCCGAACAGGGGGTTGCGCAGCTCGTGGCCGAGCACGGCCATGAACTCGTCCTTGTGCCGGTTCTGCTCGAGCAGCTCGTCGGCGCGCCGGCGCAGATACTCCTCGAGGCGGGTCCGATCCGAGACGTCGCGCACGATGCTCGTGAACAGGCGCTGCCCGCCGACCCACAGCTCGCTGACCGCCACGTCGACCGGCAGGCGGCCGCCGTCCTTGCGCCGGGCGACCGCGCGCCCCTCGATCGGGCGGGCCGCCGACCCCTCGTCGGGCTCGTCCTCCTCGGGCGGGAGCTCGTCGCTCGCCACGACGGGGGCCTCGGGGGGCGGCGCGGCGAGCAGCGCGCGCAGCCCCGTGCCGAGCAGCTCGTCGGGGCGGTAGCCGAACAGCCGCTCGACCGCGGGGTTGGCCGAGACGATCGCGTCGCGCTCGTCGGTGGTGATCACCGCGTCGACCATGTGGTCCAGGATCGCGCGCAGCCGCGAGCGCTCCTCCTTGAGCGCGCGCTGCCCCTCCACCTCGGCCGAGATGTCGAGGAGCACCCCGGTGACGCGGGTGGCGCGGCCGGCCTCGTCGCGCGCCGCGGCGCCGGCGATGCACCGCACGTGGACCACGCCCCCCTGGCGGTGACGCAGGCGGGCCTCGACCGACAGGCGCTCGTGCCGCCCGCTCAGGAGCCCGCGGTAGGCGCGGCGGACGCGCGGGAGGTCGTCGGGGTGGAGCACCTCGTCGGTGAGCCACTGCAGCGCGGTCCGCGCGGAGGGGAGCTCGTCGGTGGCGTAGCCGAGGATCTCCGCCCAGCGCGCGCTCACGAAGGTGTCGTCGGCGAGCGGGACCGAGTGCTCGAACACGCCGACCCCGCTGACCTCGAGGGCCAGCTTGAGGCGACGCTCGTCGAGCGAGCCGTGCGAGCGCCCGCGTCGAGGCTCCGAGCTCACTCCTTCCCTTCCTTCCTCAGCCGTACTGTACCCCTGGTCAGGCGCGGCGTAAGGCTGCGGTCTGCCGCGAGGTCGCGCACGATTTCGGGGCCCAGAAGTTTGAGGGCCCGCGCTGGTGCGACGTCGCGTCGCCCTGGGGAGGCCGGGCCCCGGGGCGGGACGCCCGGGCCCCGTGATAGCCTGGTTCGCGCGAGGGCGAAGCCGTGGGGGCGGAGCGCGAGGTCGAGCTGGAGCCAGGGACGCCGGTCGACCTGACCAGCCCCAGGACCAAGCGGAAGGTGACGTGCACGACCGGGGCCCTGCTCGGCACGGGCCTGACCGGGAAGGTCTACGCCGGCACGCTGGAGGACGGCGGGCAGGTCGTCCTCAAGACGCAGCGCTTCGCCGGCCAGCTCGACCCGGCGCTCGAGCTCGAGGCCCGGCTGTTCAAGGAGCTCAACCACCGCAACGTCGTCCCGTGCGTGGGGCTGGGCGTCGCGCGCTCGGGCCTGGTGGTCGCGTTCCGGCGGGCCTACCCCAACCCGCTCCTGCTGATGGCCAAGGCGCACGGGGCGGAGGAGCGCCGCGACCGGCGCGCGCTCTACCCGTCGGTGCCGCTCGACGCGGCGATCGACCTCGGCTACGAGCTCCTCAACGCGCTGGCCTACGTCGAGTCGCGCGGGCTGGTCCACCACGACGTCAAGCTCGCCAACCTGTTGATCGACGTCGGCCCGCGCGACCGGCCGCTGCAGGGCCCGGAGGTGTTCGGCTTGATCGTGCGGCGGGCCTACCGCGCCGTGCTGATCGACTTCGGCGCGGCCCGCCCGCGGGCGCTCCTGGATCAGCTCGCGCGCGGGCCGGTCGAGGGCTGGCCGCCGCCGCAGGTCACGCCGGCCTACGCCCCGCCCGAGGCGGTGGTGGAGCGGCGACGCGAGGACGGGCAGCTCGGCTTCACGTTCGACCCCACGCTCGACGTGTACGCCGCCGCGCTCGTGATCTACGCGCTGATCACCGGTCACCCGCCGTTCAGCCACCTCGAGCGCCCGCCCGCGCCGGGCGACCTCGAGGCCCTGATCGGCGTCAAGTCGGCCGAACGGCGCGGCGAGGCGTTCCCGATCGCGCAGGAGGTGATCGAGCGGGTGGCGTTCGAGGAGACCAAGTTCCTCGACGGCGACCGCCAGGCGTTCGAGCTGGGGCTGTTCCGCTTCCTCGCCCCGCGCCTCGACCGGGATCCAGCCAAGCGCGGCACGGCCGCCGACATGAAGCGCGAGTTCGAGCGGCTGTGCCGGATCCGCGCCAAGCAGGTCGCCGCCGACGACACCCCCGTCCGCAAGGGCGCCCCGCGGGTGTTCCTGCCGTTCACGCAGGAGCTGGTCGCGGTGGGCGGGGTCGGCGAGCACCCGCTGCTGGGCTCCGCGCGGGCGTACGGCCTCATGGAGGAGCTCGACCGGCGCGAGCACGAGCGGCGGCAGGAGCGGACCCAGTCGCGGGCGGGCGCGGCCCCGCGGCGCCCCGAGCAGGTCGCCGGGCTGGTGCTCCACGACGCGGTCGACGACGCGGTCAGCGACTCGCGCCGAGCGCGGCGGCCCGGCCGGGGCTCGGGCCCGCTCCCCCGCCAGCCCCGTCGCGCCGACCTCCCCACCCGCGCCTTCGACCCCAAAGAGCTCGCGGACGCCGAGGACGAGGCCGCGCCGCCCGCCGGCGCGAGCGCCGCCGCGAGCGAGCCCCGCCGCGCGCGCGCGGTGCCGCCCTTCGCGGGCGACCACCTCGCCTTCCGCGGCGAGCCGCGTCAGCTCCTCGCGCTCCAGCTCGCCGGCTCGCTGCTCGGGCTGCTGGCCCTGGCGGCGCTGCTGCTCGGCGCCTGGAGCGCCGCCGAGCGCCCCCTGCCCGCCTGGCTCGCCCCGCTGCGCGGCGCGCAGGCGCTGCTCCACAGCGGGGTGGCCCGCGTGCGCGAGGTCGCGCTCCTCGCGCCCGCGCTCCCGCACCTCGACGCGGCGGCCCGCGCCGTGCCGGCGGTCGCCCCCTGGGCGGCGTTCGTGCTGCTGCTGGCGGGCTGGGTGCGCGTCGACGTCGCGACCAAGGCCTTCCGGCTGCGCAACACCTGGGTGTTCAAGGAGCGGCTGCGCCACGAGCCGCGCGGCGAGGCGCTCGGCGCCCTGGGCGACATGCTCCTGCTGGCGCTGAGCGCGGGGCTGGCCGCGCCGTGGGTGGTCGCGCGCGGCCTGCGCCGCGCCTACGCCGCGTGCAGCGTCCCCTCCCACGGCCAGCCCCTCGGCTTCGCGGGCGGCGGGCTCGAGGTGCTCGGCCTCGCGCTGCTCTCGCTCCTGCTCCTCCCCCTCGGCGTGGCGACCCTCGGGGTGGGGCTGCTCGCGATCCGCTACCTGTGGCTCCGCTGGGAGCAGTCGCGCCTGCTGGTCCCCGACCGCGAGGGCCGCCTCCACCCCACCCGCTGGCGCGGCGGCCTGGGCGGCTACGTCGCGCGCGCGCTCAAGAGCGCCGTGCTCTCCCTCCTGACCCTGGGCCTGGCCCGCGCCTGGCTGCTGGTGCGCACCTGGGAGTGGACGAGCGCGCAGACGGAGGTGGTGGAGGAGTGAGGCCGCCGCGACGCGACGAAAAGCGCTCCCGTTGGGCGCGGAGCGTCAGGTCGTCCTCAGCCACGTCACCTCTCCTGACGGCGTTGTCGGGCGCGGAACAGCCAAGTGGAGCGCCAGTTCGCGCTTCGGCCGCTGGCCCGCTCGAGATAGCGGCCGGTGCAGGTTTGCGCAAGACCGGGCCGCGCGGTCAGGCAGGGGAGAGCGACCGCGCTTCAGCTCCCTACGCGGCGAAGCCCACCCGGTCGCGCTCGGGCAGCAGCTCGACCTTGAGCCAGCCCTCCTCGCGGCGGTCGAACGAGCGGTAGGCCTCGAGGGCCGAGACGAGGGGCTCGGTGCGGGTCAGCACGCGCTCGGGGGCGACCGCGCCGGTCTGCACGAGTTGGATCAGCTCGGGGATCAGGCGGCGGTGGTCGCAGTTGCCGAGGTGGATCCGGAGGTTCTTGTTCATGGCCTTGCCGATCGGGAACGCCTCCAGGCTGGGCGGGTAGACCCCGATCACGCCGACCCGGCCCGCCTTGGCGACCGCGTCCACCGCCCAGCGCAGGGCGAGGGAGGGCGCGTCGCCGGGGCGCCAGTTGTCGCCCTTGGGGTTGGTCTTGGGGGCGGCCTGCTTCACCTCGCGCGCGAACTCCTTGCGCTGGCTGCGCGGCTGCTTCGCGGCGGGGCCGGCGTGCGGGCGCACGGCGTCGACCCCGACCGCGTCGATCGCGCACGAGGCGCCGAAGCCGCGGGTCAGCTCGCGGATCGCCTCGACGGGGTCCTCGCGCTCGAAGTCGATCGTCTCCGCGCCCAGGCGGCGCGCGGCCGTCAGGCGCGACGCCAGGCAGTCGACCGCCAGCACCCGCTCGGCCCCGCGCAGGAACGCGCTCAGGATCGCGAACTGACCGACGGGACCGCAGCCGAACACGACCACGGTGTCGCCCGGGGCGACCTCGGCCAGCTCGGCGCCGAAGTGGCCGGTGGGGACGATGTCCGAGAGCAGGATCGCCTGCTCGTCGCTCACCTCGTCGGGCAGCTTGACCAGCCCCACGTGCGCGAAGGGGACGCGCGCCAGCTCCGCCTGCAGCCCCGCGAAGGGCCCGGTCGACTGGGGGCCGCCGAAGAACGCCGTCCCGGCCAGCGGCCCGTTGGGGTTCGCGCCGTCGCACTGCGCGGTGGCGCCCGCCCGGCAGTGCTCGCACGAGCCGCACGAGATCGTGGAGGGGATCACGACCCGATCGCCGCGCTCGAAGTTGCGGACGCCGGGCCCGACCTCCTCGACCACGCCGACCCCTTCGTGGCCCAGGATCGTCCCGGGCACCATGCCGGGGAGCGTCCCTCGCACCATGTGGAGGTCGGTCCCGCAGATCGCGCTCGCGGTGACCCGCACGATCGCGTCGGCCCTGTCCTCGAGCCGGGGTTCTGGGACCTCGTCGAGGCGCAGGTCGCCCACCCCGTGGAACACCACAGCCTTCATGTCGATCCCTCCGCCCCAAGGTGAGCAAAGCTCAAGCCTTCGGGCGGCGCGCCGGGCTGCGAGGGAGGCCCCAGGTAACGCTGGCGGGTCCGATTCGTCTGGGTGTTGGGCACGGGGAGCGGAGCGTGGGAAGTGATAGACTCGCGAGGGGTCGGGGGCCACCTAAGCCATAGCGTGCTCACACGATGGACGACGGGGACCCGGAGCCAGCGGCGCGCCGCGCGGCCGAGCGGGAGGTACGCGGCTGGCTCGAGGCGGCCGTGACGGCGGGCTACCGCGCCATGGTGCTGGCGGCGGTCGACGTGCTCGGCGACTGGGACGCCGCGCACGACGCGGCGCAGACGGCGGTGGCCAAGGCCACCCGCTACCTCCTCGCGACGTGCGCCCTGCCCGCGAGCGAGCGCCAGCTCCCCGAGCAGCCCGTGGCCTGGCTGCGGCAGGTGGCGCGGAACGTGGCCCGGGACCGCTGGCGTGAGGTGGCGCGCCGCGCGTCCGTCCACGACGGCGAAGCGGCGCTCGAGCTCGTCCTGACTGGCGCCGACGCGCCCGATCAGGCGGTGGAGCGGCAGGAGCTGACGGCGCGGGCCGCGGCGGCGCTCCCGCGGCTGTTCGAGCTGCTGCCGCCGCAGCAGGCGGCGACCATGCGCGTGATCTGGGACGAGGCGGCCTGGCCGCCCGACTACGAGCGGCTGTGCGCGCGCCTGGGGATCGGGCGCGGGGCGGCGCGCAAGCGCGTCCACGACGCGCTCGCGAACCTGCGCGAGCTCGCGCTGAGCGCCGGCCTCGACCAGGAGGTGACCCCGTGAACGTTCCCGAGCGCGAGGACGGTGACGCGCGGGTCGAGGGGCTGCTCGCCTGGGCCATGCGCGAGGCGGACCGCGGGTTGGGCGAGGCGCTGGCCCGCGTGCGCCGCGAGCCGGCGCCTGGGGGGCCGGTCGAGGACCCCGGGCGGTTCCCGGAGGTCCACACCCCGCTGCGCGAGCTCCGCACGCACGGCGCCGTGGGTCCCGCGCTGCCCCTGCGGGAGGGGTGGGTCGTCGCCGCGGGGAGCGAGGCGCTCCCGGCGGAGGAGGGCGAACACGCCGCTCGCGAGGAGCCGCCGGAGGAGGGGCCTGCGGACGCGGGGGGGAGGTCCCCGTGGACTTCGTGAGCCTGGACCGGCGCGCGATCGAGCCCGAGCTCGCGGGCCGCGGGCGCGCGCTGCTCGAGCGGGCGCGCGCGGCGTGCGACGCCGCGGAGGCCACGTTCTGGGTGGTCTCCGAGGATGGGACCGCCCTGCTCGGCGCGCTCAACGTGGGGCGAACGCCCGAGGCGGTCGAGGGGGCGGAGGTGCCGATCGGGCGGAGCCTGATCGGCATGGTGGCCTCGCTGCAGCTCGCGGTGTCGAGCGGCCCGGAGGCCTCGTTCAACCGCTCGGTCGACGCGCGGACCGGCACCGCGACCCAGGCCATGGTGGCGGCCCCGGTGACCACCGACGGCCGCCTGTGCGGGGTCCTCTCGGCGATCAATCCGCGCTCCGCGGCGGGCTCGTTCTCGCCCGAGCAGCTCGAGGCGCTCCAGGAGAAGGCGCGCGAGCTCGGCAAGTTGCTGGTCCCCGCCGCGGCCCAGGCCAGCGCCGCCGCCGATGCAACACGATCCGTCCGAACTTCTTGAGCGGCTCGGCGCCGCCAGCGGCGACGGGGTCCGGGTGCTCCTGCTCGACTCGGGGGCGCGCTTCGAGCACCCCGAGTTCGCCAAGCTGGCGCGCTACGCCGCCTGGCGGTTCGGCGACGAGGATCGCGTGATCCCCGACCCCGCGCCCGGCGACGAGCTGGGTCACGGCACGGCCGTGGCCTCGATCGTGCACCGCCACGCGCCCGGGGCCGAGCTGCACGTGCTGCGGATCTTCGACGCGGCGCGCGGGGGGCTGCGCAGCCGGACGCGCAGCGCGCTGCTGGGGCTGGGCTGGGGGATCGAGCAGGGCTACGACCTGATCAACTGCAGCTTCGTGACCGAGGAGAGCACCATGCTGGCGGCGTTCAAGGCCCTGGTCGACCAGGCCTTCCGCCGCAACGTCCTGCTGGTCGCCTCGTCGGACGAGGAGGACCCGGCCGCGCCGGTCTACCCGGCCGACTTCCCCTCGGTGCTGGCGACCACGCACGGCCCGCTCGAGGGCCTGAGCTTGCGCCGCCGGCCGGGCCGCCTGGTCGAGTTCCAGGCGCCCGGGCAAATGGTCCGCGTCGCCTGGGGGGACGGGGGCTATCGGATCGCGAGCGGCTCGAGCTACGCGGCCGCCCACCTCGCGGCCCTCGCCGCGCGCCTGCGCCAGCTCCACCCGGAGTGGAACGCCTGCCAGGTCAAGGCGGCGCTGTATTCCCTTGCCGGGGCAGGAGCTGCGGGCGCCAGGTAACGCCGGCGCCCCGCGAGCGTCCGGGGGGAGAGCGGGTCGAGCCCTCGGAGCGACCCGAAGGGGGGGCGCGTGGCCATGCGGGGCATGCAGGGAGCGGCCGAGCCGTTCGAGCCGGCGGCCGCCGGCCGGCCTGGCCCGTCGCCGCCGCGCGACCGGTTCCGCGCCTCGCCGCGAGCGCGCGCGCGCCCCGCGGCCGGCACCATGTTCCTGCTTCTGAGCGACGAGGCGACCTGCGCGGCGCTGCTCTCCGCCGTGGGGCCGAGGGCGGTGGCGAGCTCCCTGTGGAGCGAGCTCGCCCCCCGCCTGATCCACGCCTCGCCCGACGACGTCCTGATCACCGAGGTCGAGATGCCCGCGCTCAGCGGGGTCGAGCTGGCGCGGGTCGTCCGCCGCTACAACCCGGGGCTCCGGATCGTGTTCTACACGGCCCGCCCGCACGAGGTCCCGCCCGAGCTCGCCGAGGCCGTGGTCGCCCGGAGCGAGGGTGAGGCGCTGCTGCTCGAGGCCCTCGAGCGGCTGGGGGCGCTCGACCCCAGGGCGTCTGACGACAAGATTTACGACTAAAATTGCGCTGGCGCTTGCAATCGCGAGCCCGCAGGTAACGCCCGACGCCCCGGAGCGTCTCCAGAGGTGGAGGCGACGGCGGCCTGGCCGCCTCGCGCGGGGAGGGCGAACGTGAAGCAGCGCGCACCTGAGGATTTTCTGTACGACCGGCGCGGCCCCTGGCCGCAGCCCTCACCCCACGCCGGCTGGGAGCTGGCGCCGGCGGTCCTCAACCTGCCCAGCGAGGAGCAGGAGGACTTCGACGTCAACGTCGGCCGGCGGATCGGCCGGCAGGTCTACCTCGACCCGGTGCTGCGCGCGCGCTCGTGGTGGCGGGCGCGCCGCAAGCTCGAGCCCGTCTCCCTGAGCGAGTTCATAGCGCTGCTCACCACCGGCGCCTTCAGCCGCTTCCTCAACCCGACCCTCGATCCGTGGGACCGCGAGACCTTCGCCGAGGTCCTGGCGACCGTCCCGCCCGAGGACGGCCCCGTGTTCAAGGTCGACTTCCGGGCCATGGTCGAGATCGAGCCGTTCCCGGGCATGTACGTGGCCCCGACCGTGACGCTCCTCCAGCGGCGGGAGGAGCAGTTCCACGCCGTGGCGATCGCGATCGGCCGCGCCGACGGCGACCGCCACGGCCCCGGCGCGACCTGGCGCTACACGATCCTGCGCCCGGTGGACCCCACCTGGGAGCTGGCGCAGTACTTCGTGCTGCAGGGGGCGGCCAACCACCTGATCCTGATGGTGCACCCGCGCCTCCACTTCCCCATGGACGCGATCAACGCGGTCAGCAAGACGGTGCTCCCCCGCGACCACCTGCTGCTGCGCCTGCTGCTGCCGCACACCCGGTTCACGCTGCCCCTCGACAAGGGGGTGCTCGAGCGCGACGACGTGGTGCTCGGCGAGCGCGAGGCCGCGCCGCACGGGATCCTGCTGGACGCGCTCCGCGACCGCAACGAGGCGCGCCGCGACCTGCTCTTGCTGGCGGGGCTGCGCGACGCGGTGCCCAGGACCGCGACCGTGCTGCTGCAGGAGGTGCTCGAGCGCCGCGAGGACGACGACACCGACGACCTGCGCGCCCCGTTCGTGGCCTCCAAGGACCATCTCCTCCGGCTGATCGCGATCGGCTACGCCGGGCTGCCGGGCAACAGCTCGTACCCGGCCTACGCGTACCCGACGCCGCCCCCGCCCGTGCACTCGGTGTACGGCGAGTACCTCGAGCGCTACTACGCCGTGATCGAGGGGTTCGTGCGCGAGGTCCTCGGCTACCTGCACATCGACCTGCGCGGCTCCAACGCGGCCGAGGCCGCGCTGGCGGTCTCGCGCGGCTGGCTCGAGCCCGACCAGGCCGAGCCGCTGCGGCGGCGCGCCGACGAGGAGGGGCGCCGGGTGGTCGAGCTGCTCCACGGCTACCCGCTCGCGCCGGAGGACTTCGCGGCGCTGCACCTCGAGGGCGCGAGCCAGCGGCAGGTCGAGCTGGCGGTCTCGCGCGGCTGGCTGACGGGCGAGCGGGCCGCCGACCTGCGCATGCAGGCGCGCCTGGCGGGGCGCTCGCTGGGCGAGGTCGCGGTCCAGCTCAACGCGCTCGACCCGGGCCGCGGCGCCTGGCTGGCCCGCCTCGACGACGACGCCGAGCTGGTCCGCCGCTGGGCCGAGTACCTGCGCCCGTGGATCCGCGCCTTCCCCGAGGGCCAGCCCAACCTCCTCGAGGAGATCGCGCGCGGCCGGCGCGGCCCGCCGGGGCGGGACTACCTCGCCGAGCTGGTGGCCCGCTACATGTGGGACGTGTCGGTGGCCCACGCCGCCGATCACTGGAGCCTGGTCTACCAGCTCTCGCTCGGCAAGGCGCCGCTGCGGCTGCGCGTCCCGCCCCCCTCGGGGCGCGAGCACCCGGGCGGCGCGCTCGACCGCGACGCGCTCGTCACCCGCGGCGACATGGCGCGCACCTGGTTCGCCAACGAGGTGTTCTTCAAGCCGGTCACCGTCACGCGGCTGTACGAGGTGGACTACCCCTTCGGGCAGCTCCCGCTCGAGCGGCAGCTGCGCGAGGCGAACCGAGCGCTGCAGGAGCGCCTGCGCGACGTGGCCGCGGCGATCCCGGCGGGGGCGTTCATCCCGCTCGAGGAGATCTCCGCCAGCATTCAGTACTGAGCCCGGCCGTGTGCTACAGCAAGGAGGTCTCGCTGGCCGCGGGCGGCTTCATCGCCGTCGCCTGCGCGAGCACGTGGTGGCGGCAGGTCCGCCCCTACGCCGACGCGGGCGCGGCGCCAGACCCGGTGACCGACTTCCAGCGCGAGGTGCTGCGGGGCCTGGGCTGCATCGGCGGCCACCAGCTGTTCGAGTTCCTCGCGATCGCGACGGGGAGCGCGGCGGTCTACAAGCTCGGGCTGCTGTGCTCGATCAGCTGCATGCTGTTCTTGACCCGGGCGCTCGAGTCCCTGACCGGGGCCGCCCGCCGGGTCGAGAGCGGGGTGGTGGCCGCCGGGATCGCCGCCCTGGCGGTGCACCTCGCCTTCCTCGACATGCGGTTCGAGAACTGCCACTTCTGGGTGCGCGGGTTCAGCCACACCACCTGGAGCGTGGTGTGGCTCACGTTCTTCGTCTACTGGAACCTGCGCCTGCTCGACGCGGCCCGCCGCGCCGCCTCGCGACCGAACGCGCGCTTGCTGCGCCGCGCGCCCTGGGCGGTGCTCGACGCCTCGTTCCTGCTGTCGGTGCTCTACATCTACGGGTCGGTGGTGGCGGCCGAGCTCGGCCGGGCCCACCCGACCTGGCGCGCGCTGGCCCGCACCGTCCTGCTCGGGCGCGACGTCTACGGCGACGCGCCGTCGGTGTGGTGCGTGTTCGCCGCCCTGCAGTGCCTGCTCGTGCCGCCGTTCTTCGCGGCGCTGCGCCGCGGCTGGGACCCCGCGGCCGGCTACGCGCCCGCCGAGCCCACCCGCGCCCGTCGCGCGGCGCTGCTGTTGGTCACGCTGATCGCGGTGTGGGGCCTGTGCTACGTCCACCCCGTGCTGGTGGTCGGGGCCAAGATGGTCACGAGGTAGCAGCGGCTCACTGAATGATGCGCCGCTCCATGGCGCGCAGCCCGCTCCAGGTGAGGACGCCCGTCGCCACGAGCAGGTAGGCCGGCGAGAGCCACACCAGCGGGTCGACGTGCTCCGGCCCGAACAGCAGCAGCCGGTTGAGCTCGGTCACGTGGAACAGCGGGAGCGCGTAGGCCAGCTCGCGCAGGCCGTGGGGGAGGTCGCCCACCGGGAACACCATGCCCGAGAACAGGGACATGGGCGTGAGGACGCCCGAAATGAAGAAGTTGAAGTTGTTGAGGTTCTGGGTGACCCCGGCCACGTGCAGGCCGAGCCCGCCGAACAGGAGGCCGCACACGAAGCCGACCAGCGGGACCAGGGGCGTCGTCGTCCACGCGATCTGGTCGAGCCAGCCGCTCCCGGCGCCGAACGCCAGGTAGACCGCCAGCACGATCGCGGTGAACCCGAGCCCCTTGCAGCCGCACCACAGCACCTCGCCCAAGAACACGTCCGCGGGGCTGAGGGGCGTGGCCAGCATGCCGTCGTAGGTCTTCTGGTAGACGAGGCGCACGAACGTCCCGTAGGTGGTCTCGAAGGCGCCCGTGTACATGGCGGTCATGGCCAGCGCGCCCGGCCCCATGAAGGCGGCCATGGGCAGCCCGGCGATCCCCTGGTCGACGTAGGTCCCCAGCCCCAGCCCGATCGCGGCCAGGAACAGGATCGGCTCGAAGAAGGCCGGGAGCGAGTTGGCGAGCAGCGTCGAGGCGAACACCGTCCAGTGGCGCACGACCACCGCCCACAGGCGGGCGGCGCGCCCGGGCGGGCGGTGGCCGCGCCCGACCCCGACCGCGGCCTGCGGCTCGCGCGCGGTCTCAGTCACGCAGGGTCCTCCCGGTGAGCTCGAGGAACACGTCCTCGAGCGAGGTGATCCGCACGTGCGCGCCGTGCAGGCCCCACTCGTGGGGGAGCCGGCGCAGGTGGCGCTCGTCGTCGTGGAGCACGTGCACGCGGTCACCGTGCTGCACCAGGCGGGTGCCGGGCTCGGCCGCGAGCTCGCGCCAGCTCTCGTCGTCCTGGTCGGAGGCGGCGAGCTCGAGCACGTAGCGCGGGAGGTGCTCGGCGACGAGGTCGGCCGGCGAGCCCTCGGCGATCATGCGCCCCGCGTTCACGATCCCGACCCGGTCCGCGAGCTGGGCCGCCTCCTCCATGTAGTGCGTGGTGAGCAGGATCGTCAGCCCCTCCTGCTTGAGCATGCGCACGCTGTTCCAGATCGCGTGGCGGATCTGGGGGTCGAGCCCGGTGGTCGGCTCGTCGAGCAGCAGCAGCTCGGGCTCGTTCAGGAGCGCGCGCACGATCATGAGCCGCCGCTTCATGCCGCCCGAGAGCGCCATGATCCGCACGTCGCGCTTCTCGGTCAGCTCGAGCAGCGCGAGCAGCTTCTCGCACCGCGCGTGGAGCGCCGGGCCGCCCAGCCCGAAGTAGCGGCCGTAGGTCTCGAGGTTCTGGTGCACGTCGAGGTCGGGGTCGAGGTTGTCCTCCTGGCCGACCACCCCGAGCCGCGCCTTGATCTCGCTCGGCGCGGCCTCGGGGTCGAGCCCGAACACGGTCAGCGCGCCGCCCGAGCGGCGGGCCATGCCCGTGATCATCTTGAACAGCGTGGTCTTGCCCGCGCCGTTGGGGCCGAGCAGGCCGTAGCACTCGCCCGGGCGGACCTCGAACGAGACGCCCTTGACGGCCTGCAGCTCGCCGTAGCGCTTCATGACGTCGCGGGCGCTCAGGACGGCGGTGTCGTCGCTCATACGGTGGCTCACTGTATCGCGGCCCGATTCGCGGCGATCCGCCCGGCGAGCGACGGGCGGGCGGCGCCCCGCGAGCTCCGCTGCAAACCGCGCGCGCACCAGCCGACCTGCTCGGCGGCCGCGCGCCCTCGGCGCCGTGCCGCTCGCGAGCGGTCAGCCCCCCGTGAAGTAGCGACGGCTCGCCTCGCGCAGCAGCCACGGGGGACGGGCGCGGCGCCCGCTCGTCGGCGCGGCGGGCCCCGGTCCGACCCCGGGTCCCGTGGCGGGCTCGAGCGGCGCGAGCTCGGGGCCAGCCGCCGCGCCCTCGCCCGCGGCGCCGACGCGCTCGGCCAGCTCGGCGAGCGCGGCCGCGGCGGCGCGGTCGCCCCCGCGCGCCGCCTGCGCGAGCTGCGCCACGGCCTCGCGCGCGGCGGCCCCGTCAGCCGCGGCCAGCGCGCGGGCCAGGGCGTCCTCGCCCGCGGCGTGCGCCTCGCCCGGCGCGGCGCCCGGCGGCGCCTCGCCGCGCGGGAGCGTCTCGGCGAGCTCGCCGAGCTGCGCGCGGAGGGCGTCGGCGACGTCGAGCGGGAGCGCCGCGAACGGGTCGGAGGCCGGCTCCGCCGCCGACGGCGCGGGCACCGGCACCAGGCCGACCACCGGCTCCTGCTCGTCCGCCGCGCCGGGTTCGCTCGCGCCGCCGCCCGCGGCCTCGGGCGAGAGCAGCGAGATCGGGGCGGGCCCCGGCGGGAGCGCGTCGGCGCCCTCCGCGCCGCCCGCCAGCACCAGCGGCAGCAGGACGGCCGCGGCGGCGCCCGCCAGCAGGCCGGGCGGCGGGCGGAGGGGGAGCAGGCGGCCCAGCGAGACGCCCTCGAGCGCCGCGGCGGCCTGGGCCAACAGCGGCGCGGCGAAGCGCGCGTGCGCGCCGGCGCTGGCCTCGGCGGCCGCGGCCAGCAGGCCGCCGCGCTCGAGGCGCGCGTCGAGCACCGCGGCCGCCACCGCCGGGGTACAGCGCGGCGCGCGGATCAGGGCGATCGGGACCGCCAGCGCGGCGAGGCCGCCCGCGCCGAGCGCGAGCAAGCGGACGGCGGAGCCAGGCGGCGCGGCGGCGCCGACCTCGACCAACAGCACCGCGCCGAGCGCCGTCCAGCCCGCGCGCGCCAACCCGGCGCGCCAGGCCAGGCGGCGCGCCGCCGCGCGCAGCGTCCGGGCCACGGCGCGCTCGGGGCCGGGCGCGTTCATTGCGGCTCCTGCGGCTCCTCGCCCGGGGGTGGCGGCGGGTCGCCCTCGTCCGGCGCCTGCTCGCCGCCGTGGCCCTCGTCCGGCTCGGGCTCCGCCTCGCCGCCCTCGTCGGGCGCCGCGGCCTCGCCGCCGGGGCCGTCGGCCGCCGTCCAGGGGCGAATGTGGATCACCAGCTCGGTGCCGCGCTCGGGGACCCGCTCGCTGAACGGGACGTAGATCGTGTCGTCGCCGCCCTCGGCCAGCGGCGTGTCGAGGACCGCGTTCGGGTCGTGGTAGATCGCGACCAGGTTGCCGTCGTAGGAGGCGGCGTACACCTCGTGGAACTCGGTCCAGTCGGGCGGCGCGGGGACCTTCACCATGCGCGAGCCGGTGAACACCCAGCCGACCCGGGGCATGGCCAGCCGTCGGCGGCGGTCGTAGATCAGGTCCTCCAGGCGCCGGCGCACCACCCCGTCCACCGCCTCGGGCGCGGTCGGGTCGTCGGGCGGCGTGTCGGCCGCCGGCCAGGCGACCTCGAGCACCACCTTCTGTCCGCGGTCGAGGGCGATCGCCTGGCCCTGCTCGGTCACCTGCGCCGTCGGGACGAGCCCCAGCATGATCAGCGCGAGGTGGAGCTGCTTGGGCTCGCACTCGAACAGCACCAGGCTCTCGTGGGTCTTCCCGCGCCGGGTGCAGCCCGCGAACTCGAGGGTCGGGCAGCGCTTGAGGCAGATCCGCCCGCGCACCTCGAGCCGCCGCTCGTCCACGAAGATCCGGATCCCCGGGAAGCGGCCCACCGCCTCCTCGCTGGCGGTCCGCTCCCACAGCGCGTGGGGCGGCTCCTTGGGCGCCTCGGGCTCGGGCTCGGGCTCGGGCGCGCCGGCGGGCGGGTCCCAGGGGTCGGGGGTTCGCGCGGGCTCCTCGGGCGCGGGGGCGGGCGCGGCCGAGCCCTGCGCAGGCTCGGCGGGCGCGGCCTCTGTGGGCGCGCTCGCGAGCGGCGGCTGCTCGCTCGCGACGGGGGCAGGCGGCGGCTCGTGAGGCGTCGCGGCCAGCCCGCCGTCCGCCGGCCCGCTCGGCGAGCCCTCGGGGCAGCCGACCAGGGCGACCAGCGCGCCGACCAGCGGCAGTACGGCCGCCCGCCTTCGGCTCACCGAAAGAGCGGATGCTCCTCGCATAGCGCTCGCACCTCCTCGCGGATCCGCCCCTGCGCTGCGGGGTCCGCCCGCCCGACCAGCGCGCGGTCGATCAGGTCGGCCACGCGGTCCATGGCCTCGGGCCCCATGCCCCGGCTCGCGAGGGTGGGCGTGCCGATCCGGATCCCGCTCGGGTCCATCGGCTTGCGCCCGTCGTAGGGGATCATGTTCTTGTTGACCGTGATCCCGACCGCGTCGAGCGCCTGCTCCGCCTCCTGGCCGGCCAGCCCCTTGGGGGTGAGGTCGACCAGGAACAGGTGGTTGTCGGTGCCGCCCGACACGATCCGGTAGCCGCGCTCGACCAGGCGCGCGGCCAGGCGCTCGGCGTCGGCCACGATCAGGCGCTGGTAGGCGCGGAACGCCTCGCCCTGCGCCTCGCGGAACGCCACCGCCTTGGCGGCGATCACGTGGCCGAGCGGCCCGCCTTGCTGGCCGGGGAACACGCTCTTGTCGAGCGCCTTCTTGTGCTCCTTCTTGCAGAGCACCAGCCCGCCGCGCGGCCCGCGCAGCGTCTTGTGGGTGGTGGTCGTCACGAAGTCGGCGTGCGGGACGGGGGTCGGGTGCAGCCCGGCCGCGATCAGCCCCGCGATGTGGGCGATGTCCGCCAGCAGGTAGGCGCCTACCTCGCGCGCGATCCGACCGAACCGCTCGAAGTCGATCTCGCGCGAGTAGGCGCTCGCGCCGCACACGATCATCTTCGGGCGGTGCTCGCGGGCGAGGCGCGCCACCTCGTCCATGTCGATCCGCTCGTCGGCGCGGCTGACCCCGTAGTTGACGATCTCGTAGATCCGCCCCACGAAGTTGACCGGGTGGCCGTGCGAGAGGTGGCCGCCGTGGTCGAGCGACATGGCGAGGATCGTGTCGCCCGGCTCGAGCACCGCGCCGTAGACCTCGAGGTTGGCCTGCGTCCCCGAGTGCGGCTGCACGTTGGCGTGGTCGGCCCCGAACAGCTCCTTGGCGCGGTCGCGCGCCAGGCGCTCGCACACGTCGAGCGGCGCGCAGCCGCCGTAGTAGCGCCGGCCCGGGTACCCCTCGGCGTACTTGTTGGTGAACCACGAGCCCGCCGCCGCCATGACCGCCGGCGAGGCGGTGTTCTCGGACGCGATCAGGATCAGCGTCTCCTGCTGCCGGCGGAGCTCGTCGCGCAGCGCCGCGGCGACGTCGGGGTCGGTGCCGTCGATCGCCGAGAGGATCGCCTCGGGGTAGGGGTGCGCCATCGCTGCTCCTAGCTCTTGGCCTTGCCCTCGCCGCCGCCGGCGGCCCAGCGCAGGTAGGCCTCCACGAACCCCTCGATCTCGCCGTCGAGCGCCCGCTGCACGTCGGTCTCTTCGTGGCCGGTGCGCGTGTCCTTGACGAGCGTGAAGGGCTGCAGGGTGTAGGTCCGGATCCGGTCCGAGGCGCCGAAGCCCATGTTGGACTTCTTTGCGTAGTCGCTCGAGGCCTCCGCCTGGCGCTTCTCGAGCTCGGCCTGATACAGGCGGTTCTTCAGCATGGCCATGGCGCGCTTGCGGTTGGCGTGCTGGTGGCGCTCGTTCTGGCACTGCACCACGATCCCCGAGGGGAGGTGGGTGATCCGCACGGCGCTCTGCGTCTTGTTGACGTGCTGGCCGCCGGGGCCGCCGGCCGAGTAGGTGTCGATCCGCAGGTCGGCGTCCTTGATCTCGATGTTGATGTCGTCGTCGAACTCGGGGGTGACGTCGACCGCCGCGAACGCGGTCTGGCGTCGGCTCTGTGCGTCGAACGGCGAGATCCGGATCAGCCGGTGGGTCCCGCGCTCCGACTTGAGCCAGCCGAACGCGCCGCGCCCCTTCACGTGCAGCGTCGCGCTGCGGACCCCGGCGGTGGGCTCCTTGATCACGTCGAGCAGCTCCACGTCGAACCCCCGCGCGTCGGAGTAGCGCGTGAGCAGGCGCATGACCATCTCGGCCCAGTCGCAGGCGTCGATCCCGCCCGCGCCCGCCTGGATGTTGACGTAGGCGCTCGCCTTGTCGTGGTCGCCGGTGAAGTAGGTGCGCAGCTCGAGCTCGCGCAGCGCCGCGCGCGCGGCCTCGAGCTCGCGCTCGACCTCGGCCCGCTCGTCGGGGGTGCTCGAGAGCTCGTCGAGCACCTCGAGGTCCTCGAGCTTCTGCTCGACGCGCGCGAACGCGTCCGTCTCGCCCTTGAGCGACTTGAGCTGCAGCACGACCGCCTGGGCCCCGTCGCCGTCGTCCCAGAAGCCGGGCTCGCCCATCTTGGACTCGAGCCCGCGCCGCTCGTCCCACAGGGCGTCCACGCGGAGCGCGGCGCGGAGCTGGTCGAACTGCTGGCGCAGCTCCCCGATCTCCTCCCCGCGGTCACCCAGCACGTTCGGCCTCCTGCACGCAAACGGCGCACGTACGGGGGCATTGGACCACGCCGCTTCCAGCCCGTCGAGATGCGCCGCCAAGCGAGCGCTGCCGTCTCCGCGCTGCTGCTTGCGCGGGCCCTTCGGGCCCGGCCTGCGAGTGGTCCGCCAGGGGAGATTGGATCAGTTCCCGGCCGTGCTCGTGCTCGTGCTCGTTCGTGCTCGGCCTCGGCGGCCGCCCGGGACGACTTGGTCGCCCACAGCTGACCGGCTGCTTGCTTCGCTACGACGCAGCCTGAGCTGCGATCACGTCGACGAGCACGAGCACGAGCACGACGCGCGGGCGAAGTCCCGTACCGCCGAAACGCCACGGCACCGAACCCGCTTGGCGGGCGCGAGCGGCACGTGGGCGTACGCGCGTCTACTCCGAGGGACTTCGCCCGCGCGGCACTAGCCGAGGGCCTGCTCCAGCGCGGCGAACCGCTCGAGCCGCGTGGGGAGGAAGCGTCGCGCCGGGCGAGCCTGCGCGGGCTCGCCGCGCTGCTCGAGCGCGCGGGCCGCCTCGAGCGCGCGCGCGCGCCGGGTCGGCTCGGCCGGCTCCACGATCGCGAACCGCCCGAGCAGCTCGCGCGCGTCCACCCGCTCGCCGACCAGCAGCCCGATCGCGTCGACCAGCTCCTCGCCCCAGGGGCCGAGCTCGAGCAGCGCCGCGCCGTACGTCTGGAGCGCCTCGCCCGCGGCGGGGTGCCCCAGGCGCGCCAGCGCCTCGACCGCCAGGCCCGCGCGCCCGGGGTGGTCGAGCCGGGTCAGCCGCCCGAGCACGCGCGCGGCGAGCTCCTCGGGGTGGGGCGCGAGGCTCCCCACCAGCCCGGCGGCCCACAGCGCGGCGCCGACCCCCGTCTTGCGCCCCTGCGCGAGCCACGGCGCGAGCGCGGCCGCCGCGCCCTCCGCCTCGGCAGGGGTCACCTCGGCCAGGCGCAGCAGCGCGGCCTCCTCCAGCGCGGCCGCCTGCCGACCGAGCGCGAGCAGGCGCGCGAGCACGTCGAGGGGGACCCCGCGCGGCGCGCCCTCGAGCAGGCGCAGCAGCGCGTCGGGATCGGGCTCCTCGCGCGCCCACTCCCAGGCCCGCCCGGCGCGGCCGCGGCGGAGCAGCTCGCCGGCCGCCGTGGCGCGGACCCGCGGGTCGTCGCTCGCGAGCGCCTGCTCGAGCCGCTCGTCCTCCTGCAGCGCGGGCACGCAGTGCAAGAACAGCGCCACGCGCACCTCGCGCGCGGGGTGCGTCCGGCTCAGCTCGGCCACCCGCGCGCGCACCTCGGCGGCCACGAACCCCGGCCCGCCCAGGCCGACCAGGCACTTCCCCGCCCGCACCGCCACGCGTGCCGCCAGCGCCGGGTCCTCGATCGCGCAGAACCGATCGAGCACCTCGTGGGCCTCGCGCTCACCGGGCGCCGTCGCGGCGAGCGCCGGCAGCTCCAGCAGCTCCCGCTCGCCTGCGGGGGCGTCGACCGCGCGCAGCGCGACCTCCACCTCGCCGAACGGGCGGCTGCGCAGGACCTTGACGAGCGCGCGCCGCAGCTCGGAGTCGGGGGCCTCCTCGACCCGCGCGAGCTGCGCGATCGCCAGCGCGATCCCGCCCTCGTAGGTGCGGCGCGCCAGCTCCTCGAGGGCCTCGATCGCGGGCGCGTCGTGCGGGTCGCGCAGGCCCTCGGTCAGGCGACGCTCGAACTCCTGCTCGCCGAGCAAGCTCGCCGGGCGGTGCGGCGCGAGCAGCTCGAGCTCGCGCGGGGCGCAGCGCGCCGTCCGTGCGCCGAACCGAACGCTCACCTCGGGCGGCCCGTCCGTCCGCCACGCGAGCCCGAGCACCAGCCCCTCGCCGCCGCCCGCCTCGCCGGCGCGGCGCACGCGGTCGCCCGGCGTCAGGTGGAGCGGCGCGCCCGCCCGGGCGGCCGCCACACGGAAGCGATACAGGAGGAGCGGGTCGTCGCGCCGCTCCTCGGCGAGCCGCCGCTGGGCCCGCAGCTCGAGGTCGATCACGAGGAGAAGAAGCCCCGGGGGAACTCGACCACGTTCTCGGTCAGCTTGGGCCCGGTCGGCTCCTCCGGCGCGCCCTGCTCGCGGGGGACCGCGTCGTACAGCGCGAGCAGCCGCTCGATCAGGGGCTTCACGTCGTCGTCCTCGTCGGGCTCGGGCGGGAGCATGGCGCCGAGCGCGGCGATCTCCTCGCGGGTGATCTCCTTGTCGCAGCGGAGCACCACCAGCTCCAGCATGCGGCCGTGGTAGTCGTCGCTGCGCACGTAGCAGGCGAGGTGGAAGTAGATCGGCGAGCGGCGCATGCCGTAGAGCTGCTCGCGCGCCAGGCGCAGGTCGCCCTTCTCGATCTTGCCCTGGCAGTAGCGGCACGCGGCGCGGGCCGAGGGGGCGCGCTCGAGCTTGGGGATCCCGGCCGTGTGCTGCCAGGGCGAGCGCGCGGTGGGCGCGATGTTCGCGGTCGCCGCGGCGAACAGCGCCTTGACCTCGGCCGGCCAGCTCGGCTTGTCCTCCTGCACCACGCGGCGGCACAGCCCCGGCGCGAGCTGGAGGATGCACCCGGGGTGGAACCGCCGCTCGCCGTCGATCGCCCAGGCGCGCACCGCGTGACCGGTCGCGGGCCCCGGCTCGCCCGGGCAGGTGTTCCCGCAGAACACGCAGGGGCGCGCGGTGACGTCCTCGCCGTAGGAGAGGTTGAGCAGCGGCGTGCGCTGGAACGAGCGCGGCGCCGGGGGGACGCCCTCGGGCAGGAACCGCGCCAGCTGCTCGAGCGCCTCGGCGGGCCACTCGGGGTCCTTGTCCTTGACCTTGCGCGCCGCGATGTCCGCGACCCGCTTGGCGGCGCAGTCGAGGTGGAGCAGGTCGGGGCCGCGGCCGAGCACCGGGACGGCCTCCGCCCTCCAGCTCCCCTTGTCGATCTCGACCCCGCACTCCTTGCACGTGGAGCGGACCGCCCGGGAGCGGTCGACGCGGAGCTCGATGTACGGGTTCCAGCGCATCGCGTCCCCTCTCGCCCGCGAGTCTAGCGCTCGGGTTCGGGGTGCGAAACCCGAGCGCGCGGCGCGGCGTGTTGTCGCTCAAGCGGGAGCGGCCGGCGGTCGAAGAGTGCACAGGGGGCGAGCGCCCCTGGGCTGGAGCAGGCGCGCGAATGCTGCTGGAGAGCGCGGCGGTGCTGGGGACGGCGGGGGTGGCCGCGGCGGGGCTGGCGGCCCTGGCGCGCGATCGCGCGCGTCCGTGGGCCGTGGTCGGCGCGCTGCTGCTCGGCGCCGGCGAGGCGCAGGCGAGCGGCGCCGCGCCGCGCGCGCCGCGCGCCGACCTGCGCTTCTGGACGATCGCCGCCGCGATCGCGACCGCGCTGACCGCCGTGGCGGCGCGCCCCGAGGCCTTCCGCGCGCTCGCCGCGGGCGAGCTCGTGTTCGTCCTCCTGCTCGGGCTCCCCCTCACCGCCTTCGCGCAGGCCGCGGCGGCCGACCTGCTCCGCCGGCGCCTGCCGCGGGAGGAGGCGCCCGCGGGCGTGGCGCCGACCGACGGCGGCGAGGCCCCGGGCGCCGAGCCGGCCGACACGCTCGGCGCGCTGTGCGACCACGCGGCGCGCGAGGTCCGGCACGCGCGCGCGCAGGTCGCCGACCCCGCCCGGGTGGCGGCCCTCGACGCGCTCGACGAGGCGATCGCCGAGTACGCGGCGGCGCTCGACGACCCCGGCAGCGGGCTGGCCCCCGCGCAGGTCAAGGCGCGGCTGCGGGGCGTGGTGACGCTCGCCCGCTCCTGCCTGGTGGAGGAGGCGCGCGAGGCGGCCCGCACCCTGGGCGTGCGCCCGGACGCGGCGCCCGAGGAGCTCGACGCGGTGTTCGAAGCGCTCGCCCGGATCTACGACGGACCGACCGCGCTGCCGGGGACCTGCCCCGCGCGCTACGAGGAGCTGTTGGCGGCGCACGCCTGCTTGCGCGGCCGGCTGACGGCCGGCGACGGCGAGCCGCTGCGCCTGACGGGCTCGGGGGCGCTCCACCGCGCGGCGGCCTGAGGAACACGGGGGGACGACACACATGGGTATTCAGCACCGGGGGTCGGACGCACCGGCCCGCCCGCGCGGGGCATCGCGCCCGACTGCCGCGCTCGACCTCGCGCTCCTGCTCGACGCGACCGGGAGCATGGCGGTCCACCTCACCGAGCTGCGGCGGCAGCTCGGCGCGCTCCTGAGCGAGCTCCGCGAGCACGTGCCCGACCTGCGCTGCGGCGCGGTGGCCTTCAAGGACCACGGCCCCTGCGAGCCCTACCTCACCCGCACCCTGACCCCGACGGTCCACCTCGAACGCCTGGCCCGGTTCCTCGGCGACCCCTCGCTGGCGCTCGGCCAGGGCGGCGGCGCGCTGGGCGACGGGGCGGAGGCGGTGGAGTGCGCGCTGCGCCAGGCGGGCGCGCTGCCGTGGCGAGCCCACGCCCGCCGGGCCGTGCTGCTCGTCGGCGACCGGCCTCCCCACGGCGCCCCCGGGCGGGGCCGCTGCCCTCACGGGGTCGACTGGCGGCAAGAGGTCGAGCGGCTCGCGGCGCTCGGGGTCGCGGTGCACGCGGTGTGTGTGGGCGACTCCCTCGAGGCCCGGCGCACCTTCGAGTACGCCGCGGCCGTCACGGGCGGGACCTTCCTCCCCCGCGTCCACGTGCGCGACCTCGCCAGCGCGATCGCCTCGGTGTGCCACCGCGAGGCGGGCGACCTCGAGCGGTACCGCCAGCGCCTCGCGCGCGCCGGCGCGCTGACGGCGACGCGGCGGGAGCTGCTGGCGGCGGTCGCCGCATAGTCTCGGTGTAGGAGATCGGGTCAAACCTCACCCTTCGTGCCCGTGCCCTCCCCCGTGCGCGTGACCCTTTCATGTGCGCTCTCGAGACTCGGTCGCGCACGCGGGCAGGGCGTCCGGGAGGCAAGCGTCATCCGGCATCGGAGGCTCAGGATCGAGCGCGAAGAGCGCGAAGATCGCAGAGACCGGAGACGAGGCTCGAGCGAGGCGAATGGGCGGTCGAAGCACAGCGCCCTCGGTGAGCTCAGCGCACCTCTGCGCTCTCGGCGATCTGTGCGCTGAGAATCCTCGTTCGGGCGAGGGCCTCCACCGCCGACGCGGCGTGCTTCCTGCCAGCGGTTGACCAGCCCACGCTCGTGGGGGAGAGTCGCCCCCCGCGGGAGGTCGGCGTGGGCAGGAAGCAGAGCCAGCGGCAGCCGGCGGTCGCCTCGCGAGTCGCCGGGTTGGCGCTCGGGGCCGAGGCGGGGCGGCGCGACCTCGGCGAGGCCCTCCGCGCCCGCGACCCCGAGCGCGGCCAGGAGCTCGAGCTGGTGCGGATCGCCGCCGAGGCGGTCGGGAACAGCCGCGCGCGTCGCGTGTTCAAGCGCCAGCTCGCGGCGGCGCAGGCGCTCGCGCACCCGGCGATCCACCCGATCAGCGAGGGCGGGACCGACGACGGCGCGGGGCGGGGCTACCTGCTCGAGCCGCCGCTGGCCGGCCGCACGCTGCGCGCCGCCCTCGACGCCGACGGGCCGCTCGTCCCCGCGGCGGCGCTGGCGCTGGCGCGCGACGTCCTCAACGCGCTCGCCTACGCGCACCACCGCCGCGTGGTGCACGGCGCGCTCTCCCCGCTGGGGATCTCGGTCGAGGGCGAGGGCGCGGGTCTGCGCGCGCGCCTGCTCGACTACGGGCTGGCCCGCGTCGCGGCTCCCGAGCACACCACCCCGTTCGGGGGCGTGCGCGGCGACGCCGACTACGCGGCGCCCGAGGCGATCAAGAACGAGCCGCTCGACCCGCGCGCCGACGTGTACTCGGCGGGCGTGATCCTGTTCGAGGCGCTGACCGGCCGCCACCCGATCCCCGCGCCGGGCAAGGACGCGCTGCTGCGCCGCCTGAACGAGTCGTGCGACCGCCTGCCCACCGGCGCGGCCGGCGGCGGCCCGCTCGAGGCGCGCCTCCGCGACGCGCTCGCGCGCGCGACGGCCAAGGACCCGGCGCGGCGGTTCGCCTCCGCGCGCGCCTTCCTGCGCGCCTTGCGCGGGGAGGACCCGCAGACCGAGGTCAGCCCGTGGCCCGAGCCCCCCGAGGCGGACGCCGCCTGCGCGGCCTGCTCGACCCCGATCCCCCCGCTCGCCGGACGGACCTGGAGCCGCAAGCGCTCGGACCGCCCGTTCGTGTGCGTCGGCTGCCAGAAGCTCCACTGCGGCGCCGGGCACTGGGACCCGCGGAGCGCGACCTGCAAGAAGTGCCGCGAGAAGGCGCTCGAGGCCCCTGCCGAGCCGCCTCCGCCCGATCTGCCCCTCGAGGCGCCGCTCGCGGAGCCCACGACGAACGTCGAGTCGGCGGAAGGCGCGAGGGAGGCGAAGGACGCGCAGGAGGCGAAGGAGGCGAAGGAGGCGAAGGAGGCGAAGGAGGCGAAGGAGGCGAAGGAGGCG
>CAZMSZ010000006.1:12755-23470 GCA_964569055.1 uncultured Planctomycetota bacterium | reverse complement strand
GCAGGACGCGCAGGAGGCCGCAGCCAAGGGTGCGAGCGCACCTGCCCAGCCCGTCGAACCCGGCGCGACGGCGAGCCGACCCACGCGCCGGCGAGACGCGCTGCAGGCGCTCCTCTCGCGCGAGAGCGCCACGGACTGGATGGCCCTCAAGCCGAAGCGCGCCGACGGGGAGGCGACCCCCAGCGCGGCGACCTCGGCGCCCGCGGGGCCGCGCCCCGCGGCGAGGAGCGCGCCGCCCGCGGAGCCCGAGCCCGCGCGGCCGGCCACGCGGCGCGAGGCGGTCGCGGAGGCGGTGCTCGAGGCCTGGGGTGACGCCCGTCAGCGTGACGCCGAGGCGAGCACGCGGCGGCGGCGCGACGCCCCGGCCGCGCCGAGCGCCGAGCCGGCGAGCTCCCAGGCTGCGGCTCGGCCCGTCGATCCGGCCGCCGCGACGCCGGCGCCGACCGGCGCCGCGCGCCGGCCGATCGCCGTCGAGCTGGCGCTCGGCGCCGCGATCCTGGCGCTGCTCTACGTGGGCTGGCAGTGGCGGGGCGCCCGCGCCGACCTCGACGAGGCGCAGGCTTCCCTCGGCGCGAAGCACGAGACGCTGGAGGAGTCGCAGACCGCGCGCGAGGTGCTGTTCCGGGAGCGCGAGGACGCCAAGCAGCGCGCCGCCACCGCGGAGAAGGCGCGGGACGCCTTGCGCAAGCAACTGGGGGAGGCCCGGCGCGCGACCGATCAGGTCGCCGCCGAGCTCGCGGCCGCGCGGCGGTCCCTCGAGGCGGCCCGCGCCGAGGGCGAGCGCCTGCAGCAGGCGCTCGCGACCGCCGAGGGCGAGCGCGGGCGCCTGAGCGCCGAGCTCGACGCCGGCGCGAGCGCGCGCGCCACGCTCGAGCGGCGGATCGCCGAGCTGGAGCAGGCGCGCGGCGCGGCCGAGGAGCGGGCGTCCGCGCTGGGGCGCGAGCTCGAGGCCGCGCGAGCGGCGGCGAGCGCCGCCGCCGAGCGCCAGCGCGAGGCGCTGGCGCAGGCCGAGGCGCTCACGCGCGAGGCCGAGGCGGCGCTCGCGGCGCTGAAGGCGCAGCGGGCGCACGACCTCGAGCAGCTCGCGCGCATGCAGCTCCAGCTCGACGAGGTGACCCTGCGGGCCGAGGACGAGCGCGCCCGCTTCGACGCCGAGCGGCGCGCGCTCGGGCAGGAGCTCGCCGACCTGAGGACCGCGCACGACGCTCTGCAGGAGGAGGCGCTCGACCTCGAGGTCCGGCTGCGCGCCGCGCTCCTCGAGGAGCGCGCCCTGCAGGCCCGGCTGGCCGCGTCCGAGGAGCAGCGCCTCCCGCTCGAGCTCCGCGCGGTCGACGCGGACGGCCGCGCGCAGGTCGAGGTCGCGCCGGCCCTCCCGGCGGACCGCGAGCTCGGAGCGGCGCTCCTGCTCGCGGAGCTCGCCGGGGCCGAGCCGCTCGTCGAGGCCGCGCGCGCGGGGCGCGCGGTCCTCGCGCTGCACGTGCGCCTCGGGCCGCACGAGGGGGACGCGGCTCCGGCCCTGCGGGCGCGGCTCGCGGCGCTCGCGCCCGAGGCCGCCGCCGCGCCGCCCGCTGGCGGCGAGCTGCTCGAGGGACCGGTCGTGGGCCCCGACGGGGTGCTGCGCTTCTGGCTGAGCGAGCCCGCCCTCGCGCGGCTGGCTGAAGCCGTCAGCGAGCCGCGGCTGGTCGCCGTCGTGCTCGAGGCGGTCGAGGGGGCGGAAGGCGCCACGGCCACGCGCGTGGTCGAGGCGGCGCTCGTCGCGAGCGCGCTCCCGCTCGACGCGCAGCTCCGCGGCCGGTGATGGTTGGCGCGCCCGCGCCCGAGCCCGTCTGACTCTGACCATTCCACGCATCGTTGGGCCGAGCGAGTCGTGCCCGTGCCCGTGCCCGCGCCCGTTTCCGTGCGCGTGGCCCGTTGCTTCGCTGCGGCGGAGGAGCGCTGCGAGCGAGAGCGGGTAGCTCCTTCGGGCAAACCGGCACGGGCACGGGTCACGGGCGCGGAGCACGGGCACGGGCACGGGCACGGGCGCGGGCACGGGCGCGGGCACGGGCACGAGGCTGGTCAGAGACGCGCCCGCTCCCACCGCCAACCGCTCGTCGCTATGTAGACCCGCTCCGCTGCTGCGCTTAGGGCTGCCACCCCCAACGGGGCCCCGCTCCTTGTGTCGACCGGACGGCACCCGAGTAGCCCTGGAGGTGGCATGAGGTCCTCGCGTCGTATCGTCGCCCTCGCGGCCTGCGCCCTGATCGGCGCGGCCGCCGTCCCCTTGCTCGGAAAGGAGGGCGCGTCCCCGACCCCGGACGAGGACGGCCGCTACCTCCTGCACCTCGCCACCGACCGTCCCAGCTACCGACCCGGTGAGACCGTGCGCGTGCGCGGCCTCCTGCTGCACGCCCTGACCCGCCGCCCGCACGCCGGCCGGGCCATGGCCCGGGTCGAGGTGCGCTCGCCGCGCGGGGACCTCGTCGCCGAGGGCTTCGTGACCGGCGGCAGCGGCGCGCTGGGCTTCGCGTGGCCCGTCCCCGCGGACGCCGCCGGCGGGCGCTACGCGCTGAAGGTGCTCCCGAGGGAGGGGCACCCACCCGCCGAGACCTGGTTCGAGGTGCGGCGCTACCGCGTGCCGCGGCTCAAGAGCGAGCTCGAGTTCGTGCGCAAGGCCTACGGCCCGGGCGAAGAGGTGCGCGCCCGGCTCGAGGTCGTGCGCGCCGAGGGCGGCGCGCCCGCCGGCGCCCGGGCCACGGTGATCGCGCGAGTCGACGGGCGGGTCGTGCACCGCGCGAGCGAGCGCCTCGACGGCGAGGGCGCGCTCGAGCTCGCGTTCCGGCTCCCCGCCGAGGTCGAGACGCCCGACGCCACGCTGGCCGTGGTGATCGAGGACGGCGGCGTGCAGGAGACCGCGGCCAAGACGATCCCGATCGTGCTGAACCGGCTGCGGCTGACGCTGTTCCCCGAGGGCGGCGAGCTGGTGGGGGGCCTCGAGAACCGGGTCTACTTCGAGGCGCGCAGCCTGACCGACGACCCGGCCGACGTGCGCGGGCGCGTGCTCGACGCGGCCGGACAGGTGGTGGCGCGGCTCGAGAGCGTGCACGAGGGGCGCGGACGGTTCGCGTTCGTCCCGCGAAGCGGCGAGGCGTACGCGGTCGTGCTCGACGAGCCCGCGGGGATCGCCGAGCGGTTCGCGCTCCCGCCCGTGCGGGAGGAGGGATACGCGCTGAGCGCGGTCGCCGAGCGCGTCGCCGCGGGGGCGCCGCTGCGGGTGCGGGTCGCCGCGGCCCTGTCCGCGGGCGAGCCGATCGCGGGCACGCTCACCGTGGCCGCCAAGGAGCGCGTGATCGCGAGCGCGCCCGTGGTGCTCGACCGCGACCCGCGCGAGGTCGAGCTGGCGCTGCCCTCCTGGGCGGCCGGCGTGCTGCGCGTCACGCTCGCCGACGCGGCCGGGACGCCGCGCGCGGAGCGGCTGGTGTTCCGTGACCTCCCCGCGGACCTGCGGCTGTCCGTCGAGGCGCCCGCGCGAGCCGCGCCCGGCGAGTCGGTGCGCGTGCGCGTGACCGCGCGCGACGCCGCGGGGCAGCCGATCGACGCGCTGGTCGCCGTCACGGCGGTGGACGACGCCACGCTCGAGCGGATCGACCCGCGCGAGCGCGCGCCGCGTCTCCCCACGCAGGTCCTGCTCGGGAGCGACGTGCGCGAGCTGAAGGACGCGGCCGCCTACCTCGACGAGCCGCGCCACGGGGGCGCCGAGCTCGACCTGCTCCTCGGCACGCAGGGCTGGCGGCGGTTCGTGTGGCGCGAGCCCGACGCGTTCGTGGCCGCCCACGGCGACGCGGCGCGCCGCGCGCTCGCGCTGCGCGGGGAGCCGATCGCCCTCGCTTGGCCCCGGTTCGCGCGCGGCCTGGCGGCGGACGGCGCGGGCGGCGCCATGCCGCCCGCTCCCCTGGGCGCCGTAGCCGCCCCGCCCGAGGCGGAGGGTGCGGTCGAGGAGGAGCCGGCCGCCGTCGCGCCGGCGCCCGCGCCCGAGCCCGCGGAGCCGCAGGCGATCCCCGAGCCGCGCCCGGCGGCGGAGGCCAAGGTCGCCGAGGAAGCGGCGGCTGCTGAGCTGGCGGCGCCGCGCATGGAGCGAGCGCGACCGGCGCCGCTCGCGGGCGGGCCGTTCCGGGTCGAGCGCCAGTACGCCTACCGCGCGCGCGGCCCCAAGGGCGCGCGGGCCGCGTTCGACGAGACGGTGGCCTGGACCGCCGGAGAGCGCACCGGCGCCGACGGGGTGCTCGAGCTCGCGTTCGACCTCTCCGACTCGATCACCACGTTCGTGGTGCGCGCCGAGGGGGTGAGCGGGTCGGGCGCGCTCGCCTGGGCGGAGGCGACGATCGAGGCGCGGCGGCCGTTCTACCTGGAGGCGAAGCTGCCGCAGGAGGTCACGGCGGGCGACCGGCTGCTGATCCCGGTGGCCGTCGTGAACGGGCTCGACGCGGCGGGCGTGGCGCACGTGGTGCCGACGGTCGCCGGCGCGGGCCTGTCGTTTCAAGCCTTCCCGGCGGCGCTCACGCTCGGCGCGGGCGAGCGCGGCCGCCTGCTCCTGCCGGTCGTGGTGGGCGAGGCCGCGGGCGAGGTCTCGCTGCGGCTGGCGGGCGTGCTGAGCGGCTCGGGGGTCCCGCACACCGACGACGTCACCCGCACGATCCGGATCGTCCCGCGCGGGTTCCCGATCGAGCACGCCTTCGGCGGGGAGGTCGCCGCGGCGAGCCCGCTGCGGGCGCAGGTCACGATCCCGGCCGGGGTCTCGCCCGGGAGCCTCGAGACCGAGGCGTTCCTGTATCCGACCCCCCTGGCCCAGCTCACGCAGGCGCTCGCGGCGCTGTTGCGCGAGCCGTACGGCTGCTTCGAGCAGACCAGCTCCACCAACTACCCCAACGTGATGGCCATGCAGTACCTCCGCAGCCACACCGGGGTCGACCCGGCCCTGGTGCGCCAGACCGAGGAGCTGCTGCAGCGCGGGCTGGCGCGCCTGGTGAGCTTCGAGTGCAAGGAGCGGGGCTACGAGTGGTTCGGCGGCGATCCCGGCCACGAGGCGCTCACCGCCTACGGCCTGCTCGAGTTCACCGACATGGCCGAGGTGATGCCGGTCGACCGGGCCATGATCGAGCGCACCCGGGCCTGGCTCCTCTCGCGCCGCGACGGTGAGGGCGGCTTCCTGCGCAACGCGCGCGCGCTCGACTCGTTCGGCCGCGCCCCGCAGCAGGTGACCGACGCCTACATCACGTGGGCCCTGGTCGAGGCCGGCGAGACCTCCTGCGCCAAGGAGGTGAGCGCGGTGCTCGAGGGGGCCCGCGCCAGCCAGGACCCGTACGTGCTCGCGCTGGCGGCGAACGTCGCGCTCCGCACCGGCGCGCGCGAGCAGGCGGCGGGGATCCTGGCCCGGCTGGCGCGGCTCCAGGCGGAGGACGGCTCGCTGCCGGGGGCCAAGACCTCGATCACCTCGAGCCAAGGGGACAACCTGTTGATCGAGACCACCGCCTTGGCGGCGCTGGGCTTCATGCGGCGACAGGACCGCGCCCGCGAGGCGGACGCCGCCATGCGCTTCTTGTTCGAGCGCTGCCAGGGCGGGCGGTTCGGCTCGACGCAGGCGACCGTGCTGGCGCTGCGCGCGATCGTGCTCTACGACGCGCTCCGCGCCCGGCCGGCGCTGCCCGGGACGGCGGAGCTGTGGGTCGACGGCCAGCCCGCGGGCGAGGTCGCGTTCGAGGCGGGCGCCGAGGGGCCGATCGCGCTGCCGAGCTTCGCCGCCGCGCTGACCCCGGGCGAGCACGCGATCGAGCTGCGGCTGGTGGGCGGCGCGTCGCTCCCGGGCTCGCTGGTGGTGCGCTACCGGGCCGACACCCCCGCCAGCTCGCCCGCGGCCAAGGTGCGGCTCGAGACCGCGCTCGTGGCCGAGGGCCTCACCGAGGGCGAGGTGGGCGAGCTGCGCGTGCGGCTGAGGAACGTGACCCCCGAGGGGCTGCCCATGACGATCGCGATCGTGGGCGTGCCGGGCGGCTGCCGGGTGCTGACCGACCGGCTCGAGGAGCTCGAGCGGGGCGGCGCGTTCGACTTCGTCGAGACGCGCGGGCGCGAGGTGATCCTCTACTGGCGCGGGCTCGCCCCCGAGGCGTCGCGGGAGGTGATCCTGCCGTTCGTGGCCGAGATCGGCGGCACGAGCACCGCCCCGGCCTCGCGGACCTACCTCTACTACGCCGACGACCACGAGCACTGGGTCGCCGGAGAGACGCTGGAGGTCGCCATTCGCGGCCGGTAAGCGGCGGGAGGCATTGTCACGTCGAAGGTTAGGGAGAACTCGCGGGGTCGCCGGAAATGACGGCGGCCCCGCGGGCGTTTCGCAAATACCCATGACGCTGCCCGGGTGGTGGGCGGTATGCTCTGGGCTCACACAGGACCACCACACACACCAGGATCTTCAGGAGGGACCATGCACAGGACTTGGGTGCTGGCGCTCGCGTGCTTCGCGGCCGCCACCGGCCCCGTCGCGGCGTGCGGCGACGGCTGTAAGGGTGAGAAGGCGGGCGAGAAGACCCAGCAGGTCTGCGACGACGCCAAGAAGCAGGGCTGCGAGGGCGAGCAGGCGTGCGACGCCAAGGCCAAGCAGGGCTGCGAGGGCGAGCAGGTCAAGGACGGCGCCACCTGCCCCATGAACGCGGGTGACAAGGCGAAGGCCGGCTGCGAGGGCGGCAGCTGCGAGGGCGAGACCGCCTCGCTCAGCGCCACCTACGAGCTGCTGCTCGCCAGGGCGAAGAAGGGCTGCGAGGTCTCGAAGGAGAAGGTGGCCACCCTGCAGGCCGTCGCCGGCGCCAAGTGCGAGAAGTCGACCGCGGTCGCGATCAGCGACCTCGAGGCGAAGGCGGAGAAGGGCTGCAAGGAGAGCAAGATGAAGCTCGCCATGCTGCGGGTCTCGCTCATGCCGCTCAGCAAGCAGGTCGCCTTCTTCACCGAGGGCGCGAAGAAGGGCTGCGAGATCTCGAAGAGCAAGCTCGCCGCGCTCGGCGCCGCGTGCGAGACCGGCGGCTGCACCGAGAGCCTGATGGCGAAGGTCACCGACCTCGAGACCAAGGCGAGCAAGGGCTGCAAGGAGAGCAAGGCGCTGCTGGCCTCGCTCCGCACCAAGCTGATCGCGACCGCCGCGCCGGCCTCGGCGCCCAAGGCCGAGACCAAGGCCGCCAAGGCCGACTGCGGCGACGGCTCGTGCTGCAGCGCCGAGGGCGGCGCCAAGGAGGCCGGCTGCTGCGAGGGCGCGCCCGAGGGCGAGAAGCCGACCCACAAGAAGCCGACCACGGGCAAGGTCTACCACTAAGACCGAGCCGCCGGCTGGACGAGACGGGGCGATCCTCGCGAGAGGTCGCCCCGCTCGCATGTACGGGGCGCTGCGCCGCCCCGTTCGCGTCCGGTGCGTGCTGGCGCGCGGCCCGCTACACTCGCCCGCGTGAGCGTCCCTCTCCCCTCCTCCGACCGAAACGCCGACGACCTCGGCGCGTGGCTCGCGGCCGAGCCATTCACCCTCGTGCTCTCGGGCGGGTTCTTCGGCTTCTTCGCCCACGCCGGGCTGCTGGCCGCGCTGGAGGAGGCGGGGCTCGCGCCGCGCCGCGTGGTGGGCGTGAGCGCCGGCGCGCTGGCGGGCGGCCTGTGGGCGGCGGGGCTCCCCGCGGCGCGGCTCGAGGCCGAGCTGCGGGCGCTGCGCAAGGAGCAGTTCTGGGACCCCGGCCTGCCGCTGGGCGGGCTGCTCAAGGGGCGCAAGTTCGTGGCGCTCCTCGCGCGGCTGCTCGCCGACGCCGGCGCGCCCGATCGGATCGAGGCCACCCCGCTCCCGTTCGCGCCGGTGGTGCACGACGTCCTGCGCCGCGGCCCGCGGGCGCTCACGGCGGGTCCGCTCCCGCTCGCGATCCGGGCCTCGTGCACGGTCCCGCTCCTGTTCCGCCCCGTGCGCTGGGAGCGGACGCTGCTCGTCGACGGCGGCGTGTCCGACCGCGCCGGCTTCAGCGCGCTCACGCCCGGCGAGCGGGCGCTCTACCACCACCTGCTCCCCGGCACGATCGACGCCGCCTTCGCGCGCGAGCCCGCGGCGCCGGGCGCGAGCTGCAGGACGCTGGCCGTGCCCGGCCTGCCCCGCGTCGGCCCCGACCGCCTGGCGGCGGGCCTGGAGGCGTTCGAGCGGGTGCGCGCCCACGCCGCGGCCCGGCTGGCGGGCGCGCCCGCGCGCTGAGCGCTGTCGCCGCTCCCCGGTAGAGTCCAGCGCGTGAGCTCGCCCGCACAGCTCCGCTCGACCTCGTCAGCGCGCGCTCAGCGCCGCCTGATCCGCCTCGTCCGCCCGCTGCTGCTCGAGCCGGCGGGCGACCCGCTCGAGCCGCTCGCGCCCGCGTTCCGGCGCCACGCGCCTGCGGTGGAGCGTTGGCTCGAGGGCACCCTGCCCGAGACGCTCGCCGCGCTCGAGCCCGCGCTCGCCGCGCGCGTGGCGAGCGACCTCGCCGCCTTCCTGGCGCGCCACTTCCCCGGGCCCGGCCCGTGGGAGCGGCGCGGCCTGGGCGCGCCCGACGCGGGGTCCGAGCCCGTGCGGCTGCGCTGGGAGGGGGAGGGCTGCCTGCGCCTCGACGAGGGCCCAGGAGGGCTGCGCGGCCGGGTCCACCCCGACCTCGCGGGCGCGCTCGCCGCGGCGCTGGAGCGGTTCGTGCGCGAGGCGCTGTTCGAGCCGGGCGCCCTGCGCGAGCCCGCGGCGGCCGCCGCGCTCGGCGCGCGGATCGAGGCGCTCTGGGCGCTCGCGGCCCCGCTGTTCGCGGTGCTCTGCGCGCTCGAGGCGGTCCGGCTGGCGGTGGCGCGCGGGCCGCGCGGGGTCACGCGCGCGCGCTGGTGCTTCACCCTCGAGCGCCTCGCGCCCGAGGCCCGCGCCGAGGCGCTCGCCTCGCCCGCGCAGCGCGCGGCCTGGAGCGCGCTCCTCGAGGCCGACCTCGAGGGAGACCCGCCGCCCACACTCCCCGTCGACGCCGGCCTGTTCGCCCCGGCCGAGGCCGCCGCGCTGCTCGAGGCGCTCGGCGACCTCGAGGCCGCGCGCGACGGGGTGCTGGTGCTCGGCGACAACGGCCCCGCCCTGCGCCTCCTGGCGCGCCGGTTCGCGGGCGCGGTCCAGTGCGCCTACCTCGACCCGCCCTTCAACACCGCGAGCGACGCCTGGGCCTACCCCGACCGCGAGGAGCGGGCGAGCTGGCTGTCGTTCATGGACGAGCGCCTGGCGCTGTGCCGCGCGCTCCTGCGCGAGGACGGCACGCTCTACGCGCACATCGACCAGCACGAGAAGGAGCGGCTGCGGCTCGTGCTCGACCGGCACCTGCACTACGTGGCCGAGGTGATCTGGCGGATCGGCTGGGTCTCGGGCTTCAAGACCAAGGCGAACAAGTTCATTCGCAACCACGACACGATCTATCAGTACGGCCGCTCGCCGCGCCCGCTGTTCGTCAAGCACTACCTCCCCTACCCCGAGGGCTACCTGCGCCGCGACGGCAAGCCGCCGACCGGGGCGGGGATCCCGCTCGAGGACACCTGGAACTGCAGCGCGGCCGACCGGCTCGACTCGATCCAGATCATGAGCTTCAGCCGCGAGAAGGTCGGCCGCGGCGACCTGACCCAGAAGGGCGAGGCGCTGCTGGCGCGCATGCTGCGCGCCTCGTCGCGGCCGGGGGACTGGGTGCTCGACCCGTTCCTCGGCTCGGGCAGCGGCTGCGCCGCCGCGCACAAGCTCGGGCGGCGCTGGCTGGGGATCGAGCGCGGGGCCGCGCTGGAGGAGGTCGCGTTCCCGCGCCTGCTGCGGGTCCTGTTCGGCGAGCCCTACGGGATCAGCCGCGAGGTCGGCTGGCGCGGGGGCGGGGCGTTCGAGCGGCTCGACCTCGAGCCCGCCCCCTCGGCGCTGGCGCGCGCGCTCGGGGAGGGGACGCGCGCCCCGCTCGACCCGGTCGCCTCGCTGGCGTGGCTGGCGGGCCTCCGCCTGCGCCGCTGCTTCGCCTGCGGCGAGGGCGCGCTGTGGGCGGCCAGCGACGCCGCGGGGGCGGGGGCGCTCCTGGCTGCGCCGGGCTGCGCGGCCGACGCGGACCGGGTGCGCGGCGCGATCGCCGCGACCGCGGCCACCGAGGGCGTGGTCTACGTGTTCGCCGGCGCCGAGCTCGCGCTGCCTGAGCGCGGCTGGACGCGGCGCGACGGCGACGCGGCGCTCGCGGCGCTCCTCTCGGCCACCGACGGCGAGGCGGCGTCTCGCTGATACGATCGGGCGGTGGCGAGGGAGGCCACGCGCATGGACTGCCCCAAGTGCCCGCACGGGAAGCTCGCGCCCATGGTGGTCGACGGCGTGGAGGTCGACCGCTGCGGGGAGTGCCAGGGGATCTGGTTCGATCAGACCGAGCTGGGCAGCCTCCTCGACCGCGCGCCCAGCGACGTGGCGCCGCTCCTCGGCGGCAAGGACGAGGCCGGCCTCGACTACGAGCGCGGCAAGTGCCCGCGCTGCGGCAAGCAGCTGCTCCGGGTGAAGAGCGTGCGCAACCCCGCGGTCACGCTCGACGCCTGCAGCGCCTGTCGCGGGATCTGGCTGGACGCGGGCGAGTTCCAGCGGATCCAGCAGGCGCAGCCGGGGATCCGGCTGGGCGAGATCGTGTAGGCCGGGCTTCTCGACCCGCGCGAGCGAGGATGCTCAGCGC